>NZ_JUUO01000121.1 GCF_001074975.1 Streptococcus pseudopneumoniae | reverse complement strand
TCAATCCGCCCCTTCTGGTCAGGACGGCTAGGGTCGCAGAAGTAGAGGTGAGACTTCCCATCAATGTCTCGCTCAAGCTCCTCCACATAGGAGAACTCAGATCCGTTGTCCGTGAGAATGACAGGGAATAGCTGATGGAAGGCATACCCTCCGTCCATGACTCTTTCTTTCAAAGCTGCGAATTTAGTGGCGACCTCCAGAGCAGTCTTGTTGTCCAAAAGCAAGGCGAAGAGGAAGTTGCAGAAGGAAACATTGAAGGTGAGCAGTAGCTTTCCACCAGGTCTGCCGATGACCGTGTCCATTTCCAACCATTTGAAGAAATCATCTGTTTCTCGTAACTCTTGGAAATCTTGRTAGGTCCGCCCAATTTTCAGCTCTTTGGGAATAGCTACTTTTCTGRATTTTCTGCGTGCCTTGAACTTGACCATCCGAGGGAAATCAATGGGCTTGGCTGTCAGATAGCCCAGCTTGGCATGCCGATACACCGTAGCTTTCGACACAGGTAGGTTATGTGTCTGAATGATATGGTAGATACTTTGTTTCTTCTGGATGCCTTGGGTTAAGATCTTGTCCATCTGATAAAAACTTTCCTGGTTTAGGGGGATGCCCTCTCTGGATTCCCTCAACATAGTCTCGTACTGTTCCTGCGCCTTTTTCGCATAGTAAAGATAGCGGTTAAACCCACAATCCGTCCTCTTTTTTGGACAGTTGTTACAGACATAAGGAGCTTTTTTGAGAAGTGGACAGTCCGTGCAATCAGATTTGACGGATGTTGGATGCATGATGCGATTGCGCTTGATTTCCTTTGAAATGGTTGACGGGTCTTTTCCAATCTTCTCAGCGATGGAACGGAAAGTCTCCTGTTGGCTGATTCCAGTTTGAATGTCAATACGGTCTTCTAGAGTGAGATGTTTTTGTTTTTTCGTCATGATGCCTCCTCACGAAAAGTCTCAGACTTAATTCTAGCATCATTCGTCGTCTGAGACTAACTTCCAGTTTTGGGAGAGAGGTGGAAGTTACTTTGAGAAGTTACGTTTTTTTGAAAAATGGGCTTTGTGCCTGAGAATAAATAGCTTAGTGATAGAAGAAAATGGAGAAATATGGTATAATGAAACGATAGATTTTTGAATAGGAATAAGATCATGTTTGGATTTTTTAAGAAAGATAAGGCTGTGGAAGTAGAGGTTCCGACGCAGGTTCCTGCTCATATTGGCATTATCATGGATGGGAATGGCCGTTGGGCTAAAAAACGTATGCAACCACGGGTCTTCGGACACAAGGCGGGCATGGAAGCATTGCAAACTGTGACCAAGGCAGCCAACAAACTGGGGGTTAAGGTGATTACGGTCTATGCTTTTTCTACGGAAAATTGGACACGTCCAGATCAGGAAGTCAAGTTTATCATGAACTTGCCAGTAGAGTTTTATGACAATTATGTCCCGGAACTGCATGCGAATAATGTTAAGATTCAAATGATTGGGGAGACAGACCGCCTGCCTAAGCAAACCTTTGAAGCTCTGACTAAAGCTGAGGAATTGACTAAGAACAACACAGGGTTGATTCTTAATTTTGCCCTCAACTATGGTGGACGTGCTGAGATTACACAGGCTCTTAAGTTGATTTCCCAGGATGTGTTAGATGCCAAAATCAACCCAGGTGACATCACAGAGGAATTAATTGGCAACTATCTCTTCACCCAGCATTTGCCTAAGGAGTTACGAGACCCAGACTTGATTATCCGTACTAGTGGAGAATTGCGTTTGAGCAATTTCCTTCCATGGCAGGGAGCCTATAGTGAGCTCTATTTTACGGATACCTTGTGGCCTGATTTTGACGAGTCGGCTTTGCAGGAAGCCATTCTTGCTTACAATCGTCGTCATCGCCGATTTGGAGGAGTTTAGGAGGAGATATGACAAAGGATTTACAAAAAAGAACCTTGTTCGCAGGGATTGCTCTGGCTATTTTCCTACCAATTTTAATGATTGGGGGACTTCTGCTTCAGATCGCCATCGGAATCATAGCCATGCTAGCAATGCATGAACTTTTGAAGATGAGGGGTTTAGAGACCATGACCATGGAGGGGCTTTTGACCCTCTTTGCAACCTTTGCCTTGACCATTCCCTTGGAGAATTACCTGACTTTTTTGCCAGTTGATGGGAATGTGGTTGCTTATAGTGTTTTGATTTCAATCATGTTAGGAACGACTGTTTTTAGCAAGTCATATACGATTGAGGATGCTGTTTTCCCTCTTGCTATGAGTTTCTATGTGGGCTTTGGTTTTAATGCTTTACTAGATGCTCGTGTTGCCGGTTTGGATAAGGCGCTCTTGGCCTTGTGCATCGTCTGGGCGACAGACAGTGGTGCCTATCTTGTAGGGATGAGATACGGTAAACGAAAATTAGCTCCGACAGTTTCTCCAAATAAAACCTTTGAGGGTGCCTTGGGTGGTATTTTAGGTGCGATTTTAGTAACTATCATATTTATGATAGTTGATAGGACAGTTGCTCTTCCGTATGGAATTTACAAGATGTCAGTCTTTGCTATTTTCTTTAGCATTGCTGGACAATTTGGTGATTTACTAGAAAGTTCGATTAAGCGTCACTTTGGTGTCAAGGATTCTGGGAAATTTATCCCTGGACATGGTGGTGTTTTGGATCGTTTCGACAGTATGTTGCTTGTATTTCCAATCATGCACTTATTTGGACTCTTTTAGAGAAAGGAAGATAGAATGCTCGGAATTTTAACCTTTATACTGGTTTTTGGGATTATTGTGGTGGTGCACGAGTTCGGACACTTCTACTTTGCCAAGAAGTCAGGAATTCTAGTGCGTGAATTTGCCATCGGTATGGGCCCAAAAATCTTTGCTCACATTGGTAAGGACGGGACGGCCTATACCATTCGAATCTTGCCTCTGGGTGGCTATGTCCGTATGGCTGGTTGGGGTGATGATACGACTGAAATCAAGACAGGAACTCCTGTCAGTTTGACCCTTACTGATGATGGTAAAGTTAAACGCATCAATCTTTCAGGTAAAAAATTGGACCAAACAGCTCTTCCTATGCAGGTGACCCAGTTTGACTTTGAAGATAAGCTCTTTATCAAGGGCTTGGTTCTGGAAGAAGAAAAAACATTTGCAGTGGATCACGATGCAACGGTTGTGGAAGCAGATGGAACTGAGGTTCGGATTGCTCCTTTAGATGTTCAATATCAAAATGCGACTATCTGGGGAAAACTGATTACCAACTTTGCAGGTCCTATGAACAACTTTATCTTAGGTGTTGTTGTTTTCTGGATTTTAATCTTTATGCAGGGTGGTGTCAGAGATGTTGAAACAAACCAGTTCCATGTCATGCCCCAAGGGGCCTTGGCCAAGGTAGGAGTGCCAGAAACGGCTCAGATTACCAAGATTGGCTCACATGAGATTAACAACTGGGAAAGCTTGATTCAGGCTGTGGAGACAGAAACCAAAGCTAAGACAGCCCCGACTTTGGATGTGACTATTTATGAAAATGGTAGTGACAAACAAGTTACGGTTACACCCGAGGAAAGTCAAGGCCGTTACCTTCTAGGTGTTCAACCGGGGATTAAGTCAGATTTTGTATCTATGTTTGTAGGTGGATTTACAACTGCAGCCGACTCGGCTCTCCGAATTCTCTCAGCTCTGAAAAATCTGATTTTCCAACCGGATTTGAACAAGCTAGGTGGACCTGTTGCCATCTTTAAGGCAAGTAGTGATGCTGCTAAAAATGGAATTGAGAATGTCTTGGACTTCTTGGCAATGATTTCCATCAATATTGGGATTTTTAATCTTATTCCGATTCCAGCATTGGATGGTGGTAAGATTGTGCTCAATATCCTAGAAGCCATCCGCCGCAAACCATTGAAACAAGAAATTGAAACCTATGTCACCTTGGCCGGAGTGGTCATCATGGTTGTCTTGATGATTGCTGTGACCTGGAATGACATTATGCGACTCTTTTTTAGATAATCGAGGAATATTATGAAACAAAGTAAAATGCCTATCCCAACGCTTCGCGAAATGCCAAGCGATGCTCAAGTTATCAGCCACGCTCTTATGTTGCGAGCTGGTTATGTTCGTCAAGTTTCTGCAGGTGTTTATTCTTACCTACCACTTGCCAACCGTGTGATTGAAAAAGCCAAAAACATCATGCGCCAAGAATTTGATAAGATTGGTGCCGTTGAGATGTTGGCTCCTGCCCTTCTCAGTGCAGAGTTGTGGCGCGAATCAGGTCGTTATGAAACTTATGGTGAAGACCTTTACAAACTAAAAAATCGTGAAAAATCAGACTTTATCTTAGGTCCAACTCACGAAGAAACCTTTACAGCTATTGTCCGTGATTCTGTTAAGTCTTACAAGCAATTGCCACTCAACCTTTACCAAATCCAGCCTAAGTATCGTGATGAAAAACGCCCACGTAATGGACTTCTCCGTACACGTGAGTTTATCATGAAGGATGCGTACAGTTTCCACGCTAACTATGATAGCTTGGACAGTGTTTATGATGAGTATAAGGCTGCCTATGAGCGTATTTTCACTCGTAGTGGTTTAGACTTCAAGGCTATCATTGGTGACGGTGGAGCTATGGGTGGTAAGGACAGCCAAGAATTTATGGCCATTACACCTGCTCGTACAGACCTTGACCGCTGGGTTGTCTTGGACAAGTCAGTTGCCTCATTTGACGAAATTCCTGCAGAAGTGCAAGAAGAAATCAAGGCAGAATTGCTCAAATGGATGGTCTCTGGTGAAGATACCATTGCTTACTCAAGTGAATCTAGCTACGCGGCTAACTTGGAAATGGCAACAAACGAGTACAAACCAAGCAACCGTGTTGTCGCTGAAGAAGAAGTGACTCGTGTTGCAACACCAGATGTTAAATCAATCGATGAAGTTGCAGCCTTCCTCAATGTTCCAGAAGAACAAACGATTAAAACCCTCTTCTACATGGCAGATGGTGAACTTGTTGCAGCCCTTCTAGTTGGAAATGACCAACTCAACGAAGTCAAGTTGAAAAACCACTTGGGAGCAGATTTCTTTGACGTTGCTAGCGAAGAAGAAGTATCAAATGTTGTTCAAGCAGGTTTTGGTTCACTTGGACCAGTTGGTTTGCCAGAGAATGTTAAAATCGTTGCAGACCGTAAGGTGCAAGATGTTCGCAATGCAGTTGTGGGTGCTAACGAAGATGGTTATCACTTGACTGGTGTGAACCCAGGTCGTGACTTTACTGCAGAATATGTGGATATCCGTGAAGTTCGTGAGGGTGAAATTTCTCCAGACGGACAAGGTGTCCTTAACTTTGCGCGTGGTATCGAAATTGGTCACATCTTCAAACTCGGCACTCGCTACTCAGCAAGCATGGGAGCAGATGTTTTGGATGAAAATGGCCGCGCTGTGCCAATTATCATGGGATGTTACGGTATCGGTGTCAGCCGTCTCCTTTCAGCGGTGATGGAGCAACACGCTCGTCTCTTTGTTAACAAAACACCAAAAGGTGAATACCGTTACGCTTGGGGAATCAATTTCCCTAAAGAATTGGCACCGTTTGATGTGCACTTGATTACTGTCAATGTCAAGGACGAAGAAGCACAAGCCTTGACAGAAAAGCTTGAAGCAAGCTTGATGGGAGCTGGTTACGAAGTCTTGACAGATGACCGTAACGAACGTGTCGGTGTTAAATTTAGCGATAGTGACTTGATTGGTCTTCCAATCCGTATCATTGTTGGGAAGAAAGCGGCCGATGGCATCGTAGAAGTTAAGATTAAAGCGACTGGTGACACCATCGAAGTTCATGCAGATAACTTACTTGAAACGCTTGAAATCCTCAGCAAGAAATAAAAACTATAATCAGAAGAAAAACAAGGAAAAAATGTAACTAGTTTTTACCTTGTTTTTTCTATATAATGGGAAAAATGATACTCAATGAAAATCAAAGAGCAAACTAGAAAGCTAGCTGCAGGCTGTACTTGAGCACGGCAAGGCGATGCTGACGTGGTTTGAATTTGATTTTCGAAGAGTAGAGTAGATAAAGAGGTAAATGTATGCTAAAATTTCCAAAGGATTTTGTCTGGGGCTCCTCTACTTCTGGACCGCAGACAGAAGGACGTGTAGCTGGTGACGGTAAGGGTGATAATCTCTGGGATTACTGGTACCAAGTGGAGCCAAATCGTTACTATAATGGGATTGGACCAGATAAGACATCGACCTTTTATGAAAACTGGGAACAGGATATCGAGCTCTTGTTGGAAACTGGTCACACGGCCTTTCGGACTTCCATTCAGTGGTCACGGATTTTTCCACAAGGCTGTGGAAAAGTCAATCCTCAAGGTGTGGATTTCTATCGTAAGGTCTTTGAGGCTATTAAGGCTAAGGGGATTCGTCTTTTAGTCAATCTCTACCACTTTGATTTGCCTTTTGCCCTTCAAGAGGATGGTGATGGTTGGGAAAATAAGGCGACGGTCTCAGCCTATGAAGACTATGCTCGTTTTTGTTTTGAGACTTATGGAGATTTGGTGGATCAATGGATTACCTTTAACGAGCCCATCGTTCCTGTAGAATTTGGCTATTTTTACGATGCCCATTATCCACATAAGGTGGATGCAGAGGCAGCGGTTAAAGTAGCTTATTATACACAATTGGCCAGCAGTCGGGCGGTTAAGGCCTGTCATGAACTTTTACCTGATTCCAAGATTGGGATTGTCTTAAACTTGACACCGGCTTATCCACGTAGCCAGCATCCTGCTGATGTCAAAGCTGCTCGTATTGCGGATCTTTTTCAGGCCCAATCTTTCTTAGATCCGTCTGTTTTGGGGACTTATCCACAGGAGTTGGTAGAAATCTTGCATGAACATGGTCTCTTGCCTGATGCTACAGAGGAGGAGCTGGAGCTCATTCGTGACAATACAGTGGACTTCCTTGGTGTCAACTACTATCAACCTTTGCGTGTTATGGCGCCTCGATTTGCTAAGCATCCAGAGAGTCCACTCTTGCCAGAACATTTTTATGAGTCTTATGTGATGCCTGGGCGTAAAATCAATCCTCATCGTGGCTGGGAGATTTATGAGCAGGGGATTTATGACATTGCTCAAAATATTAAGGAAAATTATGGTAATATCGAGTGGATGTTGACTGAGAATGGTATGGGTGTTGAAGGAGAGGAAAAATTCCGTCAAGATGGAATGATTCAAGATGATTATCGTATTGACTTTGTAAAAGGTCATCTTCGTGAACTGCACCGTGCTATTGAAGATGGGGCCAATTGTAAGGGCTACTTGATTTGGACTTTTATTGACTGCTGGTCATGGCTCAACAGCTATAAAAATCGCTATGGTTTGGTCGAACTAGACTTGGAAACGCAAGAACGTCGTCTGAAAAAATCAGGGCACTGGTTCAAGGAATTAAGCGATAATAATGGATTTTAAAAAAGGACTCTGACTGATTATTATAATTGGTCAGAGTTTTTTGCAGGTGCTTAATTTGAACTATACCAATTTTTACTCTTGACAAGTGAAAGAAACAAGTATATACTGTTTTTGCTGATTCTACAAAAGAGGAATTAGACTATACCAATTTTAAGGAGAAAGCACAGCTGGTCTGTGTCGTATATACTATGTGTGGAATTGTTGGTGTTGTTGGAAACACAAATGCAACTGATATTTTGATTCAAGGGCTTGAAAAGCTCGAATACCGTGGTTATGATTCTGCGGGAATTTTTGTCCTAGGTGGTGCTGAGAACCATTTGGTGAAGGCTGTTGGTCGTATTGCAGAATTGTCTGCCAAGACAGCTGGTGTTGAGGGAACAACTGGTATCGGACATACTCGTTGGGCGACTCACGGGAAACCAACGGAAGACAATGCTCACCCACACCGCTCTGAGACAGAACGTTTTGTCTTGGTTCACAATGGGGTGATTGAGAACTATCTTGAAATCAAGGAAGAATACCTTGCAGGTCACCACTTCAAAGGGCAAACAGATACTGAAATCGCTGTTCACTTAATTGGAAAATTTGCTGAAGAAGAAGGTCTTTCTGTTCTTGAAGCCTTCAAAAAAGCCCTTCATATCATTCGTGGTTCTTATGCCTTTGCCTTGGTTGACTCACAAGATCCTGAAGTCATCTACGTGGCTAAGAATAAATCACCACTTTTGATTGGTCTTGGGGAAGGCTACAACATGGTCTGCTCAGATGCCATGGCTATGATTCGTGAAACCAACCAGTACATGGAAATTCATGACCAAGAGTTGGTAATCGTCAAGGCTGATAGCGTCGAAGTGCAAGACTATGAAGGCAATAGTCGTGAGCGTGCTAGCTACACTGCTGAGCTAGACTTGTCAGATATCGGTAAGGGAACTTACCCTTACTACATGCTTAAAGAAATTGATGAGCAACCAACGGTTATGCGTAAACTCATCCAAGCCTACACAGATGAGTCTGGTCAAGTAGTCGTTGATCCAGCTATCATCAAGGCTGTTCAAGACGCAGACCGCATCTATATTCTTGCAGCTGGAACATCTTACCACGCAGGATTTGCTTCTAAGAAGATGCTGGAAGAATTGACAGATACGCCAGTTGAACTTGGAATCTCATCTGAGTGGGGCTATGGTATGCCACTTCTCAGCAAGAAACCACTCTTCATCTTTATCAGTCAGTCTGGTGAAACAGCGGATAGCCGTCAGGTTTTGGTTAAGGCCAATGAAATGGGTATTCCAAGTTTGACAGTGACAAATGTGCCAGGATCAACTCTGTCACGTGAAGCTAACCATACTATGCTTCTTCACGCGGGTCCTGAAATTGCCGTGGCATCAACTAAAGCCTATACAGCACAAATTGCAGCCCTTGCCTTCCTGGCAAAAGCAGTTGGAGAAGCAAATGGCAATGTCAAAGCGCAAGCCTTTGATTTGGTTCATGAATTGTCAATTGTAGCCCAGTCTATCGAATCAACTCTTTCAGAGAAAGAAACCATTGAAGCTAAGGTTCGTGAGCTTCTCGAAACAACTCGTAACGCCTTTTATATCGGACGTGGTCAAGATTACTACGTAGCCATGGAGGCAAGTCTCAAACTCAAAGAGATTTCTTACATTCAGTGTGAAGGATTTGCGGCAGGAGAACTTAAGCACGGAACCATTGCCTTGATTGAAGAAGGAACGCCTGTCTTAGCGCTCTTGTCAGACCCAGTTCTTGCCAACCACACTCGTGGAAATATCCAAGAGGTGGCAGCTCGTGGTGCTAAGGTTCTCACTATCGCAGAAGAAAATGTTGCTAAAGAGACAGACGATATCGTCCTTACAGCTGTACACCCTTACCTCTCACCAATTTCAATGGTTGTACCAACGCAATTGGTCGCTTACTTTGCAACACTCCACCGTGGACTTGATGTGGACAAACCACGTAACCTTGCTAAGTCAGTAACGGTAGAATAAGCTAAAAAAGTCTAGTTATCTAGGCTTTTTCTTGTGAGCAGATTGGTTGCTTGTAGTCAAGATTCGTGTTAGAATAATTTTTCAAATTGAAGGGCAGAAATAGACAGGGGGAATCACAGTGATAGAATTGGGAATTTCAACATTTGGTGAAACAACGGAGCTTGAAGGAACTGGGCAGACTTACAGTCATGCCGAACGCATTCGCCAGTTGCTGACAGAGATTGAACTGGCTGACAAGGTTGGTTTGGATGTGTATGGGATTGATGAACACCATCGAGCGGATTTTGCAGTATCAGCCCCAGAGATTGTTCTGGCAGCTGGGGCAGTCAATACCAAGAAAATCCGTTTGACCAGTGCAGTCAGCATTCTCTCGAGTATGGACCCTATTCGTTTGTTTCAACAGTATGCCACTATCGATGCTTTGTCAAATGGACGAGCGGAGATTATGGCTGGGAGGGGTTCTTTCACGGAATCTTTCCCCTTGTTTGGCTATGATTTGAAAGACTACGAAGCCCTTTTTGATGAGAAATTAGACTTGCTCCAGTTAGTCAATGAAAAGACCAAGTTAGATTGGCAAGGTCGATTGACCCAAACAATTTCTGGCAAAGAAGTCTATCCTCGTCCAGTTCAGGACAAATTACCCTTGTGGATAGCGACAGGTGGTCATGTCGAATCAACAGTGAAGATTGCTCAGGCAGGCCTACCGATTGTTTATGCCATTATTGGTGGCAATCCGCGTTATTTTAAAAAGTTGATTCAGGCTTATCGTGAGATTGGGAGCGAAGCGGGTCATGCCAGTCATGAACTAAAGGTTGGAGCCCATTCTTGGGGCTGGATTGCTGAAGATGGCGAGCAGGCTGTGAAAGATTATTTCCATCCGACCAAGCAAGTGGTGGATGCTATTTCCAAAGACCGTCCGCATTGGCAGGAGTTGCATTATGAGCAATATTTGGAGCAAGTTGGGCCAAATGGCGCTATGTTTGTGGGCAATCCAGATCAGGTGGCAGAAAAATTGGTTCGCATGATAGAGGATTTAGGATTGGACCGCTTCATGCTCCATCTACCGCTTGGTTCCATGCCTCATGACCAGGTTCTGAGAGCTATTGAACTCTTCGGCACGCAAGTGGCTCCAAAAGTACGGGCTTACTTTGCTATGAAAGAGACTTAATAAAAAATCCTAATCAGGCTTATTAGGACAATAAATATTGTACAAAAATCAATCCCCCGTGCGTTAAGGCTTGGGGGATTTTTCTATAGGAGGGCTAGTTTAGTTCTCTTTTTTGTTTTTTAGTAAGAAACCGAGACCTAGAAGGGCAAGGATACTGATTCCTGCCAACAGGAGTTTGTTATCGTTTTTGATTCCTGTATTTGGAAGTTCAGCTTGTTTAGCTAGGGGTGCAGGTATATTTTCCTTGCTAGAGTTTTCTACCGATTCGTTTTGAACCGCCTCTTTTACAGATGATGCTTGTGCTTCTTGCTCTGGTTGTGAAGCTTGTGAATCAGTTGTAGCTTGGCTAGGTTTATTTTCCGCATCAGCTACTTTTGCATCCGGTTTAGTAGAATCAGGTCTAGCTTGTGGAGCTGGATCTTGATGTTCAGGTTTGTCTACTCGATTTGAAATATTGTCTTGACCATTATTGTGACCTTGTTCTTGTTTTAAGCTAGAAAGATCAAATTCTGGCTTTTCTTCCACAGTTGGAGCGACAATGGCACCACCTTGGGACAAGCGGAGAACCACAGCCGTAAGAGCGTTCAGTCTTAATCCTTTATCAGTCCATTCAAGGCCTTGAGGGTTGGCAATTCCGACTGGTCCTGCTTGGTTTTCATCTGCTAAAACTTCAGCGTTTCTTAGATGTGCAAATGCAGTTCCTAAATTAAATTCACGAGCTTTTGCGTCCGCATTGACAAAGACTGCGTAGATATCCCCATTTGGAGCAGTGATTTGGTAGCCAATTACCACGTCCTCTTTTGCCACACCATTTTGGCCTGGAACAGTGATGAGGTGGACACGGTCTTTGATATCTTGGAGACTCTTAAGTCGGAAGGCATCTGTAGATTGACGAAGGGCAATCAACCCTTTCATATAGTCACGGCTCTTGACATTTTCAGGATAGGCTTTTCCATCTGTAGCCTTAGTCCAGTCAAATTTGTTGACAGCATCGCTCGAATCGTAAGAGTCATGGATGAAGTAAGGATAGTCAAATGGATTGCCGTCCTTATCACGCAACAAGTGAGATTTGTTTGGTTGTTTGTCCTCTGCTACTGGAGTTTTGTAGGCTGGGTCACGGAATTGTTTAGTACGTCCATATTCCTGACCGGAGTGGATAAACGGAGTTCCTTGAGCTGTTAAGACCATGAGATTTCCAAGTCGCAAACGACGATGGATTTCAGCATAGTTCTCAGCCTTGCTTGGGTCTTTTTTAATAGACTGAGCGATGATGTCAAAGAGGGTCAAGTTATCATGTGCTGCGATGTATTGGATGACATCTCCAGGACTGTCTGCTTCAAAGTTGGTTGGTTGAGCAATGAGATTTTTGAAGATAGTGTTGATATCACGCTTGCCACCTGTGATAAAGGCAGGTTGACCTTCGTTTGGATAACCAGATTTGAGGTTGTTACGGATGTCATCTGAAAAGACAGCGACAGTATCGGTATGTTTCATCCAATCTTGATCAGCAGCTTTAGTAGGCATGTTCTCATCACCAGCATAGGTTCTCCAACCTTCACCAAGCATGATTAGGTTTGGATTGAGGGCGCGTGCGGCCTTGTAAGCTTCTTCAATAGAAGCTGCATCATGGTCTCCCATCATATCGAAGCGGAATCCATCCACTTTGTAGGTATCAACTAGATATTTGATAGAGTCAACTAGGAGTCGTTTGGTCATATGATGGGTTGTTCCCAAACGTCCACCACCAAAGCTAGTGCGAGGTGTACCATCAGCATCCATAAAGTGGTAGTAGTTTGGTTCTAAATCTTCAAAGATATCGACTTTGGCTGTATGGTTGTAAACTACGTCCAGGATAGCTCCCATGCCACGTTTGTGGATTTCATTGATGAGGTTTTTGAATTCTGCGATTCGTTTTTCTGGATTTTTAGGATCGCTTGAATACATACCAGTCAAGGAGAAGTAGTTTTGAGGGTCATATCCCCAGTTGTAGTTGCTGTTGCTTGAAGCATATTCAGACAAGCGTTCATGGTTTTTCAATTCATTGACAAAGTAGTAAGACAAGACTGGAAGGAGCTGGATGTGGGTCACACCCAAGTCTTTGAGATAGTCTAGTTTTTCAATAAAGGCTTCAAAGGTACCAAATGGTTTGGTCAAGTCTTTTGCAATGGCAGGATCTGAAGTGAAGTCACGCACATGAGCTTCGTAGATAACGGCATCTTCACGAGTCTTGAAGTTGTGAATCTTACCATAAGTCAAGTCTTGAGGTCCTAGTTTAGCTGGATTTACAAAGGCAGCTTTAGCCACTTTATGGGCATCGTCAATCTTAGCATCGTCACTATTCCAAGCAGCGAGAGATTTAGCGTAAGGATCGAGTGCAAGAACAGTTTTACCTTGACGCTCGATTTGGTATTGATAATAGTAGCCAGTGAAATCTGTGATGCCTAGTTTGTTTGTGCTATCTAGAGTTTGTTTCCAAGTTCCTCTTTCCCCTTTTTCAAGAGCGACAGTTCCAACCACTTTTTCAGGGTCATTCTTGTCGTAGACAACAACAGAAACCTTATCAGCACTTGGTGACCAGAGAGTTAAATCAACCTGTTTTCCATTTTCTTTGAGGTCAGCTCCAAGTTTACCATCATAGCTGTAAGTCTCATCTTTAAGACGCCAGCTTGTTTTGGTAGTGAATTTGTCAGAGTTGTAGCTAACTGTATAAGGATGTTGTGTGTCAGAGAAATCTCCGCTGTAGGTCACTTTCTTGCCGGCTTCATCGATTGCGACATCGGTAATAGCTACTTTTTCTCCTAGGTGATTAGTGATGTTGGAGTGCTTGAGGATATCCTCTTTTTTGGCACCGACAAGTGTTGAAAAACTACTCTCAATGCTAGAAGTGCCTACGTGCTGAGCCCCTGTCATACGGATATCATGGACATAGTATGGATTTGTGTAAATCGATTCATCATCGTCTTTTAGGAAAATTTGGCTATGGTTTTTCAAATCTGTGAACTTATAATCTTCTTTACGGATTTTCACGTCATCTCCTTGCTTGCTTCTGTCTAATAATAAAAATCCAAGGTCTTTAGCTGCATCTTTGAGTGGAATATCGATATAGCGACCGTATTTGCCTGTGGCCGTAAAGTCTGTTCCGTTAGGCCATTCACCACTACTTGGATTTTTCACATCTCCCCAGTACCAGAGAGATTTCTTGTCATAGTTGCCATCTGTACGGTAATAGTTGACGCGAACAGTTCCTGCAGGTTGTGGCTCGTAAGAGAAAACCTTGTAATCTTGGTCTAACCAAGCCTCGTTCATTTTTGGAACTAGTTTTTCGGCCGATTTATCGCCGGTTAGATTTTTTCCAGCTGTATTATTGATGAGGAAGCTAATTTTCTTGGCTTGTTCTCCCTTTAATTTGACATCTAGGTAATAGCCGTAGTCATCTTTTTTGGCATCCTTAAAGGACAGGGCTCCGTTTGGCCAATTTTCAGAAGGTTTTTCAACATCGTCCCAAGTCCATAGTCCTTGAGCATCCTTGTTTTCTTCAGGAAGTTTTTTGACATGGATACGGAAGTAGTTGTCTTCGATTGGCTCTTCTGCCTTAGTTTCAGTCGTTACTGGACTCGTAGAAGTAGTTGTCTCACTTGAACGATCTTGTCCAGTTTGTGGTGCTGAATCGGCTGGGCTTGCAACAGGAGTGGTTGGCTCTGTTGCAGGTTTTTCTTCTTTTTTCTCTAGGGAAGCGTTTGCATTGTTAGGTGAAGAAAAATCGCTTTCGTTCTTGCCAGCGATGTTTGTTGCATCAGTAAGAGGTTGGGCAAGGGCAGTAGTAGTTTCACTATTACTTGCGTTAGTGGTTGGTGTACTTTCGTTGGCTGAGATAGTTGGCGTAGCCATAGCAAGTAGGACAAGGCTTGCGCCGATAAGGACAGAACCAGTTCCATTTTTGAGGGAACGGATGCTGTAGACCATTTTTTTCTCAGTTTGAGCTGGTGTTTTTCTCATGATGATTCTCCAATCAATAAATTTCTATATCAGTATAGCATGTAGTAAAATAATATGCAAGCGTTTTCTCAAAATTAAAACAAAAGAAAATCGCAACAGGTTTTCTGTTACGACTAAGCTAGTCTTTCTTTATGAATTTGTGAACCCAAAAGGTGGAGGTGGTGAAATAGTTCTACAGTAGAAAGATTCCGACTACAAATAATGGGTTTCGGACAGTTGGAAACAGGGAAGGTAGTGATAACAATATCGTGTGGAATTTGATTGAAGATTGAGGAAGAGATACTGGACTTTTCCCAAGAGTCAAACAGATAGAGATTGTTACCGTAGTGGGAAAGGGTGTCAATTAGGTTTTGTGCGTGCTCACTATCTAGATGACTAATGACCAAAACACGAATTTTGGGAAGTTTTTGAAGTAATTGAACTAAAATTCTTTTATATTTATACATATATATTAAAATAAAAACCAAGTAAAGTCAAGAAAAACAACATATGATAAAATATCAAAATAGAGATTTATTATATTTTTTATAAAATAGGTATAGGAAAAATGACATTTACAAAGAGCAAATGGAACTCATCACATTTTTAAAAGAAAAACTCAGTTTTCTATAGGAAAAGATTTCGTCAAAAAATCGTCAATCCCCTTGAAAAATCTAGCTAAATAGGGTATAATATGAGTAATCATTTGTCGTAGGTTTTGTCTGAAATATTGTCCAGACAAGGCTCACAGCAGTTAAATCTTCTGAAAAAGTCAGATTTAGCTGCTCTTTTTGTGCTTTTTTTCAGGATTTCAAGAATTTGTAACAAAGACTTAAAGATTCTGAAAATTCGTCAATAGGACACGGTGATAAGGGTTTTACAACCATATGACGATTAGAAAGCCTGATTGACAAGGCTTGGAACTTATTTACAAAGGAGAATCATCTTGGCAGGACATGACGTTCAATACGGGAAACATCGTACCCGTCGTAGTTTTTCAAGAATCAAAGAAGTTCTTGACTTACCAAATTTGATTGAAATTCAAACTGATTCATTCAAAGCTTTCCTAGACCACGGTCTTAAGGAAGTGTTTGAAGATGTATTGCCAATTTCAAACTTCACAGACACAATGGAGTTGGAATTTGTTGGATATGAAATCAAGGAACCAAAATACACGCTAGAAGAAGCTCGTATCCACGATGCTAGCTACTCGGCACCAATTTTTGTAACCTTCCGCTTGATCAATAAAGAAACAGGCGAAATTAAAACCCAAGAAGTTTTCTTTGGTGATTTCCCAATCATGACAGAAATGGGTACCTTCATCATCAATGGTGGTGAACGTATCATCGTATCTCAGTTGGTCCGCTCACCAGGTGTTTACTTTAATGATAAAGTAGATAAAAACGGTAAAGTGGGCTACGGTTCAACTGTTATCCCCAACCGTGGAGCTTGGTTGGAACTTGAAAGCGACTCAAAAGATATTGCCTACACTCGTATCGACCGTACTCGTAAGATTCCATTTACGACCTTGGTTCGTGCGCTTGGTTTCTCAGGTGATGATGAAATCTTTGATATCTTTGGTGATAGTGAATTGGTTCGCAACACTGTTGAAAAAGATATCCACAAGAACCCAATGGACTCTCGTACAGACGAAGCCTTGAAAGAAATTTATGAACGCCTTCGTCCAGGTGAGCCTAAGACTGCTGAAAGCTCACGTAGCTTGCTTGTGGCTCGTTTCTTTGACCCGCGTCGCTATGACTTGGCAGCAGTTGGTCGTTATAAGATCAATAAAAAACTCAATGTTAAAACACGTTTGCTCAACCAAACCATTGCAGAGCCATTGGTAGATCCTGAAACAGGAGAAATCTTGGTAGAAGCTGGTACAATCATGACTCGTAGCGTGATTGAAAGTATTGAAAGCCATTTGGATGGTGATTTGAACAAGATTGTTTACATTCCGAATGATGCAGCCGTTGTGACTGAGCCAGTTGTTCTTCAAAAATTCAAGGTTGTTGCACCAACTGATCCAGACCGTGTCGTAACGATCATCGGTAATGCTAATCCAGATGACAAGGTTCGTATCGTCACTCCTGCAGATATTCTTGCTGAAATGAGCTACTTCCTCAACTTGGCTGAAGGACTTGGCCGTGTAGATGATATCGACCACCTTGGAAACCGTCGTATCCGTGCGGTTGGTGAATTGCTTGCCAACCAAGTACGTCTTGGACTTTCTCGTATGGAACGTAATGTCCGTGAACGTATGTCTGTTCAAGACAACGAAGTCTTGACACCACAACAAATTATCAATATCCGTCCTGTAACAGCTGCGGTTAAAGAATTCTTTGGTTCATCACAGTTGTCACAGTTCATGGACCAACACAACCCGCTTTCTGAGTTGTCTCACAAACGCCGTTTGTCAGCCTTAGGACCTGGTGGTTTGACACGTGACCGCGCTGGATATGAAGTCCGTGACGTGCACTACACTCACTATGGTCGTATGTGTCCAATCGAGACACCTGAAGGACCTAACATCGGTTTGATTAATAACTTGTCATCTTACGGACACTTGAACAAATATGGTTTTGTTCAAACACCATACCGTAAGGTTGATCGTGAAACAGGTGTTGTCACAAACGAAATCGTTTGGTTGACAGCCGATGAAGAAGATGAATTTACTGTAGCGCAGGCTAATTCTCGTCTGAATGAAGATGGAACATTTGCTGAGAAAGTTGTCATGGGACGTCACCAAGGGGTCAACCAAGAGTATCCAGCTAATATTGTTGATTACATGGACGTTTCACCAAAACAGGTAGTTGCCGTTGCGACAGCATGTATTCCTTTCTTGGAAAACGATGACTCCAACCGTGCCCTCATGGGAGCCAACATGCAACGTCAGGCTGTGCCGTTGATCAATCCTCAAGCACCTTACGTTGGTACTGGTATGGAATACCAAGCGGCCCATGACTCAGGAGCGGCTGTAATTGCTCAGTATGACGGTAAGGTTACCTATGCGGATGCGGACAAGGTAGAAGTTCGTCGTGAAGATGGTTCATTGGATGTTTACCATATTCAAAAATTCCGTCGTTCAAACTCAGGTACTGCCTACAACCAACGTACCCTTGTTCGAGTTGGTGATCTTGTAGAAAAAGGTGACTTTATCGCTGACGGACCTTCTATGGAAAATGGGGAAATGGCGCTTGGACAAAACCCAATCGTTGCCTACATGACTTGGGAAGGTTACAACTTCGAGGATGCCGTTATCATGAGCGAACGCTTGGTGAAAGACGATGTCTATACATCTGTTCACCTTGAAGAATACGAATCAGAAACACGCGATACAAAGCTTGGGCCTGAAGAAATCACTCGCGAAATTCCAAACGTTGGGGAAGATGCCCTCAAAGACCTTGACGAAATGGGGATTATCCGTATCGGTGCTGAGGTTAAAGAAGGTGATATCCTTGTAGGTAAAGTAACGCCTAAGGGTGAGAAAGACCTTTCAGCTGAAGAACGCCTCTTGCATGCTATCTTCGGTGACAAATCTCGTGAAGTGCGTGACACTTCTCTTCGTGTACCACACGGTGCCGATGGTGTCGTTCGTGATGTTAAGATCTTTACACGTGCAAATGGAGACGAATTGCAATCAGGTGTTAATATGCTGGTTCGCGTCTACATCGCTCAAAAACGTAAGATCAAGGTCGGAGATAAGATGGCTGGACGTCACGGAAACAAAGGGGTTGTCTCTCGTATCGTTCCTGTAGAAGATATGCCTTACCTTCCAGACGGAACTCCAGTCGATATCATGTTGAACCCACTTGGGGTGCCATCACGTATGAATATCGGTCAGGTTATGGAGCTCCACCTTGGTATGGCGGCTCGTACTCTTGGAATCCACATCGCAACACCAGTCTTTGACGGAGCAAGTTCTGAAGATCTTTGGTCAACTGTTAAAGAAGCTGGTATGGATAGCGATGCCAAAACAATCCTTTACGATGGACGTACTGGTGAACCGTTTGATAACCGTGTTTCTGTCGGAGTCATGTACATGATCAAACTCCACCACATGGTTGACGATAAATTGCACGCGCGTTCAGTCGGACCATACTCAACCGTTACTCAACAACCACTCGGAGGTAAAGCTCAGTTTGGTGGACAACGTTTTGGTGAGATGGAGGTTTGGGCTCTTGAAGCCTACGGTGCGTCAAATGTCCTTCAAGAAATCTTGACTTACAAGTCTGACGATATCAACGGACGTTTGAAAGCTTATGAAGCTATTACAAAAGGAAAACCAATTCCAAAACCAGGTGTTCCAGAATCCTTCCGAGTTCTTGTCAAAGAATTGCAATCTCTTGGTCTTGACATGCGTGTCCTAGACGAAGATGACCAAGAAGTGGAACTTCGCGACTTGGATGAAGGAATGGACGAAGATGTCATCCACGTAGATGACCTTGAAAAAGCCCGCGAAAAAGCAGCACAAGAGGCTAAAGCAGCCTTTGAAGCTGAAGAAGCTGAAAAAGCAACAAAAGCGGAAGCAACAGAAGAAGCTGCTGAACAAGAATAAGCAGTTCACTTAGAATAGAAAGGGAAGAAATAGTGGTTGATGTAAATCGTTTTAAAAGTATGCAAATCACCCTAGCTTCTCCAAGTAAAGTCCGTTCATGGTCTTATGGAGAAGTCAAAAAACCTGAAACAATCAATTACCGTACCTTGAAACCAGAACGTGAAGGACTCTTTGATGAAGTTATCTTTGGTCCTACAAAAGACTGGGAATGTGCTTGTGGTAAGTACAAACGCATTCGTTACAGAGGAATTGTTTGTGACCGTTGTGGGGTTGAAGTAACGCGTACGAAAGTTCGTCGTGAGCGTATGGGGCACATTGAGTTGAAAGCTCCTGTATCTCACATCTGGTACTTCAAGGGGATTCCAAGCCGTATGGGCTTGACCCTTGATATGAGTCCTCGTGCCCTCGAGGAAGTTATCTACTTTGCGGCTTATGTGGTGATTGATCCAAAGGATACACCACTTGAGCACAAGTCTATCATGACAGAGCGCGAATACCGTGAGCGCTTGCGTGAGTATGGTTATGGATCATTCGTTGCCAAGATGGGTGCTGAAGCTATCCAAGACCTTTTAAAACAAGTAGATCTTGAAAAAGAAATTGCTGAACTCAAAGAAGAGTTGAAAACAGCGACTGGACAAAAACGTGTCAAAGCCATCCGTCGTTTGGATGTTTTGGATGCCTTTTACAAGTCTGGAAACAAACCTGAATGGATGATTCTCAACATCCTTCCAGTTATTCCACCAGATCTTCGTCCAATGTTGCAGTTGGATGGTGGCCGTTTTGCCTCATCTGACTTGAATGACCTTTACCGCCGTGTTATCAACCGTAACAACCGTTTGGCTCGTTTGCTCGAGTTGAATGCACCAGGTATCATCGTTCAAAATGAGAAGCGTATGCTTCAAGAAGCGGTTGACGCTTTGATTGACAATGGTCGTCGTGGTCGTCCAATCACAGGACCAGGTAGTCGTCCACTTAAATCATTGAGCCACATGCTTAAAGGTAAACAAGGACGCTTCCGTCAAAACTTGCTCGGTAAACGTGTTGACTTCTCAGGACGTTCCGTTATCGCCGTTGGTCCAACTCTTAAGATGTACCAATGTGGTGTGCCACGTGAAATGGCGATCGAGCTCTTTAAACCATTCGTTATGCGTGAAATCGTTGCCCGTGATATTGTACAAAACGTCAAAGCAGCTAAACGCTTGGTGGAACGCGGAGACGAGCGTATCTGGGATATCCTTGAAGAAGTGATCAAAGAACACCCAGTACTTTTGAACCGCGCACCGACCCTTCACCGTTTGGGTATCCAAGCCTTCGAGCCAGTCTTGATTGATGGTAAGGCCCTTCGCTTGCACCCGCTTGTCTGTGAAGCCTACAATGCCGACTTTGACGGAGACCAAATGGCCATCCACGTACCGCTTTCAGAAGAAGCTCAAGCAGAAGCTCGTATCTTGATGCTCGCTGCTGAGCACATCTTGAACCCGAAAGATGGTAAACCAGTTGTTACTCCATCTCAGGACATGGTTTTGGGTAACTACTACTTGACTATGGAAGAAGCTGGTCGTGAAGGTGAAGGAATGGTCTTCAAAGACCGTGACGAAGCGGTTATGGCTTACCGTAATGGTTATGTTCACCTTCACTCACGTGTTGGTATCGCAACAGACAGCCTCAACAAGCCTTGGACAGAAGAGCAAAAACACAAGGTCTTGCTTACAACAGTTGGTAAAATCCTCTTCAACGACATCATGCCAGAGGGCCTACCATACTTGCAAGAACCAAACAATGCCAACTTGACAGAAGGCGTTCCAGCCAAATACTTCTTGCCACTTGGTGGAGATATCAAGGAAGCAATCAGCAAACTTGAACTCAACCCTCCATTCAAGAAGAAAAACCTTGGAAATATCATCGCTGAAATCTTCAAACGTTTCCGTACGACAGAAACTTCTGCCCTACTTGACCGTATGAAAAACCTCGGTTACCACCACTCAACTCTTGCAGGATTGACAGTGGGTATTGCCGATATCCCAGTCGTTGATGACAAGGCTGAAATCATTGAAGAATCACACAAACGTGTAGAACAAATCACCAAACAATTCCGTCGTGGTATGATTACAGACGACGAGCGTTACAATGCCGTTACAGCTGAATGGCGTGCTGCCCGTGAAAAACTTGAGAAACGCTTGATTGCCAACCAAGATCCTAAGAACCCAATCGTTATGATGATGGACTCTGGAGCCCGTGGTAACATCTCAAACTTCTCACAGCTTGCCGGTATGCGTGGTCTGATGGCAGCTCCGAACGGACGTATCATGGAATTGCCAATCCTTTCAAACTTCCGCGAAGGTTTGTCGGTATTGGAAATGTTCTTCTCAACTCACGGTGCGCGTAAAGGTATGACCGATACGGCCCTTAAGACAGCCGACTCAGGTTACTTGACTCGTCGTTTGGTTGACGTTGCCCAAGACGTTATCATCCGTGAGGATGACTGTGGAACAGACCGTGGTCTCTTGATCCGTTCTATCGCGGAAGGAAAAGAGATGATCGAGTCTCTAGAAGAACGTCTCAATGGTCGTTACACTAAGAAAACTGTTAAACATCCAGAAACTGGTGCAGTGATTATCGGTCCAAATGAGTTGATTACAGAAGACAAAGCGCGTGAAATTGTTAATGCTGGTGTGGAAGAAGTAACTATTCGCTCTGTATTTACATGTAACACTCGTCACGGTGTCTGCCGTCACTGTTATGGTATCAACTTGGCGACTGGTGATGCAGTTGAAGTTGGTGAAGCAGTTGGTACAATCGCTGCCCAATCTATCGGGGAACCTGGTACACAGCTTACAATGCGTACCTTCCACACGGGTGGGGTTGCCTCAAATACCGATATCACTCAGGGTCTTCCTCGTGTCCAAGAAATCTTTGAAGCCCGCAATCCTAAAGGGGAAGCGGTTATCACAGAGGTTAAAGGACAAGTTACCGCTATCGAAGAAGATGCATCAACTCGTACCAAGAAAGTCTTTGTTAAGGGTGAAACTGGCGAAGGTGAATATGTTGTTCCATTTACAGCTCGTATGCGTGTTGAAGTTGGAGACCAAGTAGCGCGTGGTGCTGCTCTTACGGAAGGTTCTATCCAACCAAAACGTCTCCTTGCAGTCCGTGATGTCTTGTCAGTTGAAACTTATCTTCTCGGTGAAGTACAAAAAGTTTACCGTAGCCAAGGGGTAGAAATCGGTGACAAACACATCGAGGTAATGGTTCGTCAAATGATCCGTAAAGTCCGTGTCATGGATCCAGGTGACACAGATCTTCTCATGGGTACTCTCATGGATATCAATGACTTTACAGATGCCAACAAAGATGTCCTTATCGCAGGTGGAGTTCCAGCGACTGGTCGTCCAGTCCTTATGGGAATTACCAAAGCCTCACTTGAAACAAATAGTTTCTTGTCAGCTGCTTCCTTCCAGGAAACAACTCGTGTCCTTACAGATGCAGCTATCCGCGGTAAGAAAGACCATCTCCTTGGACTTAAAGAAAATGTTATCATCGGTAAGATCATCCCAGCAGGTACTGGTATGGCTCGTTACCGCAACCTTGAACCACATGCTATCAACGAAGAAGAATACCTTAATCCTCCAGTAGAGGAAGAAGGAAATGAAGAAACAACAGAAGTAGTTGTGGATACTGCCGTTGAAACTGTGGAAGAAACAGTAGAATAAAAGCAGATGAGAGAGCCTTCGGGTTCTCTTTCTCTTTTCTGAAAACTTTCTCCATTTTTCCATGAAATGTGGTAAAATAAAAGAAAAAAGCTGACAAAGGAGACGGGTATGGAACAAACATTTTTTATCATTAAACCAGATGGTGTAAAAAGAGGACTAGTAGGTGAAGTGTTGAAACGCATCGAACAACGTGGATTTACAATCGAAAAATTGGAGTTGCGTACAAAGGTTTCAGAAGAGTTGATTGATCAGCACTATCAGGACTTGGTTGGTCAGAGTTTTTACCCACCGATTCGTGAATTTATGACTTCAGGACCGGTTCTTGTAGGTATCATTTCTGGTCCCAAAGTAATTGAAACTTGGCGAACTATGATGGGGGCAACTCGTCCAGAAGAAGCTTTACCAGGAACGATTCGAGGTGATTTTGCAAAAGCTGCTGGAGAAAATGAGGTTATCCAAAATGTTGTACATGGTTCAGATTCAGAAGAGTCAGCTAAGCGAGAAATTGCTCTTTGGTTTTAAGAGTGGATTGGCCAAAGAGATTGGTTAAAAGTTCATTTGGATAGAAAGTATAGTCAAGTATTTTAAGACATGACGCATGATATCAAACTTTTTAGTCTTTGATATGGTGCGTTTTTTGATTAAGTGACTATTAGTTCATCTCGCTCCGTTAGGTGCGAGACAAAAAAACACCCGCTATGCGGGTGCGCGTCGAAGGTTATACCAAAAAAACTCCAAACGCGATACAATAAAGGTGTTCAAGCCAATTGTAAAGCGAAAGGAGAAAAATATGGCACAAAAGGTTCTGTTGTCCTGTTCTTGTTTCAATTGATTATATTTCTATACTTTTTCTTCCTTTCTCTGTGAAAATCGCAAGTTTTTCCCACCTTTTCTCAATACTGAAACAACATCTTTCCAGACCTTCAATAATTTCTTTTTGTGTTAAATCATTATTTAACTAAATCTTTGGAGGCAATACGTTTTCAAAGCTACTTTTTTACCATAGGTTTTGAACCTTCAACACAGATTACTAAGCCAAAAATGCTCTAAATTTTTGAAATTCTAACAAATCCCACTCAACTTCATCATCATCTTTGACTTTCACAATATCTTCCTCAAAATAACATGGAATAAAGATAGTTTTCTTTTGAAACGGTTGTAGGAGGAAAATCTCTCCTACACTATTATTGATTCTGAGAGAAAATTGCAAAATATCATCTACCAAACTTTCAATTATTAAGATTTTTGCAGTTTATCTGAATTAGAATCGCAAGGCTTCTCAATAATATAATTGTCGAATTTTTTCATTCTAACTTTCTCTCCACTATTTCTTCCTTTATCAAGAAAAAGTTACCTCAATATTAATAAAGTACAATTCTAAATTAACTCCAATTATTGATTCATGATAATATTTCAGTAACTCATCGTGCAATTAAAAACAAGGATTTTTATTTCAGACGATCCATCGTGAACACTTCATCAGCCATCTCCCAAATTGCCGGATTATGTGTTGCGATAATGATTAGCCTATTATCATCTCGAAGAGATAGCAAAATCTCCATAATCAACTGAGAGGTTGCTGGGTCTATTGAAGCTGTTGGCTCATCTGCCAGAATAAGGGGTGGATTCTTTAAGATAACTTTTGCCAAGGCAACCCGTTGCGATTCTCCGCCCGATAACTCAAAGATGCGCTTATCTAGGTCAAGATAAGCCAGGCCGACCTGTTCTAAAGCCTGCTTTTGCCTCAACCGCTGTTCCGACCGACTCAACTTTTGACCAATGAGACCTAGCTTAAGGTTTTCTTCAATACTTTGGTTTTCAATTAAGCCAAAGTTCTGGAAGAGGTAGCCCAATTCTTGACGGAAAAAATCACTCGATTTATAATTGGCCAAGTCTTTACCTCGGTAAAAAATCGTCCCATCATAAGATTCTAATTTCCCAATCATGTTCATCAAGGTTGTTTTTCCGCTACCACTTGAACCAATTAAGGCATAGACTTTTCCAGCCTCAAATGTCATTGAAAGATTCGAAAATAACTCTCGTTCTCCAAATGATTTACTCACCTGTTTAAGTTCAATCATATTAACCTCCCTTCAAAACAAGCATGGACATCTTGTTTTCTTTCTGCATTTGGACATGTAACTGTAAAAGAGATAGACCAGTAAAGAGTAACGAGACTAAGAAAGCAACTACTATCTCTACCATAAGAAATACACTCGCAATAAATCCAAGTAAAAACACACCCAGTTGAGCAAAGAGATAAGTGCGATGGATTTCTAAGAACCTGAGACCTGCAATGCGTTTGATAAAAATGGCACGTCTAAATTCTTCAAAGTAGAGCCTATTCATAGTGTTAAACAACAAGATTGAAGTTGCAATCCCAAGCACAGCTCCTGCTAGCATTACCCAACGTTCCCTCTGGATATTATCCAATAATGTGATGTAGTTGTGGTAACCTGTTTGCATTTCTGAGACCCAATTTTCAGTGCCTTGTCTCTGGATAAGCTCCTGGGCATCAGACAATTGATTAAAGAGAACGTAGTTCTGTACTGCGTCTACCCAAAACAAAACGGACTGTGGACCAGCTGATTGGGGTGTTATAACAATGATGATTGGATCTTTCAAAAACTGCTGGTAAGAAATAGGGGTCGTATTATACACAAAACGATCCTGACCTGATTCCAAATAACCTACCGTAGCAGTCATTTGCTGTCGTTCATCTTTACTAGACATGCGACTGGTTAAGTCGTCTTCAAAAACAGATTTATAATGTTCTTCCTCTGAACGGAGGTGTTCAGGCAGCAATAAGACAAACTCCCCTACATCAAGGTGATTCATCTTTTGCTCAATAGTTGTATCTACAGGAATGTTTTGACGCTCCAAGTATTGCGGTGTGACGATAAGGACATTGCCATTCGGGTTGTAATCGTGCCATTCTGTAGAGGTTATAAAGTTTTTGGAGGAAGCCATGCCATTTTGCAAAGAACGGTCAATTAACTGGTGTCTAGATAAGAAAGCCTTTTTTTCTGAAACAGCCAGATCCATCAATTGATACCAAGTTCTGAGTTTCCTTTGAGCTTGTTCATCAAAACCAGGACTCGTTCCTTCACGGCTGAATGATAGGGTAATCAGTTGCCTTTCCTGGCTCCAAGCCTCTTGTCCAATCCGATGCTGTTGCCAGGCTTGGGAATACTTTAAGCTACTCCCTATTCCCAGCGTTACAATAATAATCGCTAATAGTTGACCGATTAAAATCAAACTAATGATTCCTCTGACAGGCACTTGCCCTTTTATAATCTGCATCAGGTGTATCTTTTTTATCCCAACTGCGAAGAGTTGAGCGAAAAACAGGGAGATCAACAACAAGATGAGATTATAACTGAGCAAGCCTTCTCCTATGGTCATTAGGGATTGCGTTGGAAGCGACAGAATTTTTTGCATAAGAATGGCGAGCACGCCAGCTAAACTGAAACCAACAGCTATCCCTTTCAAATCCTCACCAACTGGTCTAAGGAAAATGGACCACCGTTTCTCTCCTGAAATGAGGCGAATGCCCGACGACCGTAATTGGCTAATTTGACTAATTAAAGTCAGTGCTCCAAAGGTTAAGATGAAAATCAATAAACTGATTAACTGAAATCCGTTACTAAAGATAGCCATTAACGTAGATAGTTTAGATGGAATTGTCAGGTGCATGTTAGTCAAGCCAAGTTGACTTAGCTCCTCCCTTAGCAAGTGAATATCTAGGTTCCCATCGAATACAAAATAGTTTGTTTCAACACTACTACTTTGAGCATCTTCTAGATTTTTTTCCTGTAGCCCATCAGGCAACTTTCCGTCCCCAAAGGTCGTATAAGAAAACACTGGAGTACCTTCTGAGTTAGGATCCTGGTGTTGAATCGCAATAAAGCTATCCGTTTCTTCTGCTAGTTTTTCCAAGCGTGTAGCAACATGCTGAAAAGTTGTTTCAGGGGAAGAATCACGTACAACAACGTTGGGGTAATAATAGGAGACATATGTATCAGTCCAAATGGTAAATACCCAAACAAAGAACAAACTAGCAAGCAGGTTGGATATGAGTATAAATAATTTTTTCATAGTGCATTCCTTATTCTAAAACAGCGGGCAGAAATACCCCTGCCCTCTATAAACTAACAAGCTTACTAAACTATTGATAAAAGAATCTTCTTCAATTATTCTTTACCATCCCGCATCAAATGTAACTTGCTCCCCAATTATTTGGATCATGATAGCCTCCATAGGTCCACTCGCCACCACGGTGAGAAGCTACCAAAACAGGAAGAGCCAAACTAAATGCCAAAACGGCAAGGGATGATGCAACTACATATTTTAATTAGAAATCTCAGTCTGAATTATAGTATCCTATTTTTTCCTCCTTTCTAACTGCACGTTCCTTTCTACAGGCAGAGACCTAATTTTATAAACTAATCTTAAATACTTTAGATTTTGTAACTCATAATTTTCAACAGTTGGTTAGCTATGAAAGCATTTTATCAAACATCTCCCTTCTTATATCTATCTGGTATTGTTACAAGCTCTCATCAGAATACCTTTCTCTAAATAGTTGAATTTTAAAGTAATACGAAATCAATCTGCCTTCCCAACATCAAGACCATTGGACTTCTTTTGCGATTGCACTCGAATCTCCAATTGTTTATTCTTCTGAATAAACTGTTGGTAAGGAATTGTGTTACTAAATGTAAAAACACATAGTAATGCTAATATAGCTAATTTTTGAATTCCACAATTTTTCTTCATTCGTGAAACCCTTTTCTTTTTCATTATCATTATTTTAACAGATATATTTTATTTAGCCAAGCATTTTTATGTAATTTTTGACTTTTTTTACAGTTTATTACCATGAAGAATTTTTTTATTCCTTTAACTTGCTATTTTGAACTAAAAATTTTATAATGAAATTAAGCAAATAGGAAGGATTATTATCTTTAATGAATACACTCGCAGAGAAATTCAGATTGAAAAGAAAAGAGTTAGGTCTCTCCCAACAAACTCTTGCAGAAGGAATTTGTGAACAAAGTCAGATTAGTAAAATTGAGAGAGGGCATTTCATTCCATCCGCAGACCTTTTGTTCAAACTCTCACAACGACTCGAAGTGCCATTAGATTATTTTTTTAATGAACAAATTGAAATTAAATCTAACCTCTCTAATTTCAAGCAATTATCTGCTCGTCTATTAGATGATAGAAATTATGACGATTTGGAATATATTTATAGAATAGAGATTGAACGAAGTACTTTTCTAACACTAGAAGACCGAACTTACCTTGAATGGATTAAAGCTATTATTGACTTCTATCAATATGACAGTAAGTGTGAGGCAATTTCTTCATTGGAAAATATATTATTAAAAGTCTCCTCAAATACTCTGATTTATTTAAAGGCGTTGAATACTCTATCTAATTTCTATTCCTTAGTGGGTCGTGAACAAGAATATGAGGCAAACTACTCTCATTTGATGGAGTTATATCAGACAAAAAATTTTGAGCATCAAGAGTTTTTATTTGGCTACATCAGAGTTCGTTACAACTACGCTCACTACCTAGTGTCAAAGGAAAAATATAACGAAGCCATCCAAGAAGCTCTTGAGACGATTGAACTCTGTAAACAAAGACAGACAAGCTACCAACTGGCTCCCCTACTTATTCTTATAGGAAATGCTGGAGCCAAATTTCTAGACAAAGAACAAGTCAAAAATTATTATTTAGAAGCAAGAGAGTTATGTAAGATTTATAACAATCCTTTAATGTTGATGAAGATAGAAAATTATTTGAAGGAATTAGATACTGTTTAGTTAATCTTGATATTATAGTTTTTCTGAAACGTTAAATAACCTGTAAGGCTGATAGTGAAATTAATACTATCAGTCTTATTTCAAGTTTATATTCTTCTAAAATCTCTTCAAACCACGTCAGCTCTAGCTGCAGGTTGCTCTTTGGTTTTCATTGAGTATTAGTCTCTGGTGTTTGTTTAGCGTCTTAAAGAGACATTTGAGAAGATTGGAAACAGTTCTCTCTTTTCTCCTAGTATAATGATTGGTAGGAAGGGAGAGAAAAGATGAAATCAATGAGAATCTTATTTTTGTTAGCTTTAATTCAAATCAGTTTGAGTAGCTGTTTCCTATGGAAAGAATGCATCTTGTCCTTTAAACAAAGTACAGCTTTTTTCATCGGAAGTATGGTCTTCGTTTCAGGAATCTGTGCTGGAGTAAATTATCTTTATACTCGTAAGCAAGAAGTCCATAGTGTCCTAGCCAGTAAGCAGTCAGTGAAGCTTTTTTACAGTATCCTGCTCTTAATTAATTTGTTAGGAGCTGTTCTTGTCTTGTCAGATAACTTGTTCATCAAAAATACGCTGCAGCAAGAATTAGTTGACTTTTTATTGCCATCCTTCTTTTTCCTATTTGGACTAGATTTGCTGATTTTTTTACCCTTGAAAAAATACATGCGCGATTTGCTTGCTATGCTAGATAGAAAAAAGACAGTTTTGGTGACTATTTTAGCAACACTTCTCTTCTTAAGAAATCCAATGACTATTGTCTCACTTCTGATTTATATTGGACTGGGTTTGTTTTTTGCAGCCTATCTTGTCCCAAATTCTGTTAAAAAGGAAGTTTCCTTTTATGGTCATATTTTCCGAGATCTTGTATTGGTCATTGCTACGCTCATTTTCTTTTAGGGAAAGCCTGTTTTTATGGATGTTATGATGGTAAGTTTAGCAGGAAAATAGACACAAAATAAAACTTTTTGGTATAATAGAAATATGTACACTAAAAACGAAGAAGAGTTACAGTCCTTAGGGGAGCGTTTGGGTTATTTATTAGAAAAGAATGATGTTTTAATCTTAACTGGAGAACTGGGCGCAGGTAAAACGACCTTTACTAAAGGACTTGCAAAAGGCTTACAGATTTCTCAGATGATTAAAAGTCCAACCTATACTATCGTGAGAGAATATGAGGGACGTCTTCCGCTTTATCATTTAGATGTTTATCGTATTGAGGGGGATGCTGATTCTATTGATTTGGATGAGTTTCTCTTTGGTGGAGGCGCGACTGTTATTGAGTGGGGCAATCTCTTAGGAGATGCCTTGCCAGATGATTATTTAGAATTGGAAATTCTAAAAGAAGGAGACGGACGCCGTTTAAATTTTCAGGCAAAGGGATTGCGTGCTGAGAAATTGTTAGAGGAGCTTCAACATGGAGTATGAATTGCTCATTAGGGAAGCAGAGCCTAAAGATGCTGCTGAATTAGTGACATTTTTAAATCGTGTCAGTGTAGAAACAGATTTTACCAGCCTGGACAGAGATGGTATTCTCTTGACCAGTGAGGAGATGGAAATATTCCTCAACAAGCAAGCTAGTTCGAACAATCAGATAACCTTACTTGCATTTTTAAATGATAAAATTGCTGGTATTGTAAATATTACAGCTGACCAGCGCAAGAGAGTCCGTCATATTGGAGATCTCTTCATTGTGATTGGAAAAAGATATTGGAATAATGGCTTGGGAAGTTTTTTGCTAGAAGAAGCGATAGAGTGGGCGCAGACTAGTGGTATTCTGCGTCGTCTCCAACTGACTGTCCAAATTCGTAATCAAGCTGCAGTTCATCTGTATCAAAAATATGGTTTTGTAATTGAAGGTAGACAAGAGCGCGGTGCGTACATAGAAGAAGGGGACTTTATCGACGTTTACTTGATGGGTAAACTGATAGATTAGTAGAAATATGGTTAAAAAAATTATTGGAATGGTGCTAGCTTTTCTAGCTGTGACAGTTTTGGGTGTCGGTGTTTTTGCTTATACTATTTATCAGCAAGGTACAGAGACTTTGGCAAAAACCTATAAAAAAATAGGAGAAGAAACCAATGTTATTGAGGCGACTGAACCATTAACTATTCTTTTGATGGGGGTTGATACTGGGAACGTAGAGCGTACAGATCAATGGGCTGGAAATAGTGATTCCATGATTCTGTTGACTGTTAACCCTCACACAAAGAGAACGACGATGATGAGTTTGGAACGTGATATCCTGACTAAAATTCAACATAAAGATGGTAGTATTGAAGAAGCGAAGCTAAACGCTGCCTATGCTGGTGGTGGAGCAGAACTTGCGATAGAAACAATTCAAAAGATGATGAACCTCCATATTGATCGCTACATTATGGTTAATATGCAAGGATTGCAACAATTGGTAGATGCAGTTGGAGGTATTACGGTTAATAATACACTAGGTTTCCCAATCTCTATCAGTGACCAAGAAGAATTTAACACCATTTCTATCGGTGTTGGAGAGCAGACAATAAATGGAGAAGAAGCGCTTGTTTATTCACGTATGCGTTATCAAGACCCAGAAGGAGACTATGGTCGTCAAAAGCGTCAGCGTGAAGTCATTCAAAAAGTTGTTGAAAAGGTTCTTAGTTTGAATAGTGTCAGTCACTATCAGTCTATCTTAAAAGCCCTAAGTACTAATATGCAGACTAATATTGATCTATCTGCGAAAAGTATTCCAAGCTTATTGGGCTACAAAGATTCATTTAAAACTATTGAAACACAACAGTTGAAGGGTGAAGGAGAGATGCTTCAAGGTGTTTCTTATCAAATTGTTACGAGAAACCACATGTTGGAAATGCAGAATCTTTTGAGACGTTCTTTGGAACAAGAAGAAGTCACTCAGCTTGAAACAAATGTTGTCTTATTTGAAGATTTATTTGGACGGGTGCCTGTTGGTGACGTAGACAACTAACTTTCTTACTATAAATAAAAAAATCAATCGTGGGAAATTTCCTGCGATTTTTTCAAAAAAATACGAATAGATAGGTGGGAGGAAACATGAAAGCAGAAATCATTGCTGTTGGAACAGAAATTTTGACAGGACAGATTGTCAACACTAATGCCCAGTTTTTATCGGAAAAACTAGCAGAGATTGGGGTAGATGTATATTTTCAGACGTCTGTAGGAGACAATGAAGCTCGTCTTTTATCCCTGCTTGAGATTGCCAGTCAACGTAGCAGTCTGGTGATTTTGACAGGTGGTTTGGGACCGACTGAGGATGATTTGACCAAACAAACTCTAGCTAAATTTTTAGGGAAAGAATTAGTCTTCGATCCTCAGGCACAGGAGAAGTTGGATGTCTTTTTTGCCCAGAGACCAGACTATGCCCGAACACCGAATAACGAAAGACAAGCTCAAATTGTAGAAGGAGCGACTCCACTGCCAAACGAAACAGGACTGGCTGTGGGAGGCATTTTGGAAGTCAATGGAGTGACCTACGTCGTCCTTCCAGGTCCACCAAGTGAATTGAAAGCTATGGTTTTAAACCAACTTCTACCCAAGTTAATGACAGGGAGAAAGCTCTATTCCAGAGTTCTTCGTTTCTTTGGAATTGGTGAGAGCCAGCTAGTTACGATTTTGGCTGATTTGATTGATAATCAAACAGATCCGACCTTGGCACCTTATGCCAAGACAGGAGAGGTAACTCTACGTCTGTCAACAAAAGCTAGCAATCAAGAAGAGGCGAATCAAGTGCTGGATATCTTGGAAATGCAAATCTTGAATCGCCAAACCTTTGAAGGACTTTCTTTACGAGATCTTTGTTATGGCTATGGGGAAGAAACTAGTTTAGCTAGCATTGTGGTAGAAGAACTGAAAAGGCAAGGAAAAACCATCACGGCTGCAGAGAGTTTGACGGCAGGGTTTTTTCAAGCTAGCGTAGCGGATTTTCCGGGTGCTTCAAGTATATTTAAAGGTGGTTTTGTGACCTATAGCTTGGAGGAAAAATCAAGGATGTTGGATATTCCTACCAAGGATTTGGAAGAACATGGTGTGGTATCTGAATTTACAGCTCAGAAGATGGCTGAGCAGGCACGAATCAAGACCCAGTCTGATTTTGGAATTAGTTTGACTGGCGTGGCAGGACCAGATAGCCTAGAAGGGCACCCAGCTGGGACAGTCTTCATAGGCTTGGCTCAGGAGCAAGGAACTGAGGTCATCAAGGTCAATATTGGAGGCAGAAGCCGAGCAGATGTACGTCACATTGCGGTTATGCATGCCTTTAACCTAGTTCGCAAGGCTTTATTAAGTGACTAACTTTTGATATAATAGTAGACAGGTCTGAGGACTATTAGAATGTAGGAGAATAGAATGGCGAAAAAACCAAAAAAATTAGATGAAATTTCAAAAAAATTCGGGGCTGAACGTGAAAAAGCCTTGAATGATGCTCTTAAATTGATTGAGAAAGACTTTGGTAAAGGATCAATCATGCGTTTGGGTGAACGTGCCGAGCAAAAGGTGCAAGTGATGAGCTCAGGTTCCTTGGCTCTTGACATTGCCCTTGGTTCAGGTGGTTATCCTAAGGGACGTATCATCGAAATCTATGGGCCTGAATCATCTGGTAAGACAACAGTTGCCCTTCATGCAGTTGCACAAGCGCAAAAAGAAGGTGGGATTGCGGCCTTTATCGATGCGGAACATGCCCTCGATCCGGCTTATGCTGCGGCTCTTGGTGTCAACATTGACGAATTGCTCTTGTCTCAACCAGACTCAGGAGAGCAAGGTCTTGAAATTGCAGGAAAATTGATTGACTCAGGTGCTGTAGATCTTGTCGTGGTCGACTCAGTTGCTGCTCTTGTACCTCGTGCGGAAATTGATGGAGATATCGGAGATAGCCACGTTGGTTTGCAGGCTCGTATGATGAGCCAGGCCATGCGTAAACTTGGTGCTTCTATCAATAAAACCAAAACAATTGCCATCTTTATCAACCAATTGCGTGAAAAAGTTGGGGTCATGTTTGGAAATCCAGAAACAACTCCTGGTGGACGTGCTCTGAAATTCTATGCTTCAGTTCGCTTGGATGTTCGTGGAAGCACACAAATCAAGGGAACTGGTGACCAAAAAGATACCAATGTCGGTAAAGAAACTAAAATTAAAGTCGTGAAAAACAAGGTGGCTCCACCATTTAAGGAAGCCTTCGTTGAAATCATGTACGGAGAAGGGATTTCTAAGACTGGTGAGCTTTTGAAGATTGCAAGTGATTTGGATATCATCAAAAAAGCAGGAGCTTGGTACTCTTACAAGGATGAGAAAATTGGGCAAGGTTCTGAAAATGCTAAGAAATACTTGGCAGATCACCCAGAAGTCTTTGATGAGATTGACCATCAAGTCCGTGTTCAATTTGGTTTGATTGATGGAGAAGAAGCTTCTGTAGAAGCTGCTGAAAGCAAAAAAGATGAAGCAGTTCAAACAGATTCTGTGAATGAAGAAGTAACGCTTGATCTAGGCGATGAGCTTGAAATCGAAATTGAAGAATAAGTTGTTAAAGTAGTGGAGAAAAACCACTGCTTTTTCGTTTTTTTGTTCAAATTTTTAGATTATACTCAATGAAAATCAAAGAGCAAACTAGGAAACTAGCCGCAGGCTGCTCAAACCACTGTTTTGAGGTTGTGGATGGAACTGACAGAGTCAGTATCATATACCTACGGTAAGGCGACGCTGACGCAGTTTGAAGAGATTTTCGAAGAGTATTAACTATAGTTTGCTGTTTCTTGTTCCTCCTCTAGAAAGCTGATATAATAGCCTTATGAATAAAAAACGAACAGTGGACCTGATACATGGTCCGATTCTCCCCTCGCTCTTAAGCTTCGCCTTTCCAATCTTGCTATCAAATATTTTTCAACAGCTCTATAACACTGCTGATGTCTTGATTGTTGGGCGTTTTCTTGGTCAAGAATCCTTGGCTGCGGTAGGGGCGACGACAGCGATTTTTGACCTGATTGTAGGTTTTACTCTTGGTGTTGGAAATGGCATGGGGATTGTTATTGCCCGTTATTACGGGGCTCGGAATTTCACAAAAATCAAGGAAGCAGTAGCAGCTACCTGGATCTTAGGTGCTCTGTTGAGTATTGTGGTTATGTTGCTGGGCTTTCTTGGTTTGTATCCTCTTTTACAGTACCTAGATACCCCTGCTGAAATCCTTCCTCAGTCCTATCAATATATTTCTATGATTGTGACCTGTGTCGGTGTCAGCTTTGCCTATAATCTCTTTGCAGGTTTGTTGAGATCCATTGGTGATAGTCTGGCTGCGCTTGGCTTTCTGGTTTTCTCTGCCTTGGTTAATGTGGTTTTGGATCTCTATTTTATTACGCAATTGCATCTTGGAGTCCAATCCGCGGGACTTGCTACCATCATTTCGCAAGGCTTATCAGCGGTACTCTGTTTCTACTATATCCGAAAGAGTGTACCTGAGCTACTTCCTCAGCTCAAACACTTTAAGTGGAATAAGGCTTTATATGCGGATCTCTTGGAGCAAGGTTTGGCTATGGGCTTGATGAGTTCAATTGTGTCCATCGGTAGTGTGATTTTACAGTCTTCTGTTAATACCTTTGGTGCAGTGATTATTAGTGCCCAGACGGCAGCTCGACGCATTATGGCTTTCGCCCTTCTTCCTATGACCGCTATTTCTGCGTCGATGACGACCTTTGTTTCTCAGAATCTAGGAGCTAAGCGCCCAGACCGCATTGTTCAAGGTCTTCGAATCGGCAGCCGTTTAAGTATATCCTGGGCAGTTTTTGTTTGTGTCTTCCTCTTTTTTGCCAGTCCAGCCTTGGTTTCCTTTTTGGCTAGTTCGACGGATGGTTACTTGGTAGAAAATGGTAGTCTCTACTTGCAAATCAGTTCAGCCTTTTATCCTATTTTGAGTCTTTTGCTGATTTATCGCAATTGCTTGCAGGGTTTGGGGCAAAAAGTCCTTCCGCTGGTTTCTAGCTTTATAGAACTAATCGGGAAAATCGCTTTTGTAATCTTGATTATCCCTTGGGCAGGCTATAAGGGAGTTATCCTTTGCGAACCCCTTATCTGGGTTGCCATGACCATCCAACTGTACTTTTCGCTTTTCCGTCACCCCTTGATAAAAGAAGGCAAGGAAATCTTGGCAATCAAAGTGCTTTCCTAGCGGTATTTGCTAATACTCTTCGAAAATCTCTTCAAACCGTGTCAGCTTAGCCTTGCCGTAGGTATATGATACTGTCTCTGTCAGTTCCATCCACAACCTCAAAACAGTGTTTTGAGCAGCCTGCGGTTAGCTTCCTAGTTTACTCTTTGATTTTCATTGAGTATAAAATAAAATCCATTTCCTCTAGTGAAAATAGAAAAAACTTGTGTTATAATAAGAAAGATTAAAATGTGAAAAAAGGAGATTCCTAATGGGACGTAAATGGGCCAATATCGTAGCCAAGAAAACGGCTAAAGATGGAGCTAACTCTAAAGTATATGCAAAATTTGGCGTAGAAATCTATGTAGCAGCTAAAAAAGGTGATCCAGATCCAGAATCAAACTCAGCTTTGAAATTCGTTATCGACCGTGCTAAACAAGCTCAAGTGCCAAAACACGTTATCGATAAAGCGTTGGACAAGGCAAAAGGAAACACAGACGAAACCTTTACAGAAGGCCGCTACGAAGGCTTTGGACCAAATGGTTCTATGCTGATCGTTGATACTTTGACTTCTAACGTTAACCGTACAGCAGCCAATGTCCGTGCAGCTTTTGGTAAAAATGGCGGAAACATGGGTGCTTCAGGTTCGGTTTCATACCTCTTCGACAACAAAGGTGTGATCGTATTTGCTGGCGAAGATGCGGATGCTATCTTTGAACTCTTGCTGGAAGCAGATGTTGATGTGGATGATGTAGAAGCAGAAGAAGGAACAATCACTGTTTACACAGCTCCAACTGACCTTCACAAGGCTATCGTTGCTTTGCGTGAGTCTGGAATTGAAGAATTCCAAGTGACAGAATTGGAAATGATTCCTCAGTCTGAAGTGGAATTGTCAGGCGATGATCTTGAAACTTTTGAAAAACTTTACAGCGTCCTTGAAGACGACGAAGACGTACAAAAAATCTACACAAACGTAGACGGGTTCTAATTTAACCTAGAGAATATGATCCTAAGTGAAAAAATCACTTAGGATTTTTTGAATCAAGAAAATAGTTCTCATGGAAACTTTTGTCTTGACATCTTTTCTGAAAATGATAAAATAGTTCTCATGAAAACTTATTTAGTTCCTAGGAGAACTAAATGTGATAGTTAGAAAGGAGTTAGTATGGATAAACCGATGTTAGTTTTTAAGCGTTTTGGTCATCAGATTCACCTGATGGTGCAAAAGGAAGCCAAACGTTGTGGTATTGAATTTATGGGTGGGCCTCAAGGTCAGGTTGTACGTTTTTTGGATAATCGTGAGAAAAACCAAGACTTGGTCTTGATTAAAGATATCGAGCAGGAACTCAATATTACCAAATCTGTTGCGAGTAATTTGGTCAAGCGTATGGTGCAAAATGGTTTGGTGGAATTGGAGGCGAGTCCTGTTGATAAGCGGGCAAAATTTGTTCGTTTGACGGACAAAGCACGTTCTCAGATGCAGCAGGTTAAGGCCTTTTTTGAACGCATAGACAAGCAGTTGATGGAAGACATTGATGAAGATGAATTACTGATTTTTGAGAAAGTCCTTGCTCAACTACAGGAAAATATCAAGAGAATAGGAGGAGATAATGAAGAAATTAGCCAAACGAATTAGTGGAAAAGAATGGGGGATGATTTTACTAGCCATTCTCTTTACCTGCTTTTCGGTTTATCTAGAGTTGGAAGTGCCGACCTATATCTCTAAAATCACTGATTTACTAGGAACTCAGGGAACCAACTTGGATGAGTTATGGCAGCCGGCAAGCATGATGGTGGGAATGTCCTTTCTAGCCTTCTTATCCGCAGTTGCAGTTGGTTTTTTTGCATCCCGAGTGGCGGCTTCTTATACTAGTAGGCTGAGAAGTGATATTTTTAACCGAGTTTTGGATTACTCGCAGATAGAGATTAAGAAATTTTCTATTCCTAGTCTCTTGACGCGTACCACCAATGACATTACTCAAGTTCAAATGTTGATTACCATGGGCTTGCAAGTGGTAACGCGTGGTCCGATTATGGCTATCTGGGCTATCGGGAAGATTTTAGGACATTCAGAATACTGGCTCTGGGCCGTACTTGTGGCGGTGATTGTCAACGTTTTGATGACGACAGTTTTGATGACGCTAGCCTTTCCAAAACAGTCCTTGATTCAGGGGCTGACTGATAAACTAAACAGTATCACTCGTGAGAGTTTAACAGGTATTCGTGTCGTTCGCGCCTACAATGCTGAAGAATACCAAAATGCAAAATTTGCAGCAGCAAATGATGAATTGACACGCTTGAATTTGTTTGTCAACCGTCTTATGGCTATTTTGAACCCTATCATGATGGGGATTTCAAGTGGTTTGAGTGTGGCGATTTACTGGATTGGGGCCTATGTGATTAACGATGCTGCTCCGATAGCACGTCTGCCTCTCTTTAGTGACATGATTGTTTTCATGTCTTATGCCATGCAGGTTGTCATGGGCTTCCTTCTCATGGGAGCACTCTTCATCGTTCTTCCCCGAACTATGGTATCTGCCAAGCGGATTAATCAAGTTTTAGATTTGCATTCTTCTATCCAAAATCTTGCTCAAGTGCAGCTGGCTGATGAAAACCTCAAAGGTCAGGTCGAATTTAAGGATGTGACCTTCCGCTATGCGGCAAATTCGGAGGCGGTTATCGAGCATGTTAGCTTTAAAGCAGAAGTGGGTCAAACAGTGGCCTTTATTGGGTCAACAGGTTCTGGTAAATCAACTCTGGTCAATCTTATTCCACGATTCTACGATGTGTCAGCAGGAGAGATTCTTGTAGACGGTGTCAATGTTCAAGACTATGACTTGAATGATTTGCGCAACAAGGTTGGTTATATTCCTCAGAAAGCGGTTCTCTTTTCAGGTGATGTCAAGGGTAATCTAGACTTTGGACAGAGTCAAGAAACACCACTGAATGAACAAGCTATGTGGCAAGCCTTGGAATTGGCCCAGTCTAAGAACTTTATCGAAGACAAGGAAGCGGGTTTAGAGTCAGAAGTAGCCCAAGGAGGAACCAATTTCTCAGGTGGTCAAAGACAGCGTCTGGCAATTGCGCGTGTCTTAGCTCGGAAGCCAGAAATCCTCATCTTTGATGACTCCTTCTCAGCCTTGGACTACAAGACAGACCGTGTCCTACGCCAAGAGCTAGCAGAGAAAACCAAGTCTATGACCAAGCTTATCGTTGCACAGCGTATTTCAACGATTATGGATGCAGATTTGATTTTGGTCTTGGATCAAGGAAAAGTCGTGGGACAAGGTACCCACAGGGAACTTCTAGCAAGTAATGAAGTTTACCAAGAAATTGCTTATTCACAACTATCGAAGGAGGAATTGGAACATGGAAAATAAGAAAATGTCTCTTTGGAAACAGAGTAAACCCTATCTTGCAGGCCTCCAGTTTGCCCTTCTAATCGCCTTTCTAGCAACAATCCTATCCAATATCATTACTGTATATGGTCCAACCCGCATCAAGGAAATGACCAATATCATTGCCAGTGGTCTGGAAACAAGTGTGGATGTCGCGGCGGTTGCAGCTATTGGTGGTTTTTTGGCCGTGATTTATGTGATCGGACTTCTATCAAATTATTTACAGGCCTTTCTGTTTACAACAGCTATTCAACGATTTTCAGAGCGTTTGAGAACAGCCATTGCAGAGAAAATCAATCGCCTACCATTGAGATATTTTGATGGACACTCTCAAGGGGATACCTTGTCTCGTGTAACCAATGACGTTGACACTGCAGCCCAGTCCCTTAATCAAAGTCTAGGAACAGTTCTTTCATCTAGTTTATTAGTTTTAGCAGTCTTAGTAACCATGTTTGGGATGAACTGGATTTTAGCCTTGGTGACGGTTGTTTCAACCCTTATCGGTTTTGCTTTCGTGTCTGTCTTTATGGGCAAATCGCAGGGCTTCTTTAAGAGTCAGCAACAGGATTTGGCAGCTGTCAATGGCTATGTGGAAGAAATGTACTCTGGCCATAATGTAGTGACCAGTTACAATGCTATCGAGAGCACGAAAGAAGAGTTTGCGAAATTAAACCATCGTCTGTATGACAGTATCTGGAAATCTCAGTTTATTTCAGGGATTATGATGCCGATTATGATGTTTATTGGGAACTTTAGCTATGCCTTGGTGATTATCGTTGGTGCAGCCTTAGCTCTGAATGGGCAGATTAGTATCGGGATTATAGTTGCCTTTATGGCCTATGTTCGTATCTTTTCTCAGCCCCTTTCCCAAATCGCTCAAGGGATTACCAGTCTTCAGCAGGCTAGCGCAGCCATGGGACGTGTCTTCGAATTCCTAGCTGAAGAGGAAATGGAAGATGAATCTCATAAAGAAAGACAATTGAGCGATATGAAAGGGCAAGTTGTCTTTGACCGAGTTTCATTTGGCTATACTCCTGAGAGAACCATCATTCATGACTTTTCGGCGACTGCTCATGCGGGTCAAAAGGTTGCCATCGTCGGGCCAACCGGAGCTGGTAAGACAACCATTGTCAATCTTTTGATGAAGTTTTATGAGATTGATAAGGGAAGCATCCGTATCGACGGTGTCGATGCCAAGGAGATGAAGCGTTCGGAAGTACATGATGCCTTTTCAATGGTCTTGCAAGACACCTGGCTCTTTGAAGGAACTATCCGAGATAATCTCATCTATAACCAAAAGGGTATTAGTGATGAGCGCGTGATTGAAGCCAGCAAGGCTGTAGGGATTCACCACTTTATTATGACCCTACCAGATGCTTACGATACTGTCTTGGACGATACAGTGACCTTGTCTGTCGGACAAAAACAACTATTGACTATCGCTCGTGCTTTGCTGAAAGATGCGCCACTCTTGATTTTGGATGAGGCGACATCTTCGGTTGATACTCGTACTGAGGAATTGATTCAGAAAGCCATGGACCGTTTGATGGAGGGCAGAACTTCCTTTGTCATCGCCCACCGCTTGTCTACTATCCGAAATGCTGATTTGATTCTCGTCATGAAAGATGGGAATATCATCGAGCAAGGCAATCATGATGAGCTAATGGCGCAAGCAGGCTTCTACGCTGACCTCTACAACAGTCAGTTTACAGAAGACGAAGAAGAAGAATAAATCTAAGAAGGCTTGACGGCCTTCTTTTTCTTCTCTATACTGGTATAATAGAGAGAGGGAAGTATGAGTCAAAAATTATACAATATGAAATTTTCTGCGGTCTATCAAGCTTTGATCGCAAAGGTTGAGCGAAAGGGGGGAAGGGCAGAATCCGTTCACCAAGTGACCAGTTGGCTGACAGGTTATGAAGTGAGTGATATCCTCACTTGTCTGAATAAAGACCTTACTTATGGAAATTTTTTTCGACAGGCACCGTCTTATGCTCCTGAACGGATTACGATAACAGGAAAGATTTGTGGTGTTCGTATTGAGGAAATTGATGATCCTCTGATGCAGGAAATCCGTCGTCTGGACAAATTAGTGGACTGGCTTGCCAAGGGGAAAACAGCCCAGCAGGTCATAGAAAAGTATGAGAAATAGAAATGAAAGATTATCAAGAGTGGTACGATAAGAGGAAATCAAGTCTCCTTCGACATCCACAACTTTTGCAATTGATGCGAATTTTTAATCGCCTGATGACAGTCCTGATGACCCTAGTTTACATGACCTTGTTGGGAACAAGCTTTATAAGCAAGGGCTTGGGGCAAAATCTTTATGCTTATATTTTGGTGCCAGCTTTGGGGTTTGTCCTATTGACGCTCGTTCGTAAGTGGATCAATCAACCTCGGCCTTATGAGACTTGGGAAATTGTCCCGCTACTAGACAAGGACAGTTCTGGTCATTCAATGCCCAGTCGTCATGTCTTTTCAGCAACCATTATCTCCATGGCTTGTTTACATGCAAATTTGCCTTTGGGGTTGGTTTTGTTGGTTTTTTCAGCTCTTCTCGGTCTTGTGCGAGTTTTAGGGGGTGTTCATTATTCCAAGGATGTTCTAGTTGGCTACGCCTGTGGCCTCCTCTGGGGAATTCTTTTCTTTATTTTGTAAAAAGCAAAGCAAGTGGGCTTGGCCTCGTAACCACTTACGGGGCAAAAATGACCACTTGCTTTTTTGCCCTTGTAAAGTCTTCTGGGCTTTGGTATAGTAGATGCAGAAAGGAGATAGGATGAAGTTACGAATCGAGATTGATAGTGAATTAACTGAGACAGAGATTGTCATCAAGGCTGCAGCCCTGACAGATGAAATAGCTGATTTGCAACGACTTTTGCAAGAAACCAAGTCTCCTAGGCTAATTTTTTATAAGGGGACGGGCGAATACTACTTAGACTTGTCAGAAATTCTCTTTTTTGAGACGGAAGGGAACAAGATTTACGCCCATACCCAGAAAGAAGCCTACGAAGTTCGACTCAAGCTTTATGAGTTAGAGTCCATCCTGCCCCGCTATTTCAGTCGGGTATCCAAGTCGACCATTGCCAATCTTCGGCAGGTCTACTCGGTGGATAAGTCCTTCTCAGGGACAGGCACTATTTCCTTTTATCAGACCCACAAGGAGGTTCATGTGTCACGGCACTACCAATCCCTCCTAAAAGAAAATCTAAGAAACATGAGGTAAGAACATGAAAAAGAAAGTATTTGGTATTGTGTTGCTAGTATTGGCAGCTTTAGTATTGTTGCAGGGGAATTTTGGAATCCCTTCACTTGAAGGGAAAATTTGGCCCTTGATTGGTATTGGCTTTTTTGCCTATCAATCAGTTGGAGCTTTGCTTCGTCATCATTTTACTTCAGCCTCTTTTACAGCCCTAGTAGCCCTCATGATTGCCAATCATTTTTATGACATTTTACCGATTCCAAATCAGTCACTGTTCTGGGCTAGTATTCTAATTGTACTTGGAGTTAGTTCTTTGACTCACTCTAACAGAACATGGAATGGGAAAAAATGGTGGTTCGATGGTGAAAAGACCATTCTTTTAGATAAGGAAGTCGCTTTTGGGACAGGTACATTTTACAAGCAAGACCAAGAATTGGTAGAGGATCAAGTAGAAGTTGGTTTTGGGAATGCCAAGATTTATTATGACAATGCAGAGATGTTAGGTGATTTTGCCACTCTGAATATCGAAGTCGGTTTTGGGAATGCAGTTATCTACGTGCCTCAACACTGGAGAGTGGATCTGAAGGTGGAAACTTTCTGTGGAGCAGCCAAGGCAGATGCACCTCTAGCTCCAACCAGCAAAACTCTGATTATTCGTGGAGATGTGGCCTTTGGGAAGTTGGGAATTGTCTACGTTAAATAAAAAAATCTTCCAATTCCCTTGCAAAAATGAAGAAAGTGTGATAACATAGTACGGTATGTGGTGCTAGCACATCCGCTATATTAGATCTAATAGGAGGAAAACACAATGGCTAAAGTATGTTACTTTACAGGTCGTAAGACTGTATCAGGGAACAACCGTTCACACGCGATGAACCAAACAAAACGTGCCGTAAAACCAAACCTTCAAAAAGTTACTGTTCTTATCGATGGTAAACCTAAAAAAGTTTGGGCTTCAGCTCGTGCTTTGAAATCAGGTAAAGTTGAACGCGTTTAATATATAAAAGTAAAGGAGACCTTAGGGTCTTTTTTCTTTTATTGTGGGTATGACATCATTTGAAAAATAGAGTAAATATCCGCTGATACAGTATTCTGCTTTTACACTTGGGCTGAAATATGATAAAATAGAGTATCAACTAGTTGAGGTAAAAAGGATGACTGTAAAAATTAATACAAAAGATGGTCAAATCGAACTAACGGATGAAGTGATTGCAACCGTCGTAGGTGGAGCAACAACTGAGATTTTTGGTGTGGTCGGTATGGCTAGTAAAAATGCCCTCAAAGATAATTTCCAAGCTCTTCTAGGTAAGGAAAATTATTCCAAAGGTGTCGTCGTAAAAGCGGCCGAAGATGGCAGTATTGCAGTTGATGTATATACCGTGTTGAGCTACGGAACAAAGATTAGCGAAGTGTCAAAAAACATTCAAGAGCGTGTTCGTTTTAGCTTGGAAAACCAGCTTGGAATGACTGCTCAGACTGTAAATGTCTACATTCAAAATATCAAAGTTGTAGGAGAATAACCGTGTCAAAAATTACTACTAGCTTATTTCAAGAAATGGTGCAAGCTGCATCAACTCGCTTGAATAAGCAAGCTGAATATGTCAATTCATTAAACGTCTTTCCAGTTCCGGATGGAGATACTGGAACAAACATGGGAATGACCATTGAAAATGGTGCGAAAGAAGTTGCAGACAAGCCAGCTTCTACAGTTGGTGAGGTAGCGATCATTCTTGCCAAAGGTCTTTTGATGGGTGCGCGTGGTAACTCAGGTGTTATTACCTCTCAGCTTTTCCGTGGATTTTCACAAGCTATCAAGGATAAAGACGAGTTAACAGGTCAAGACTTGGCCCTTGCCTTCCAGTCAGGTGTGGAAGTCGCCTATAAGGCAGTGATGAAACCAGTTGAAGGAACGATTTTGACAGTTTCTCGTGGGGCTGCTATCGGTGCTAAGAAAAAAGCTGAGCAAACAGATGACGCTGTTGAAGTGATGCGCGCAGCCTTGGAAGGTGCTAAAACAGCTCTAGCTAAAACGCCAGACATGCTTCCAGTATTGAAAGAAGTTGGTGTTGTGGACTCAGGTGGTCAAGGATTGGTTTTCATCTACGAAGGTTTCCTTTCAGCTCTTACTGGCGAATATATTGCATCTGAGGACTTTGTAGCGACTCCTGCTAACATGAGTGAAATGATCAATGCAGAACATCACAAGTCTGTAGCTGGTCACGTAGCGACTGAGGATATCACCTTTGGTTACTGTACTGAAATTATGGTAGCTCTTAAGCAAGGTCCAACCTATGCCAAAGACTTTGACTACGACGAATTCCGTAACTACTTGAATGAACTTGGAGACTCTCTCCTCGTTGTTAATGATGATGAAATTGTCAAAGTCCATGTCCATACAGAAGATCCAGGACTTGTTATGCAAGAAGGTCTCAAATATGGTAGCTTAGTCAAGGTGAAAGTTGACAATATGCGTAACCAACACGAAGCACAGGTTGAGAAAGAAGCTGCTCAAGTTAGCAAACCAGCTGAAGAAAAAGAGTATGCTTTGATTGCTGTGGTGGCTGGTAAAGGTCTAGCAGATATCTTCCGTTCTCAAGGTGTAGATTATGTTATCGAAGGCGGTCAAACTATGAACCCTTCAACAGAAGACTTTATCAAGGCTGTTGAACAGGTCAACGCTCGTAACATCATCTTCCTACCAAACAACAAGAACATCTTCATGGCAGCTCAATCTGCAGCAGAAGTTTTGGAGCAACCAGCAGTAGTGGTAGAGGCTCGTACTCTTCCTCAAGGTTTGACAAGTCTTCTTGCCTTTGATCCAAGCAAGTCCATTGAAGAAAACCAAGAGCGTATGACTGCTGCTCTTAGTGATGTCGTTAGCGGAAGCGTCACAACAGCCGTTCGTGATACAACCATTGATGGCTTAGAAATCCATGAAAACGATAATCTAGGTATGGTGGATGGGAAAATCCTCGTGTCAAACCCTGATATGCACCAAACCTTGACTGAAACATTGAAACATATGTTGGATGAAGATAGTGAAATCGTAACCTTCTATGTCGGTGAAGACGGAAGCGAAGAACTTGCCAATGAAATTGCTCAAGAAATCGCAGAAGAATTCGAAGACGTTGAAGTTGAGATTCACCAAGGCCAACAACCTGTTTACCCATACCTATTTAGTGTAGAATAAGATTAATAAAGGACTGAGAAATCAGTTCTTTTTTCTTTTTTAGCAAATGAAATCGGTATCTTTTTAATAAAAACAAAAATAATATTCATAAATAAACGTTAAAATAGAAAATTCAGAAAATTTCTTCTTTTGTCTTGAAAAATTTTGAAAAAATGGTATGATAGTAACAAGTTATTTTTAAGAGAAGAGAAAGGGGAACAATGGAGAAAATCAGTTTAGAATCTCCTAAAACGGGGTCGGACCTAGTTTTGGAAACACTTCGTGATTTAGGAATTGATACCATCTTTGGCTATCCTGGTGGTGCGGTCTTGCCTTTTTATGATGCGATATATAATTTTAAAGGCATTCGTCACATTCTAGGACGCCATGAGCAAGGTTGTTTGCATGAAGCTGAAGGTTATGCCAAATCAACTGGAAAGTTGGGTGTTGCCGTCGTCACTAGCGGACCGGGAGCAACAAATGCCATTACAGGGATTGCGGATGCAATGAGCGACAGTGTTCCCCTTTTGGTCTTTACAGGTCAGGTGGCGCGAGCAGGAATTGGTAAGGATGCCTTTCAGGAGGCAGACATCGTGGGAATTACCATGCCAATCACTAAGTACAATTACCAAGTTCGAGAGACAGCTGATATTCCTCGTATTATTACGGAAGCTGTCCATATCGCAACTACAGGTCGACCAGGGCCAGTCGTCATTGACCTACCTAAAGACGTTTCAGCTTTGGAAACAGACTTCATCTATTCACCAGAAGTGAATCTACCAAGCTATCAACCGACTCTTGAGCCAAATGATATGCAAATTAAGAAAATCTTGAAGCAATTGTCCAAGGCTAAAAAACCAGTCTTGCTAGCTGGTGGTGGGATTAGCTATGCTGAGGCTGCGGCAGAATTAAATGAATTTGTAGAGCGCTATCAAATTCCAGTTGTAACCAGCCTTTTGGGGCAAGGAACGATTGCAACGAGTCATCCACTCTTCCTTGGGATGGGAGGAATGCACGGGTCATTTGCAGCTAATATTGCTATGACAGAAGCTGACTTTATGATTAGTATTGGTTGCCGTTTTGATGACCGCCTGACGGGGAATCCTAAGACTTTCGCTAAGAATGCTAAGGTTGCCCACATTGATATTGACCCAGCCGAGATTGGCAAGATTATCAGTACAGATATTCCAGTAGTTGGAGATGCTAAGAAAGCCTTGCAAATGTTGCTGGCAGAACCGACAGTTCATAACAATACTGAGAAATGGATTGAAAAAGTCACTAAAGACAAGAACCGTGTTCGTTCTTATGATAAGAAAGAGCGTGTGGTCCAACCGCAAGCTGTTATTGAACGAATTGGTGAATTGACGAATGGAGATGCCATTGTTGTCACCGACGTAGGACAACATCAAATGTGGACAGCTCAGTATTATCCCTACCAAAATGAACGTCAGTTAGTGACTTCAGGTGGTTTGGGAACGATGGGATTCGGAATTCCAGCAGCAATCGGTGCTAAAATTGCTAACCCAGATAAGGAAGTAGTCTTGTTTGTTGGGGATGGTGGTTTCCAAATGACTAACCAGGAATTGGCTATTTTGAACATTTACAAGGTGCCAATCAAGGTGGTTATGCTGAACAATCACTCACTTGGAATGGTTCGCCAGTGGCAGGAATCCTTCTATGAAGGTAGAACATCAGAATCAGTCTTTGACACTCTTCCTGATTTCCAATTGATGGCACAAGCTTATGGCATTAAAAACTATAAGTTTGACAATCCTGAGACCTTGGCTCAAGACCTTGAAGTCATCACTGAGGATGTTCCTATGCTAATCGAGGTAGATATTTCTCGTAAGGAACAGGTGTTACCAATGGTACCAGCTGGTAAGAGTAATCATGAGATGTTGGGGGTGAAGTTCCATGCGTAGAATGTTAACAGCAAAACTACAAAATCGTTCAGGAGTCCTCAATCGCTTTACTGGTGTCCTGTCTCGTCGTCAGGTTAATATCGAAAGTATCTCTGTTGGAGCAACAGAAGATCCGAATGTATCGCGTATCACTATTATTATTGATGTTGCTTCACATGATGAGGTGGAGCAAATCATTAAGCAACTCAATCGTCAGATTGATGTGATTCGCATTCGTGATATTACAGACAAGCCTCATTTGGAGCGCGAGGTGATTTTGGTTAAGATGTCAGCGCCAGCTGAGAAGCGAGCTGAGATTCTAGCCATTATTCAACCTTTCCGTGCAACGGTAGTAGACGTAGCGCCAAGCTCGATTACCATTCAGATGACAGGAAATGCAGAAAAGAGCGAAGCCCTGTTGCGAGTCATTCGACCATACGGTATTCGCAATATTGCTCGAACGGGTGCAACTGGATTTACCCGCGATTAATACTCTTCGAAAATCAAATTCAAATCACGTCAGCTTTGCCTTGCCGTACTCAAGTACAGCCTGCGGCTAGCTTCCTAATTTGCTCTTTGATTTTCATTGAGTATAAAAATATTTTAAATTTGTTAAACCAGCCTAAAAGGCAATAAATAGTAGAAAAGAGAGAAAAAACTATGGCAGTTCAAATGGAATACGAAAAAGATGTTAAAGTAGCAGCACTTGACGGTAAAAAAATCGCCGTTATCGGTTATGGTTCACAAGGACATGCGCATGCGCAAAACTTGCGTGATTCAGGTCGCGATGTCATCATCGGTGTACGTCCAGGTAAATCTTTTGACAAAGCAAAAGAAGACGGATTTGACACTTACACAGTAGCAGAAGCAACTAAATTGGCTGATGTTATCATGATTTTGGCACCAGACGAAATCCAACAAGAATTGTACGAAGCAGAAATCGCTCCAAACTTGGAAGCTGGAAATGCAGTTGGATTTGCCCATGGTTTCAACATCCACTTTGAGTTTATCAAAGTTCCTGCGGATGTAGATGTCTTCATGTGTGCTCCTAAAGGACCAGGACACTTGGTACGTCGTACTTATGAAGAAGGATTTGGTGTTCCAGCTCTTTATGCAGTTTACCAAGATGCGACAGGAAATGCGAAAAACATTGCCATGGACTGGTGTAAAGGTGTTGGGGCAGCTCGTGTAGGTCTTCTTGAAACAACTTATAAAGAAGAAACTGAAGAAGATTTGTTTGGTGAACAAGCTGTACTTTGTGGTGGTTTGACTGCCCTTATCGAAGCAGGTTTCGAAGTCTTGACAGAAGCAGGTTACGCTCCAGAATTGGCTTACTTTGAAGTTCTTCACGAAATGAAATTGATCGTTGACTTGATCTACGAAGGTGGATTCAAGAAAATGCGTCAATCTATTTCAAACACTGCTGAATACGGTGACTATGTATCAGGTCCACGTGTAATCACTGAACAAGTTAAAGAAAACATGAAGGCTGTCTTGGCAGACATCCAAAATGGTAAATTTGCAAATGACTTTGTAAATGACTATAAAGCTGGACGTCCAAAATTGACTGCTTACCGTGAACAAGCAGCTAACCTTGAAATTGAAAAAGTTGGTGCAGAATTGCGTAAAGCAATGCCATTCGTTGGTAAAAACGACGACGATGCATTCAAAATCTATAACTAATTGATAGAAATTAAGGTGAAGGCGAGTTGGGGGACTAACTCGCTTTTATAATCAATTCATCTCACTTTTAAGAGGATGGATTGCGATAAGTATGAAATAGTCTAGGAGAAAATGATGTTAAGTTCAAAAGATATAATCAAGGCTCATAAGGTCTTGAATGGTGTGGTCGTTAATACACCGCTTGATTATGACCATTATTTATCGGAGAAGTACGATGCTAAGATTTATTTGAAAAAGGAAAATGCCCAACGTGTTCGTTCTTTTAAAATTCGTGGTGCTTATTATGCCATTTCCCAACTCAGCAAGGAAGAGCGTGAACGTGGGGTAGTCTGTGCCTCTGCGGGAAATCATGCGCAGGGAGTAGCCTATACTTGTAATGAGATGAACATTCCTGCTACTATCTTTATGCCTATTACTACTCCGCAACAAAAGATTGGTCAAGTTCGCTTTTTTGGTGGAGACTTCGTAACCATTAAACTAGTTGGAGATACCTTTGATGCTTCTGCTAAGGCAGCTCAAGAATTTACAGTCTCTGAAAATCGTACCTTTATTGATCCCTTTGATGATGCCCATGTTCAAGCTGGTCAAGGGACAGTTGCTTATGAGATTTTAGAAGAAGCTCGAAAAGAATCGATTGATTTTGATGCTGTCTTGGTTCCTGTTGGTGGTGGCGGTCTCATTGCCGGGGTTTCTACCTATATCAAGGAAACAAGTCCAGAAATTGAAGTCATTGGGGTAGAGGCTAATGGAGCGCGTTCCATGAAGGCTGCCTTTGAAGCTGGTGGTCCAGTCAAACTTAAAGAAATTGACAAATTTGCGGATGGGATTGCTGTACAAAAGGTAGGTCAATTGACCTATGAAGCAACTCGCCAACATGTTCAAACTTTGGTAGGTGTCGATGAGGGATTGATTTCTGAAACCTTGATTGATCTTTACTCTAAGCAAGGGATTGTCGCAGAACCTGCTGGAGCGGCTAGTATTGCTTCTTTAGAAGTTTTAGCTGAATATATCAAGGGGAAAACCATTTGTTGTATCATTTCTGGAGGAAATAATGATATCAACCGTATGCCAGAAATGGAAGAGCGTGCCTTGATTTATGATGGGATTAAGCATTACTTTGTGGTCAACTTTCCACAGCGTCCAGGAGCTTTGCGTGAATTTGTAAATGATATTTTGGGACCAAACGATGATATCACACGTTTTGAGTATATCAAACGAGCTAGTAAGGGAACAGGTCCAGTATTAATTGGGATTGCTTTGGCAGATAAGCATGATTATGCAGGATTGATTCGTCGAATGGAAGGTTTTGATCCAGCTTATATTAACTTAAATGGTAATGAAACGCTCTATAATATGCTTGTCTGAGGACTAATAAAAAAATATCATATTATTTGCACAACTGATGTATAGGTGTTATAATGAGGGTGAAGAAAGGGGGCGATTCCTATGGACTTAGGAAATCTATCGTGCTATTTCTACTACAACTCACTATAGCACCTATTATTTTTTGATTCAGTTTATAGTAAGGGAGTAAAATTACTTGTTATATAGAAGGAGTTTTTTGAAATCTACTATTTTATATATAGGAAATCTGAGATTTAACTAAATATAATAGGGATTAGAAAAAATAATCAGTATTTATGAGACAGATTTAGTGATTTTAGACTCAATGAAAATCAAAGAGCAAACTAGGAAACTAGCCTCAGGTTGCTCAAAGCACTGCTTTGAGGTTGTAAATAAGACTGACGAAGTCAGTAACATATACCTACGGTAAGGAGACGTTGACGTGGTTTGAAGAGATTTTCGAAGAGTATTAATTGATAAAATTGGTCTGATACTTGTAAAATGAGAATAGTAGAAAAGTTTGTGACATTAGGAAGTCATATTCTAGATGCTGACTATGAAGTGGTGTTTGAAAAGAATATGTAAAATCTGATGAAATAAGTTCATTGTACCAGTTGAAAAAGAAAATAATATTTAAATAATGACAGGAAGGGATCTTAGATAAAGAGAAAGGAAAGAGATAGTTAAGAGGTAATCAGAGGAAAATATTATCTTTGATAGCTTTAATAATTTTAAAGGAATGTATAGAATTACTTGAATATGACTCCTGTCTATCCTATTGAGTAGCTGGTATGTAGTTTATATGGATATTCTTACATATTATAGGTTTAATAATGCAATTATTTTAAAGGTATTTACTAATGGTTTATAGTAAGTAAAAACCTATATATTATCGGCTTTAATAAGATAGTAACAGAAAAATAAACCATTAATTTTATTGAATATATGTTTTTTTATTGACAAAAAGCATAAAAACGTATACAATTAAATAACGTAAAGAAGAAAATAGGAGAAGGACATGGCTAAGTCAAACTTTGAAAAAGTAGAATCAGTTGTTGGCTGGGTTCGTGATAAGAAGATCACAGGCTACCGTATCTCTAAAGAAACGAATGCGCGTGAAATGTCTATCATTGCTCTAGCGCAGGGTCGTGCAAAAGTAAAAAATATTTCATTTGAAACAGCTCTAGGTTTAATTGATTTCTATGAAAAAAATCATGAAAAATTTGAAGATTAATCTTTGGATAATGGCGGATTCTTGACACTCAAGTAGTAGAGATAGAGGATCTGCCTTTTCATTTTGGACAGCAAAAAGACTGCACGATTGATGCAGCCTTTTCTTTTTATTTGATACTCTTTGAAAATCTCTTCAAACCACGTCAACGTCGCCTTGCCGTAGGTATATGTTGCTGACTTCGTCAGCTCTATCCACAACCTCAAAACACTGTTTTGAGCAGCCTGCGGCTAGTTTCCTAGTTTGCTCTTTGATTTTCATTGAGTATGAGATAACGTTGAAGGAACTCTTTTGTACGGTCTTCTTTAGGATTGGTGAAGAGGTCTTCTGGTTTGCCTTCTTCAGCAATGACTCCCTTATCCATAAAGATAACACGGTGAGAGACATCACGGGCGAATTCCATTTCGTGGGTCACGACAATCATAGTCAAGCCTTCTTGGGCTAGTTCTTGCATGATTTTGAGGACCTCTCCAACCATTTCTGGATCGAGAGCTGATGTTGGTTCATCAAATAGAATGGCGTCTGGATTCATGGAGAGGGCGCGAGCGATGGCCACACGTTGTTTTTGACCACCTGAGAGTTGTTTTGGTTTGGCTTGCCAATAGCGTTCACCCATGCCGACCTTTTCCAAGTTTTCTTTGGCAATCTTTTCAGCTTCTGTACGTTCACGTTTTAGGACAGTTGTTTGAGCGACGATTGTATTTTCAAGCACGTTGAGATTTTCAAAGAGGTTAAAGGATTGGAAAACCATTCCTAACTTTTCACGGTATTGCGTGAGGTCATAGCCTTTTTCGAGGACGTTTTGTCCATGATAAAGGATTTGTCCATCAGTTGGTGTTTCAAGTAGGTTAATGGAGCGTAGGAAGGTTGATTTCCCGCTTCCAGAGCTTCCGATGATAGAGATTACCTCTCCCTTGTGGACAGTCAGAGAAATGTCTTTTAGCACTTCGTTTTGTCCATAGGATTTTTTGAGGTGTTTAATTTCAAGGATTGCTTGTGTCATTATTTCAAATCCTCCGTTTGCATTTGGTTAGCACCTGTAGTATAGGTATCCATGTCCATGCGGCGTTCGATGAAGCGTAGGATACGTGTTACGGTGAAGGTGAGGACAAAGTAAATCACGGCGATGATTGTAAATGTCTGGAAGTATTGATAAGTTTGGGTTGCCACGGTATTTCCTGAGAAATAAAGTTCGACAACAGAGATAACGTTCAATACAGATGTATCTTTGATATTGATGACAAATTCGTTACCAGTTGCTGGTAGGATATTACGGACAACCTGAGGTAGGACAATCTTACGCATGGTTTGGTTATGAGTCATACCAAGAGCAGTCGCGGCTTCAAATTGTCCCTTGTCAACCGCTAGGATACCGCCACGTACGATTTCAGTCATGTAGGCACCAGTGTTAATCGAAACGATGAAGATAGCAGCCAGTGTACGGTCAAGATTGATACCGAAAGCTTGGGCAGTTCCATAGTAGATAACCATCGATTGAACGATCATTGGCGTACCACGGAAAATTTCAATGTAGACATTGAGGATCCATCCGACTAGTTTTTGTAGGCCATAAATGGCTTTGTTTTCAGAGAGAGGGGCAGTACGGAAGACACCAATGGCAAGACCGATAATGAGACCTATGATGGTTCCGACAATAGAGATTAAAAGAGTGATACCAGCACCACGCAAGAGTTGTTGCCAGTTTTCAGAGAGAATTTTAGCGACTTGGCTAAAGAAACTACTGCTAGTCTCTTCAGTTGTTGTAGCTTCGGCAGGTTGTTCCTTGATCATACGATCCATTAAGGTAACTTGGTCATCTTTAGAAATGGTTTCGATGCTGGCATTGATTTGGCTAATACGATTGTCATCTTTACGAAGTCCAATGGCGATAGCCGTGTCTTCTTCTCCAGTTTTGAAACCTGGTTCTACTTGAACCATCTTGAATTTAGAGTTAGCAGCTTCGGCAGTCAGAGCTTCAGGGCGTTCAGAAACATAGGCATCAATGACACCAGCCTCAAGTGCTTGGCGCATTTGAGCGAAGTCTCCCATGGCAGTTTCTTTTTTAGCACCTGTGATTTGTGCAATCAAGTCATAAAGATAGACACCTTGTTGAGAAGTGATTTTTGCACCATTAAAGTCATCTAAAGACTTGGCATTGGCATAAGTAGAATCTTTTTTGACTAGTAGAACTGGTTCGCTAGTGTAGTAACTGCTTGAAAAGGCAATTTCTTGTTTGCGTTCGGCAGTTGGACTCATACCTGCGATAATCATGTCAATCTTACCAGAAGTAAGGGCAGGGACTAGACCTTCCCACTTGGTTTTAACAACCAAAGGTTCTTTACCTAAGTCCTTAGCGATTTTCTTGGCGATTTGAACATCGTATCCGTTAGCATACTGGTTAGTCCCATCGATTTTGACAGCTCCGTTGCTATCATCATCCTGGGTCCAGTTAAAGGGAGCATATGCTGCTTCCATCCCGATGCGTAAATATTCATCGGCTTGGGCAACATTGACAAGTCCCAGCATCAGCAAGAGACTTGTGAAAATAGATAAGTATATTTTTCTCATGATTTCTCCTATTTCTAATCTATTAAAAAATAACTGTCTCCTATTTTATCGAAAAAAACTCTATTTTTCAATATAGGTAAGCCCTTACTTGAGAAAAAATGATATAATGATAGCAAAGATAAAAAGGGGGCTTGTTTGATGAAAAAAACTTTTTTCTTACTAGTGTTAGGCTTATTTTGCCTTCTGCCATTCTCTGTTTTTGCCATTGATTTCAAGATAAACTCTTATCAAGGGGATTTGTATATTCATGCAGACAATACAGCAGAATTTAGACAAAAGATAGTTTATCAGTTTGAGGAGGACTTTAAGGGCCAAATCGTGGGACTTGGACGTGCTGGCAAGATGCCTAGCGGATTTGAGATAGATCCTCAACCAAAGGTTCAGGCCGCGAAAAACGGTGCTGCACTGACAGATGTTACGAGCGAAGTGATAGAAGGAGCAGATGGTTATACTGTTAAAGTTTATAATCCAGGTCAAGATGGCGACACAGTTGAAGTTGACCTTGTCTGGAACTTAAAGAATTTGCTTTTCCTATATGATGACATCGCTGAATTAAATTGGCAACCTCTGACAGATAGTTCAGGGGCTATTGGGAAGTTTGAATTTCATGTAAGGGGAGACAAGGGGGCTGAAAAACTCTTTTTCCATACAGGGAAACTTTTTAGAGAGGGAACGGTTGAAAAGAGTAACCTTGATTATACTATCCGTTTAGACAATCTTCCGCCTAAGCGTGGAGTTGAGTTGCATGCCTATTGGCCTCGGACCGATTTTGCTAATGCTACGGATCAGGGATTGAAAGGGAATCGTTTAGAAGAGTTTAATAAGATAGAAGACTCGATTGTTAAAGAAAAAGAGCAAAGTAAACAACTCGTTACTTGGGTCTTTCCTTCGATACTTTCTATCTCCTTGTTATTGAGCGTCTGCTTCTATTTTATCTATAGAAGAAAGACCACTCCTTCAGTCAAATATGCCAAAAATCATCGTCTCTATGAACCACCAATGGAATTAGAGCCTATGGTTTTATCAGAGACTGTCTACTCGACCTCCTTGGAGGAAGTGAGTCCTCTAACCAAAGGAGCAGGTAAATTTACCTTTGACCAACTTATTCAAGCTACCTTGCTAGATGTGATAGACCGTGGGAATGTTTCTATTATTTCAGAAGGAGATGCAGTTGGTTTGAGGCTAGTAAAAGAAGATGGTTTGTCAAGCTTTGAGAAGGACTGTCTAAATCTGGCTTTTTCAGGCAAAAAAGAAGAAACTCTTTCCAATTTGTTTGCGGATTACAAGGTATCTGATAGTCTTTATCGTAGAGCAAAAGTTTCTGATGAAAAACGGATTCAAGCAAAGGGGCGTCAGCTCAAATCTTCTTTTGAAGAAGTATTGAGTCAGATACAAGAAGGAGTGAGAAGTCGAGTTTCCTTCTGGGGACTTCCGGATTATTATCGTCCTTTAACTGGTGGGGAAAAGGCTTTGCAAGTGGGTATGGGTGCCTTGACTATCCTGCCTCTATTTATCGGATTTGGTTTGTTCTTGTACAATTTGGATGTTTATGGCTATCTTTACCTCCTCTTGCCAATACTTGGTTTTCTAGGTTTGGTTTTGGCTGTTTTCTATTATTGGAAGCTTCGACTAGATAATCGTGATGGTGTCCTAAATGAAGCAGGGGCAGAAGTCTACTATCTCTGGACCAGTTTTGAAAATATGTTGCGTGAGATTGCACGATTGGATCAGGCTGAATTGGAAAGTATTGTGGTCTGGAATCGCCTCTTGGTCTATGCGACCTTATTTGGCTATGCGGACAAGGTTAGTCATTTGATGAAGGTTCATCACATCCAGGTAGAAAATCCAGATATCAATCTCTATGTAGCTTATGGCTGGCACAGTATGTTTTATCATTCAAGCGCGCAAATGAGTCATTATGCCAATGTCGCAAATACAGCAAGTACCTACTCTGTATCTTCTGGAAGTGGAAGTTCTGGTGGTGGCTTCTCTGGAGGCGGAGGTGGCGGCAGTATCGGCGCCTTTTAAAGAGAGCTATCACTGGCTGAAAAAATATGCTATAATGGAAGATAGAAAAAGGAGTAATCTATGTATCTTATTGAAATTTTAAAATCTATCTTCTTCGGTATTGTTGAAGGAATTACGGAATGGTTGCCGATTTCCAGTACAGGTCACTTGATTTTAGCAGAGGAGTTTATCCAATACCAAAATCAGAATGAAGCCTTTATGTCCATGTTTAATGTCGTGATTCAGCTGGGTGCGATTTTGGCGGTTATGGTCATTTACTTTAACAAGCTCAATCCTTTTAAATCGACTAAGGATAAGCAGGAAGTTCGTAAGACTTGGAGACTGTGGTTGAAGGTCTTGGTTGCCACTTTACCTTTGCTTGCCGTCTTTAAATTTGATGATTGGTTTGATACCCACTTCCATAATATGGTTTCTGTTGCTCTCATGTTGATTATCTACGGGATTGCCTTTATCTATTTGGAAAAGCGCAATAAAGCGCGTGCTATCGAGCCAAGTGTAACAGAGTTGGACAAGCTTCCTTATACGACAGCCTTCTATATCGGCCTCTTCCAAGTTCTTGCCCTTTTACCAGGAACCAGTCGTTCTGGAGCAACGATTGTCGGTGGTTTGTTGAATGGAACTAGTCGTTCTGTTGTAACAGAATTTACCTTCTATTTAGGGATTCCTGTTATGTTTGGAGCCAGTGCATTAAAGATTTTCAAATTTATAAAAGCAGGACAACTCTTGAACTTTGGGCAATTGTTCTTGCTCTTGGTTGCAATGGGAGTCGCTTTTGCAGTCAGCATGGTCGCTATTCGCTTCTTGACCAGCTATGTGAAAAAACATGACTTTACCCTTTTTGGTAAATACCGCATCGTACTCGGTAGTGTTTTGCTACTTTACAGTTTTGTCCGTTTATTTGTATAAGAAAAACCTTGAAGGGGCAACTCTTCAAGGTTTTAAAATCCAGTCACGGTAATCCCTAGCAGGCGGACACCTCTTTCTTTCTCGCTTAATTCTTCATAGAGTTGTAGGGCTATTTGGCTTATCTGGCTAGCATCCTGTGTTTTTTGAGCAAGACTTTTTCGTTTAGTAAGAGTTGAAAAGTCCTCGTAGCGGATTTTCAAAATGACAATTTTTCCAGCTTTTTCTTTCTGATTGAGATTGAGAGCGACCCTTTCTGATAGGAGAGTCAGCTCTTTTTTGATGTCTTCCTCAGCACGGAGAATCTTCCCATAGGTTTTCTCCTTCCCGATTGATTTACGGATGCGATTGGATTTGACGGGGGAATTGTGGATACCTCGAGCCTTTCGATACAGGTCATAGCCCAGTCTGCCAAAGCGGTCTATTAGGGTTACTTCAGGGACTTCAAGCAGGTCAGCGCCAGTAAAAATACCCATTTGATGCAGACGTTCTACCGTCTTTTTCCCCACTCCATGAAATTTAGCAATATCCATTTGTTTGAGAAAATCCTCAGCTTGGTCAGGTAGAATCACTGTCAGACCATGTGGTTTTTGATAATCACTGGCCATTTTAGCTAAGAATTTGTTATAAGAAACACCGGCAGAAGCAGTCAGATGGAGTTCTTGCCAGATATCCTCTTGAATGAGGCGAGCAATTTTGACCGCTGACCTGATACCGAGTTTATTTTCTGTTACATCCAAATAGGCTTCGTCAATGCTCATAGGTTCTATTAAATCTGTATAGCGCTTAAAAATAGTTCGAATTTGGAGTCCCACAGCTTTATATTTTTCATAATTTCCTGAGATAAAGACGGCCTGGGGACAACGTTCATAGGCTTCTTTAGAACTCATAGCAGAATGGACACCAAAAGCTCGCGCCTCATAGCTACAAGTAGAAACGACACCACGTCCACCTGTTTGCCGAGGGTCGCTTCCGATAATGACAGGTTTTCCTCTGAGTTTAGGATTATCTCTGATTTCCACCGCAGCAAAAAAGGCATCCATGTCAATATGGATGATTTTTCTTGACAAATCATTTAACAAAGGAAAAATCAACATGCCTAGCCCCCTTTTTACCGCTTATTTTCTTTTATTATACCCTTTTTTCTGAAAAAAAGAAAAAAGGACTTTATTTTTTCAAAAATATACTACAGTTTGGGATAAAACGCAGACTGTTTTAGAAAAGAAAGTGTAAAAATAGGGATTTACCACTTGTTGAAAACGATTACTGTATGGTATACTTATCTCATGAATGTAACAGATGGCTGTTACTAGAAAGAAAAAAGAGGACATTAACATGGTTGTTAAGACAGTTGTTGAAGCACAAGATATTTTTGACAAAGCTTGGGAAGGCTTCAAAGGCGTAGATTGGAAAGAAAAAGCAAGTGTATCACGCTTTGTACAAGCTAACTACACACCTTACGATGGAGACGAAAGCTTCCTTGCAGGACCAACAGAACGTTCACTTCACATCAAAAAAATTGTAGAAGAAACTAAGGCACACTACGAAGAAACTCGTTTCCCAATGGACACTCGTCCAACATCTATTGCTGACATTCCAGCAGGATTTATCGATAAAGAAAATGAAGTTATCTTCGGTATCCAAAACGATGAACTCTTCAAATTGAATTTCATGCCAAAAGGTGGTATCCGTATGGCTGAAACTACTTTGAAAGAAAATGGATACGAACCAGATCCAGCTGTTCACGAAATCTTTACTAAATACGTAACAACAGTTAACGACGGTATCTTCCGTGCTTACACTTCAAACATCCGTCGCGCTCGTCACGCTCACACTGTAACTGGTCTTCCAGATGCATACTCACGCGGACGTATCATCGGTGTTTACGCACGTCTTGCTCTTTACGGTGCAGACTACTTGATGCAAGAAAAAGTAAACGACTGGAATGCAATCGAAGAAATCGATGAAGAAACAATCCGTCTTCGTGAAGAAATCAACCTTCAATACCAAGCATTGCAACAAGTTGTTCGCTTGGGTGACCTTTACGGAGTTGATGTTCGCAAACCAGCGATGAACGTTAAAGAAGCTATCCAATGGGTTAATATCGCTTTCATGTCTGTCTGCCGTGTTATCAACGGTGCTGCTACATCTCTAGGTCGTGTGCCAATCGTATTGGACATCTTTGCAGAACGTGACCTTGCTCGTGGTACATTTACTGAATCAGAAATCCAAGAATTCGTTGATGATTTCGTTATGAAACTTCGTACAGTTAAATTTGCTCGTACAAAAGCTTACGACCAATTGTACTCAGGTGACCCAACTTTCATCACAACTTCTATGGCTGGTATGGGTAACGACGGTCGTCACCGTGTTACTAAGATGGACTACCGTTTCTTGAACACTCTTGATAACATCGGTAACTCACCAGAACCAAACTTGACAGTTCTTTGGACTGACAAATTGCCATACAACTTCCGTCGCTACTGTATGCACATGAGTCACAAACACTCTTCTATCCAATACGAAGGTGTGACAACAATGGCTAAAGACGGATATGGTGAAATGAGCTGTATCTCATGCTGTGTGTCTCCACTTGACCCAGAAAATGAAGAACAACGCCACAACATCCAGTACTTCGGTGCGCGTGTAAACGTATTGAAAGCCCTTCTTACTGGTTTGAACGGTGGTTACGACGATGTTCACAAAGACTACAAAGTATTTGACATCGAACCAATCCGTGACGAAGTTCTTGAATTCGAATCAGTTAAAGCTAACTTTGAAAAATCTCTTGACTGGTTGACTGACACTTATGTAGATGCTTTGAATATCATCCACTACATGACTGATAAGTACAACTACGAAGCTGTTCAAATGGCCTTCTTGCCAACTAAACAACGTGCAAACATGGGATTCGGTATCTGTGGATTTGCTAACACTGTTGATACATTGTCAGCTATCAAATACGCTACAGTTAAACCAATCCGTGACGAAAATGGCTACATCTACGATTACGAAACAATCGGTGAATACCCACGTTGGGGTGAAGATGACCCACGTTCAAACGAATTGGCAGAATGGTTGATCGAAGCTTACACAACTCGTCTACGTAGCCACAAACTTTACAAAGACGCTGAAGCTACAGTATCACTTTTGACTATCACATCTAACGTTGCTTACTCTAAACAAACTGGTAACTCACCAGTCCACAAAGGTGTATACCTCAACGAAGATGGTTCTGTGAACTTGTCTAAACTTGAATTCTTCTCACCAGGTGCTAACCCATCTAACAAAGCTAAAGGTGGTTGGTTGCAAAACTTGAACTCACTTTCTAGCCTTGACTTTAGTTATGCAGCTGATGGTATCTCATTGACTACACAAGTATCACCTCGCGCTCTTGGTAAGACTCGTGACGAACAAGTTGATAACTTGGTAACAATCCTTGATGGTTACTTTGAAAACGGTGGACAACACGTTAACTTGAACGTTATGGACTTGAACGATGTTTACGAAAAGATCATGTCAGGTGAAGACGTTATCGTACGTATCTCTGGATACTGTGTAAACACTAAATACCTCACTCCAGAACAAAAAACTGAATTGACACAACGTGTCTTCCACGAAGTTCTTTCAATGGATGACGCATTGAGCTAATCAAGTTCTTAAATAATGAAAAGGAACCCTCGGTCAAACGACTGAGGGTTGTTTTTTGGACTCTTATACTCTGACAAAATCTCTTCAAACCACACTAGTTTTATCTGCTGACTTAAAGCAGGAGTTTTGAGAACTCTGCGACTTGCTTCCTAGTTTGCTCTTTGTTTTTTTATTGAGTGCAAACCTTTAGTCAGTCCTTGAAGTGTCTCACTTTGTTTAATACTCTTCGAAAATCTCTTCAAATCACGTCAGGTTCACCTTGCCGTACTCAAGTACAGCCTGTGGCTTACTTCCAAGTTTGCTCTTTGATTTTCATTGAGTATAAAAAGAGTTCGTTGAATTCTGGAAGGTGGTCTGAAATAAAAACACCACACTTTGTAAGGAAACAAGGTGTGGTTGTATTTTATCTCTTAGACCAAGTCCTCTTCATAAAGAGAAGTAGGATTGGATAAATCTCCAAACGTCCTGCAATCATTGCAAAGGAGAGGAGAATTTTTGAGATAGGACTAAAGATTGAGAAGCTAGAAGTTGTTCCTAGAATAGGCCCGATATTATTGAAACAGCTGAAGACAGCGCTGGTCACAACTAGAAAATCATTGCTATCTAGGCTGACAATAAAGATAAGTGCTAGCAAAATCATAGCATAGATGACAAAGTACTTGAGAATCTTATGCTGGGTATCCTTATCAATCACTGTTTTATTAACATGGAGGGTCAAAACACGGTGGGGAGATAAGATTGATAAAATTTGATTTTTAGCAATTTTTGAAAGGATGAGGCCTCGAATAACCTTGAGTCCACCTGCGGTTGAACCAGCAGAACCACCGATTCCCATGAGGAAGAGGAGGATAAACTGGGAGAAGAGGGGCCAGTTGGTAATGTCCCCATATCCAAAACCAGTTGTTGTAATGATGTTGGAAACCTGGAAGAAGGCCATTTCAAAACTCTTTGAAAATCCCGGGTAGAGATAGAGTGTATTAAGGCTAATCAAGCCTGTAGAAATTAGAACGATGACTAAGTAAGCCCTAAGTTCTTCATCTCCAAAGAAGGCCTTGACGCGACGGAGCATGAGATAGTAGTAGAGGTTGAAGTTTACTCCAAAAACTAGAACTCCGATACTAACTAGATAGGTAATTAGAGAGCTACCATAGTGGGCAATTCCGTCGTTATAGACGGTAAATCCTCCTGTACCCGCAGTACCCATAGCTATAACAAAACTATCAAATAGGGGCATACCAGCTAGATAATAGATGATGACAAAGAGGGAAAAGAGAGCTAGATAAAGGAGATAGAGAATCTGGGCAGTGTTTTTTAGTTTGGATACAACCTTGCCAAAAACAGGACCTGGGACCTCAGCCTTCATGACCTCTAGGTGGCTATTCTTGGCATTATCCATAATAGCAAGTGCAAAAACAAGCACTCCCATCCCTCCAATCAAGTGGGTAAAACTTCGCCAGAAGAGGAGGGAACGACTGAGAACAGAAACGTCGTTCAGAATAGTTGCTCCAGTAGTTGTAAAGCCAGAACTGATTTCAAAAAAGGCATCGATAAGGCTGGGAATTTGGCCAGCAAAGACAAAGGGGAGACCACCAAAGAAAGACCAAAGGATCCAACAGAGGGCAACAATCAAGATTCCCTCCTTGGCGTAAATCCGTTGATTTTTTGGTTTTTGTAAAATTCCTAAACCGCCTAGGAATACGAGAATCCCTATGGTAGAAAAGAGAGCTGTAAAGACTGGGCTCGACTCACGGTAATAGACAGCAATCGCAACAGGAACCAAGAGAAGAACAGATTCAATCAAAAGTAACTTTGAAAGGAGGTAACGAATCATACTTTTATTCATTTCTTACCTCGCAATCAAATCATAAATCTTGGTGATGTTTGGTAATAAGGTTATTACTAGGAGCTTATCTCCGACTTCAAGCGTATTCTCCCCAGTAGGGAAAATAGTCTTTCCTTTTCGAATGATAGCTGCAATAAGAACCCCTTTTTTCAGTTTCAATTGAGAAAGAGGTTTGGCAGTCATTTTATTGGCTTCTTTGATATGGAATTGCAGGGTTTCGATTTGCCCATTTGCTAGATGGTGCATGGCTTGAAGGTCTGAATACTGGGCATTAACTCGACCACGAATAAAGTGCATAATCGTATCTACAGCGATGATTTTAGGAGTGATAATGCTTGAGAAATCAGGCGCATGGATAATTTCAAGGAGACTAGTTCTGTTAACCTTACTAATATTTTTTTGTACCCCGACACTATCTAGAAACATAGAGGTAATAATATTCTCTTCGTCAACTCCTGTTAGTGTTGCTACTGCATCATAGTTTTGAGCACTTTCTTCTAGTAAGATATCTTTTGCGGTACCATCTCCTTGGACAATATAGAGATTAGGGAATTTCTCACTAAAGAAACGTGCCCTTTCAGGGTTAATCTCGATGACTTTGGTATCGATACGACTGTCTTTGAGAATACCTAGAAGATAATAAGCAATTCTACCTGCTCCAACAATGAGAAGGCTTTTTACAGCACGAGATTTGAAATAATTATGGAAGAGCATCATATCAACACGGTTACCAGTGACAAAGATTCTATCTTTATCCTGTATGGTCATGTCACCACTTGGGATGATAATTTGATGATCCCTCTCTATAGCACAGACAATGATGTTGCCAAATTTTTTCCGAAAATCAGAAATGGGCATTTGGCAAAGACCGCTAGTGGATTTGACGACAAATTCCATGAGACTAACGCGTCCACCAGCAAAGCGTTCGACAGATAGGGCGTTTGGGAAGTCAATGATATTGGCGATAGCACGAGCAGCCAAAAGTTCAGGATTAACGATAAGAGAAAAACCGAGAATATTCTTTTCTTTGAAATAAGAGTTAGAGTATTCAGGATTCCGCACCCGAACGATGGTTTCTTTAGCTCCCATTTTCTTAGCTAGAACTGCTGCGATCATATTCACTTCATCGTACTCAGTCAGGGCGATAAAGATATCACAATCTTGGACACTGGCTTGCTCAAGGATGGTAAAATCAGCCCCGTTACCAAGGATACCCATGATATCAAAGCGATTGACAATATGATTGAGGACGGATTCGTCTTGCTCAATCAGCAAAACATCATGCTTTTCTGCAACCAAGGAGCGACAGAGGGCAAAACCAACTTTTCCCCCTCCGACAAGGATAATTTTCATAATAAAACCTACTTTTTCATGATGTAACTATCATACCTTTTTTCAAGAAAAAATGCACCTACTAGGTAATAACCAGAGTTTTTAGTAGGAAATTTGCTATAAGATAAAACTATACCCTAATCAATTGAAATAGCTATTAGCGACTTTCTCTGAAATATGGTATGATAAAGGATATGTAATACTCAATGAAAATCAAAGAGCAAACTAGAAAGCTAGCCGCAGGTTGCTCAAAACACTGT
>NZ_JUUO01000120.1 GCF_001074975.1 Streptococcus pseudopneumoniae | reverse complement strand
AATTTCATAATAAAACACCCCAAAAGTTAGTTTTTTAGTGTCTAACTTTTGGGGTGCAGTTCACAATATAGGGGATTTTTAAAAACTTCATATAAGCCCCATATCCGCATTGTTTCCAACTCTGGCAATTTACTGTCCGACTGCTTAAAATCGAAAATAGAGGGGTTCTCGTAGCTCCTCGCATGGTATAAACTCAAAACCTTTTCTAATTGCTTGCCTGCTGATGGAAAAGGAGTTAAAACCATGAAAATTACACAACACACGAAAAAAGACGGATTAGCAGTCTACCGCTCTAGTATCTATCTTGGCATTGATTCTGTAACTGGTAAGAAGGTCAAGACTACCATATCGGCACGAACAAAGAAAGAACTCAAAAACAAGGCCACCCAGGCTAAGGTAGAATTTGAGAAAAACGGCTCTACACGAAAACAACGCTCACATATAACAACCTATAACGAACTTGTGGACTTATTTTGGCAAACCTACCAGCATACCATAAAGACTAATACTCAGATAAAGATAAAAGGTTGCTTAAATAACTACCTCTTGCCCTCATTTGGTACTTACAAACTAGATAAACTTACACCTGTTATTATCCAAACTCAGGTAAATAAGTGGGCGGATCAGTACAATCAGGACGGAACAGGGTATAAAGAATACAATCACCTTCATGCCTTAAATAAACGTATACTACAGTACGGAGTTTCTATCCAGGCATTAGACAATAACCCTGCTCGTGATATTGTCATTCCTAGAAAGATAACCAGAGATAAACAAGAAATTAAATACTTTCAAGATCAGGAACTTAAAAACTTCCTCTCCTATCTCGATAACCTAGAAAATACCTTTATCAATTTTTATGATACTGTGCTTTATAAAACGCTCCTAGCTACTGGACTGCGTATCCGTGAATGTCTTGCCTTGGAATGGTCTGATATTGACCTGCAGAACGGAACAATCGATATTAACAAAACACTCAACATTTTAAACCAGGTAAACAGTCCTAAGACAAAATCAAGCTATAGAGTTCTAGATATCGACCATAAAACAGTGCTCATGCTTCGTCTCTACCGAGCAAGACAAGCAGAAAACGGTAGAAACATTGGCTTAACCTATGAGAAAGTATTCTCTGATAGCTTTGACAACTATGTCAATACTCGAAAGGTTGATTATCGCCTACATAAGCACTTGAAAAACGCTAACTGTACTGATTTAGGCTTTCATGCTTTCCGCCATACTCACGCTAGTATCTTGCTTAATGCTGGCCTGCCATATAAGGAAATACAGACACGGCTTGGCCATGCAAAAATATCTGTAACTATGGATACTTACAGCCATTTATCAAAAGAAAACCAAAAAAGAGCAGTCTCATTCTTTGAAACTGCCCTCGAAAAAATAAAAAGTTCTTAAAAAAGTCCACAAAATTAAAAAAGCGATACATAAAACCCTTATGTATCAACGATTATAGAATGATTTCGGTATAATTGACTATTATACCGAAATTTTCTCATTTTTAAAAGAAAAAGGGCGCTGGTAAAGGATAATCTTCACCAACTCCCTATTTTTCTACTTATCTAAGCCTAATTCTGCCAAGATTTGACGTTTGTAGGCAATCTTTTGGACTTCCTTGTCCTCATCTTCAGACCAATCTAGTTTAATTTCTGAAACAATCTGCCCAGGGCGATTTTTCAAGATATAGATGCGATCGCTGAGATTGAGGGCCTCCTCAATACTGTGAGTAATAATCAAGGTTGTTAGCTGCAACTGCTTGTGAATTTCAAGGTACCAAGCGTGGAGTTCCATCTTGGTCATCTCATCCAAGGCACTAAAGGCCTCATCCAAGAGAAAGAGCTTGTGCCCGAAAAGGTAAGTTCGAAGCAAGGCTACACGCTGACGCATCCCACCACTAAGTTCATGAGGATACTTATCCCGTACAGCTGTCAACTGGAAGGTCGCAAGAATTTCATCCGCGCGGGCAATGGCTTCCGCCTTATCCACTTTTTGAATCAAGAGGGGCAGGATGATATTGCCAAGCACCGTCTTGTGCTCCAAGAGTAGATCCTTTTGCAACATATAACTCACGCGCCCCTTGGGATTTTCCTCCCCATCAAGGACAATTCTCCCTGACTGAACTTCTAAAATCCCAGCGATTAGATTAAAGAGGGTGGTCTTTCCTACACCACTTGGGCCTAGGATAGAAACCACTTCACCTGAAGTCACCTGTAGGTTGATATCCTCTAAAATCCTCTCCTGACCATAGGCATAACTGACGTGTTCTAGTCTAATCTCTGTCATTATTTCACAAATTCGTTGGTGAAGCCTTTGTCTGTCAAATCTTCTTTAAGGATACCATTTTCTTTATCCCATTTGTAGAAGGCATTCCAGCGAGCTGCGTCAAATTGACCCCATTTTTCCTTGTCGCTTGCGTATTCTTTTGACAAGTATTTTTGAGATTCGATGACAAAATCACGTTTTTCTTTGAGCTCAGGAGCATTCTTGATAAGGATATCTGCCGCTTCCTCTGGATGCTCCATAGCATATTGGTAACCTTTTTTGATAGCTTGGATGACTTTGCGAGCTTCTTCTTTATTGTCTTTAAGGTAGTCGTTGTTTGCGATGATAACTGGTGAATAGTAGTCAAACTCCTTGACGTAGTCTTTCAAGTACATGAAGTTAGCCTCTACACCTTGAGATTTAGCAAGGATTCCATCCCATCCGTAGTAGATCCATGCAGTATCAAATACTCCATTAGCAATCGGTGTGATTGAGTTTGAGTCGTTATTTGGTACTTTTTCAACCTTCTCAAAGTCTCCACCTTGAGATTCTACCAAGGTTTTCAACATAGCAAGTTCAGTTGGGTCATTCCATGTCCCGTATTTCTTACCAACCAAGTCTTTTGGACTAGCTACATTGTCAGATTTACGAGAGATAATTCCTGATGTATTGTGCTCTACGATAGCTGCAACGGCAGTAATTCCTGCCCCTTTTTCCAATTTTTTAGCCATATAGTCTTGGAAATACACTGCAAATGGTGCCTTACCATTGATAACCAAGTCAGAAGAACTTTCTTCTGGCGGCAATTTCAAATCAACATCCACTCCAGCTTCCTTGAAGTAGCCTTTTTCCTTAGCCACATAAAGCCCTGTGTGGTTGGTATTTGGTGTCCAGTCTAGGATAAAGTCGATTTTCTTGAGCTCTGCCTCTTTGTTGTCCTTAGAAGCAGTTCCTTGGCCACAGGCCACAAGCACAACAGCTACAAGAGCTGTTACAAGCGTTAAAAACACTCTCCATGTTTTTTTCATTTTGATTTCCTCTTTTCTTTTTTGAAACATTCTAATTCTACGAACGTTTCCATTTAATAACATATTTTTCACTAATATCGACCAACTTCATACCCAAAAGGCTGATAATCGATACCAGAATAATAATAGCAAACATAGTATCATACTGAAACAGTTTCTTGGACTGAATCATGTAGACACCTAGTCCTTCAAAGCCTCCCAACCACTCAGATACTACTGTTGTGATAAAGGCGTAGGAGACACTGACCCTCAGACCTGCATAAAAGTAAGGCAGGCTGACTGGGATTTTAAAATGCCACAGGATTTGCCAAGGCTTGGCCCGCATCAGACTAAACAAGGTCAGCATATCCTTGTCACAATGCCTAAAACCGTCCAAAATGCTGACGATGATAGGAAAGGTTGTCGTTAAGATAATCAAGACAATCTTGGGCAAAATCCCATAACCTAGCCACAAGACCAGAATAGGGGCTATGGCAATGGTCGGAATAGTCTGAACAACCACCATCATAGGGTAAATCAGGTCATTGAGCCAAGTCAAACTATCCATAAGTACAGCCATGAGACAGGCAATCAAGACTCCCAAAATCAGTCCCAATAAAGCCACTCTCAAGGTCGCCCAGCTATGGTGCCAGAGAAATTCTCTGTCACGAACAAAGGCCTGAAGAATTTCAAAAGGTGTCGGCAGAATAAACTTGGGGAGAAGTTTAAGAAAACCTGCTAACTGCCAGATTGACAAGACTCCCAGAAAGCCCAATAGACTAATGTGTCGTCTCAGTATACTTTTCAAGTTTCTCATCAATACTTAAAATCTCTCCTACATTTATTTTGACATTGGCAAAGACATTATCTGCCTCCTGCCCTGCTACTTCCAGCGCTTCTTTGAGAATGCGCATGAGCTCATCAAACTCCCCTTCCAAGACCGTTTCAAATGGTGTCACCACCATAGTCACTTCTTGAGCTTGCAGATAAGTAATAACATGATCAATAACAGCTATCCGATCAATCCCCTGTGATAGGGGTAAAACTTGCAAGGCAATGCTTGCTTTCATAAAAACCTCCTCTTCTCATTTTCCTTTGACAAAAAGAAAAACCTTTACCATATATGGAAAAGGTGCAGAATAGACTAAGTATCGTTCCCTACGCTGGCATTACCCAGATCAGGTGCGGTCGAAGTTTAACACTTCCTCTCAGACTGTACACAGACTCCCATATATTATATGGACATATGATAGCGCAAAATAAAAAAAATGTCAAGGAAACTGCTTACAGAAAAGAGCAGGAAAAATTTCCTACTCCAATTTTCTATACTCGTTCTCCATCACTATTTACTCTATAGCCATCCACCGTCGTATTGACAGCTAAGGCACCTGAAGAGTAAGAATAATACCACTTACCATAGACTTGATACCAGCCTGTTTTCATTGCCCCTGAACTATCCAAATAATACCACAGACCATTTTCCTTTAACCATCCTGTCTGCATTTCACCAGATGATTTCAAATAATACCAGCTAGAACCGTCTTTCAACCAGCCCGTTGATTTAGAACCATTTGATTTGAAATGATACCAACTACCATTTATTTTTTTCCAACCAACAGTCAGAACATCATTGGAACTACCTTCTGTTTGATTCTGCGATGACGCAACCTCCTCTAACTGAATATAACGACGACTTCCACTATAAGATATATAACTCAACCACTTGTACCCATCTTTTTCAAGTATCTGATCATAATGAACACTCTCACCTGGAGAATAATAGGCAATTGAAGTTGCACTAGCTAAAGGTTGATTTTTAATAGCTGCCTTATTCTTAAAATAATGTGTTCCTCCTGAAGAAGACAAAGGTTGACTATTGAATACGTTGCTACTACTTACGACATTCCCTCCATCCAAATCTTTAAAATGAATAAATCCTGTCATCGTATTCGCTTTTATAATTCGTTTATTATAGGATCCTGTATAACCATAGTTGTATTCCTCAATTTCTATATTATCCCCCATTACATTTGAAACCCAGGCAACATGACCATATCCTCCTGCAGTAGACCAAGCAATAGATCCAATCGTTGGTACACTATCTACACGATAGCCTTCACGACGAGCACGATAGCCCCATTCATTCGCATTTCCATAAGCTCCTGGAATCTCAAAACCGTTGACACTACTCAAGCGAAAGGCTGCAAATGAAGTACACTGACGAGAGTACATGCGCCACTTGTCAATCTCCTGGCTCCCATTTTTATAGTAAGCAGGATAATCATCCCCACGCGCAATCGATCCATTTCCTCCGGAATAGGCAGATACACTATCACCCGCTGCTAGCATCAATCCTACTACTAAAAAAGGAACAACCTTTTTAACTGATTTTCTAAAAGAAAATCTTGTTTCTGTTACTGTAAATGGTGAAATTTTCATTCATCCTCCTTGAAAAATAATATAAGTCGAAGATTACCTTCACTTAAACTATTCGGAGAAAAAAGAAAAAGTGAGAAAATTTCTCACTTTAGTCCAGATAATGAATCAAATTCTTTTCCGTAAGGATATCTGAGTAAGTAAAGGATTCAACGTAAACATTAGCTTGTTTATCTCCTTCAACATTCCCAAATTCCACAATAAATAGGGATGGATAAACTTCAATTAACTTACCCAATCTATTTTTTTGGCGCTTACGCCCATTTTCCAAAGTCATTTCAATTACATGACCCTCATGCGCCTTAATTTCCTCTTTAATTTTTTTCATCTTAGCTACATCTGTAAATGCATCTGTCATCTTATTTCCTCCCTTTTTGAGATACTTGAAAATTTATTGTATTCTTTTTGGAAAATTAATTCCACCGTTCCACGAGCTCCACTACGGTTTTTCTCAATAATAACCTCTACCTTATTATTTGGTATACCTTCCTCTTCTTCACCACCACGCTCATAGTAATCGTCGCGATAAAGAAAGGCTACGATATCAGCGTCCTGCTCAATAGACCCAGATTCACGAATATCAGATAAGACTGGTCTCTTATCCTGACGTTGTTCTACACCACGAGAAAGCTGACTTAGAGCAATTACTGGAACTTTCAATTCCTTGGCTAGGATTTTTAACTGACGTGAAATTTCAGAAACCTCTTGTTGACGATTTTCTCGACCAGTTCCCGTGATAAGCTGCAAATAGTCAATCAAAATCAAACCAAGATTTCCAGTTTCTTGAGCCAGTTTACGTGAGCGCGAACGTATTTCTGTAATTCGGATACCCGGTGTATCATCGATATAGATACTCGCGTTGGCTAGATTCCCTTGAGCAATGGTATACTTTTGCCATTCCTCATCGGTCAATTGACCCGTACGGATAGAATGGGATTCCACCAAACCCTCTGCAGCTAACATACGGTCTACTAGACTTTCCGCACCCATTTCGAGCGAAAAGATAGCAACCGTTTTGTCCAACTTAGTCCCAATGTTCTGAGCAATATTCAAGGCAAAGGCTGTCTTACCAACCGCCGGACGGGCTGCTAGGATAATCAACTCCTCCTCATGAAGTCCAGTCGTCATATGATCCAAGTCACGATAGCCTGTCGCAATCCCTGTAATATCAGTCGTTTGCTGAGAACGAGCTTCCAGATTTCCAAAGTTGACATTCAACACATCTCGAATATTCTTAAATCCACTTCGATTTGCATTTTCACTGACATCAATCAACCCTTTTTCTGCCTGAGCAATGATTTCATCAGCTGGTTGTGAAGCCTCGTAAGCTTGATTGACAGACTCTGTCAACTTAGCGATTAATCGCCGTAGCATAGCCTTTTCTGCGACAATCTTAGCATAATACTCCGCATTAGCAGAAGTTGGCACAGAATTGACAATCTCAACCAGGTAAGACAGGCCACCAATATTCTGTAAATCCCCTTGATTATCAAGAATGGTACGAACTGTTGTTGCATCTATAGCATCGCCACGATCGGATAAATCGACCATAGCTTGGAAAATCAAACGATGGGCATATTTAAAAAAGTCCCGAGACTCAATATATTCTCGCACAAAAACAAGCTTACTCTCGTCAATAAAGATAGCCCCCAAAACGGATTGCTCAGCTAAGATATCTTGAGGTTGTACTCGTAACTCTTCTACTTCTGCCATCAGACTTCCCTTCCTTTTACAATCTTGTCAAGAAGGTGTAAACTTATCCTTCTTTCACACGAAGATTGATTACACTTGTGATATCTTGATAGATTTTCACTGGTACATCGATCAAACCAACTGCCCGAATCGGAGCTTGTACTTGGATATGACGTTTATCAATCTTAATTCCAAATTGCTTTTGCAATTCTTCTGCAATCTTCTTATTGGTAATAGAACCAAAGGTACGGCCATCTGGACCAACCTTTTCAACAAATTCTACAACTGTTTCTTCTGCTTCGAGTTGGGCTTTAATTGCTTTTGCTTCTGCAATCATCTCAGCGTGAGCTTTCTCTTCGGATTTTTGTTTACCACGAAGTTCACCTACAGCTTGAGCAGTCGCTTCTTTGGCTAGATTCTTTTTGATAAGAAAGTTTTGTGCATAGCCTGTAGGTACTTCCTTAATTTCGCCTTTTTTACCTTTTCCTTTAACATCTGCTAAAAAGATTACTTTCATTCTTCTTTCTCCTTTTCCTTTATTTCATTTAATACAATTTCCGTCAGTTTTTCACCTACTTCTGACAAGGTTAAATCCTTAATTTGAGCTGCTGCCAAATTAAAATGGCCTCCACCTCCCAGCTCTTCCATAATTCGTTGTACATTCAGTTTACTACGACTTCGAGCTGAGATAGAGATAAATCCTTGTGTATTCTTCGCAAGAACAAAACTCGCTTCAATACCTGACATAGCTAACATGGCATCTGCTGCCTTACTAATAACAACTGTGTCATAGCATTTCGAGTCCTTAGCCTCTGCTATTAATACATCAGAACCTAATTTACGCCCCTGTAAAATCAGTTCGTTGACCTCGCGATATTCTTCAAAATCTGTTGCAGCCATTTCCTGGATAGCAATACTATCACTTCCGCGCGTTCTGAGATAGCTAGCAACATCAAATGTCCGACTAGTCACTCGTGAGGTGAAATTTTTAGTATCCAACATCATACCAGCCATCAAAACACTGGCCTGCATACGACTCAAACGATTTTTCTTAGAATTCTGGAACTGAATCAATTCCGTTACCAACTCACTGGCACTACTTGCACCACTTTCGATATAAGTAATAACCGCATTGTCTGGGAAATCCTGATCCCTTCTGTGGTGGTCAATAACAATGGTTTGGGTAAATAAATCATAAAAATCTTTTGATAGAGTTAGAGCTGTCTTTGAATGGTCTACAAGAATCAACAAAGAACGATTGGTCACCATCCCCATTGCATCCTTAACAGACAACAACTTCGTAACTCCTTCTTTTTCTAAGAATGTAACAGCTCGTTCAATATCCGGAGACATTTGTTCTTCGTCATAAAGAGCATAACTATTTTCAGTCACATTACTAGCAAATAACTGCATGCCTACAGCAGAACCCAAAGCATCCATATCTAGATTTTTGTGACCAACTACAAAAACTTGATCCACACTCCGAATCTTATCTGAAATAGCCGTCATCATAGCGCGCGTACGAGTCCGTGTACGTTTGATTGAGGCAGCAGATCCACCACCAAAATAAACTGGATTTTTTGTTTCGTTGTTTTCCTTGACAACCACCTGGTCTCCACCACGCACCTCAGCCAAGTTCAAGTTGAGCAAAGCAACTTTCCCTATCTCATCATGATTTCCATCACCATAAGAAAATCCCATACTTAAGGTCAAAGGCAACTGTCTCTGTTTCGACTCTTCTCTGAAAGCATCAATAACAGAAAATTTATCATTCATCAAGCCCTCAAGCACCGTGTAGTCCGTAAATAGATAAAAACGGTCCATACTCACTCGACGGGAGAACATGGCATGCTTCCCAGCAAATTCTGAAACAAAATTGGCTACAAAACTGTTAATATGACTGATATCAGACTCTGATGTTTTATCTTCTAAGTCATCATAGTTATCAACAGAAACAATCCCAATCACAGGTCGACTCGTTACTAACTCAACAGTCGCTTCATATTCTCCAGACACATCAAAGAAGTAGAGAACTCCAGATACCTTGTCCATATGAACCGAATAACGAGTCTCACCCAAGGTGGCATAAGAACCTGGATTTCCTACCGATGCCTTAATAATTGTTTGAATTAATGCCACATCAATCTCGCCAGCTTCATTAGTCAAGATTAATTCAGCATAAGGATTAAACCATTCAACTTCACCAGATGATAAATCTAATTTAATTACCCCAACAGGCATCTGTTCTAACAAGGTTGTCAAACTTTCTTCAGCTTGGTGGTTCACATACTGGATTTGTTCTACTTCACTCTTTGAGTAATAGTCTCTCTGATGGATGAATAGTAAACTATATGAACCCAAAATAAGTAGCAAAAGAAATAGCGTTACCAGTGTATTCGTTACAAAAACAAGTTGCACAGATAGCACTCCGAACGCCACTATTCCTAATATTAAGGGGAAAATAGGACTTACATAAAATTTTTTCATTCCAAACCTCTTGGCACCCATTATACCATAATAACCACCAAAAAGCGACTTTTAAAAGAGGTAAACAGCCTGTTAATTATAGATTTATGAGCAAATAGGAGGATACTTAAATCATCCCCCTAATTTCAACTTGACCCAATGCTATATCTTTATCTATCTGTTTTAACGCTCTACGACGAGAGCTGTCCCCATCCCTCCGCCGATACAGAGAGGAGATAAACAGGTTTTAGTATCGCGCTTCATCATTTAATATATCAGAGTCACTAGGATTCGGTACCCTGAAGCACCAATTGGGTGATCAAGAGCTATCTCACCACCATTGACAGTAACCATATTTGTGTTCAAATCATGTGTTTTACCGACTGCACAAGATTTGGTAGAAAAGGCTTCGTTTGACTCAATCAAGTCAAGGTTATCAACTGTTAAATTGCCTTTCCCAAATTCCTTTTAAGTCGGACAAATCGGTCAACATCCCATAATCTTAGAATCCAAACTTTCATTTTCATACGAACAAATACGAGCAATCACTGGGAGCACCAATTCGCTAAGTTTCTATCCGAATGTTTATACCAGCTCTTCTGTTCCTTATCAAACATGTCATATGTAATCAAAATGTTTACATTCTTTTCATCTAAACTCAGGCTAAAACAGTCCACTGGACTGTATTACTCCAATACTTAAGCCGTGCTATGATTCTTGTGCGTGTCCAAATTATGAATCAATTTGAACGAAAATCTCATGAATACAAGGCTATCAAGCGCTACTGGAAGCACATCCAACAGGATAGTCGTAAACTCAGCGATAAGAGATTTTATCGCCCTACTTTTCGTATGCACTTAACCAATAAAGAGATTCTAGACAAGCTTTTTAACTATTCAGAAGACTTGAAACACCACTACAATGTCTATCAGCTCTTGCTGTTTCACTTTCAGAATAAAGAGCCTGACAAATTTTTAGGGATCATTGAGAACAATCTAAAGGAGGTTCATCCTCTTTTTCAGACTGTCTTTAAAACCTTCCTAAAGGACAAAGAGAAAATCGTCAATGCTCTTCAATTACCCTATTCTAACGCCAACCTGGAAGCGACCAATAATCTCATCAAACTTATCAAGCGCAATGCCTTTGGTTTTCGGAACTTTGAAAACTTCAAAAACCGGATTTTCATCGCTCTGAACATCAAAAAAGAAAGGACGAATTTCGTCCTTTCTAAATCTTAGATTTTCTTCAACCCACTATAGTTGACAAAAAGTCTGCTTTTTTAGGGAGATAAGAGACTATTGTCCAAGGCTCATTTACTCATCAGTACTGAATCCTCAGCCTAGATTAAATTATTCACCTAATTCTAGTCGAATGTCTTGTAGGCACTCTTGCGCCTGTTTCACAATTGATTCTAAAATAGCCTTACATGGTTTGATGTCTTTCACCAAACCCGCAATTTGTCCGCTCATCATTGAACCATGAACTGTATCACCTTCATAGACAGCCTTAGATAGAGAACCGATCGTAATTTCTTCCAGTTCCTCTCGGTTTGTACCTTTCTGCTCTAATTCAATGTAGTGATCCGTCATCTCATTGCGAATACAACGAACTGGTGCTCCTGCAATGCGACCTGTAACTGCAGTCGCTGTATCACTTGCCGCCAAAATAGCTTCTTTATAGGCTGGAGAAATTGGGCATTCTTCTGAAGCAAGAAAAACTGTTCCCATTTGAACACCTTGCGCACCTAGGGCAATCGCAGCAGCAAGTCCACGACCATCTGCCACACCTCCAGCGGCAATGACTGGGATCGTTACCGCATCAACGATTTGTGGGATAAGAGCCATTGTATTGGTCTCTCCTATATGCCCACCAGCTTCTGAACCTTCAGCGATTACAGCATCCACTCCCAATTCTTGCATTTTTTGAGCATGCTTGACACTGGCAATAACTGGAATAACCTTGATTCCCGCTTCTTTCAAGTAAGGCATGATATGCTTAGGCGTTCCTGCACCTGTAGTGACCACTGGAACCTTTTCTTCGATGATAACAGTCACAATATCCTTGATGTTTTTCATCATCAACATGATGTTGACACCAAAAGGTTTATCTGTCAACTTTCTCAATTCACGAATTTCTTCTCGCAATTGCTCTCCAGTCATACCACCTGAAGCGATAATTCCCAGTCCTCCAGCCTCAGAAACAGCTGCTGCTAATTGATAGTGCGAGATTTGAGCCATAGCCCCTTGGAAAATTGGATATTGAATCTGTAAAAGTTTTGTAATTGACATATGAGTCCTCCTTTTATTCTCTGTTGATTCTTATTGGCAAATGGATGCATGGTGCATCAATATCCCTGTCAACAATAAAATGTTACATTTGTCTCCTCATATTCTGCTATCATAAAAAGCCTGGCTTACGATCCTGCTTGTCTGTAAAAGGAATGAGTGGGGGGCGAGAACGTAAAACATAATCTACAAATTCCTTCCCTTCCTTGTCAAACTCTGCTACTGCAAAAAATTGATCATGGTAAAAGAAAAACTTGTAATGATTCTCAAAAGCCTGACGAAGCCATTTATCCTTTGCTAAAATTGACTTCATAGGATAATCATCAACCGCAGGAACCCACAGTGGATTTCTATGAACATGAGTTAGCATCAAATCTCCCATATGAATCATCGTATCTTCACCTTGCTTCAATAAAACAATACTATGACCATTACTGTGACCACTTGTGTGAATCATTTGGATTTCTGGAATGACATTGATATACTCTGAGAAAGTCGTCACCTGATCTTGAATCGGTTCCCAATTTTCTCTCAGATATGTTCCCCGCGTTCGATTATTAGGATTTCTCATTTCATACCATTCAACATCATTCACTATAATCTTAGCATTAGGATACTTGGAAACTAGCTCTCCTTGCTCATTCACATATGTTAAACCGCCAGAATGGTCGTGGTGCATATGTGTCATCAACACAATATCAATGGATGCGGGCGATAGCCCTAAAAGAGCTAAACTTTCTTCTATCCGACTTTCAGACAAGATTCCTAAGTTGCGCCTTTGTTTTTCAGATAATTTTGCTGTATCAAAACTTGCATCTATCAAGTAATTTTTACCCTTGTACTGAATCAAAATAGGATCCGTCAATTCCGCCATCATATTATCTTCATTTGTTGGGTAGTAACGAGACCACACAACTTTCGGAACAGGACCAAAAAGAGTCCCTGCATCCGTCAATTTATCGGCTCCACGTAGCCATGTCAGTTTCATATCATGAAATTGATATTCCTGTAAGGTGAGTTCTGCCATACTTTACTCCTTTATCCATTGGGCTGCTATTCTTTTGCGAATCGAATCCCCAGATTTTCCATAGATTTCAATCGTTTTGGCATCCTTTAGATAACGGTCTATGGGGATGTCATCCAAGGTTTGAAGAGGTCCAATTAATCTAATAATTTCCTCAGAAATCTCAATTGCTACTTTTGTCGTATAAAGTTTTATCTGAGATACAAAGAGTGAATCCTCCTTCATCCTATCCTTGTAGGAGGCAAAGTAAGATTCAGCCGCACACAGCTTAGTATACAAGTCCGCAAATTGATGTTGATAGACTGTCGCATCGATTAATCGTTTCCCAAATCCTCTTTTGACCTTTACAAAAGCCAGACCTTTTTCAAAAGCTCCCTCAGAGATACCAAGAGAGATTGCGCTTAATCCTAGCTGTAATTTTCTGATAATATCATTTAACTGACTTTCCCCATTTAAGGTCAATCCTAGCAAACTATCTTCTGGCAATATGACCTGATCAAAAGTTACCGAATTCACAGGTAAGCCCTGTAAACCAGGTTTTGCAATATCATCTCCAAAAGCAACCCCCGGTCGAGTCGTATCAACAATGAAAAATCCGTATCCATCTTGTCCGTTAGCTTCCTGAACCTTGGCTAAGATTAACAAAATATCTGTATAGCGGCAATTTGATACAATTGACTTCTTCCCAGTTAAAGACCAACCTGCTTCTGTTTTCCTTGCAGTTGTTGCAATAACTTCCATGCTGTCCATCAATTTTCCTTCAGAAAATCCCAATCCAGCTAAGATTTCTCCCCTTACTAAGGATTCTACATAACGCGATTGTTGTTCCTGACTCCCATATTGTAAAATAGGATAGATACCATAACATGCCTGAGTTAGCAGAACAGCAGAAAAAGCAGGGAAATCTTTTGAAATCAAGCGAATAAAAGTCAAAAACTCGGTTCTCAAAACAAAATCTTGACTATCTAAAAGCAAGGAAAAGATATCAAATTGCTCGATAAACTGATAAAGTAATTCTCTAGGGAACTGTTGTTCATCCTCACGAGACTTGAAATAGTCCCGAATCAACACTTTCATGTCTGCCTTCAATTCTCGCGCCAGCATGTCATTATAGGTCATCGCATTCACCTCATCTTAGTTGTCAGAAAACGGTTGGTAATAATCTTTCAACAATTCTTCATACACATAAGACTCTACTTCATTGTAGGAGTTTTTATAGGGTCTACAAAACCAAATATTAAATGGAATCGGATCCTTGAATCTAACCGCCTTAAAACGACTCTTGTCCACAAAATATTCAACCGGTCTTGGCAATAGGGCAATCAAATCCGTTTGATGAGTTGATTCAACTAGGAAGTCCCAAGTAGAGGAAAGATAAGCAAATTTAGCCTCAATTCGTTGCGAACGAAGTTTTTCTGTCACTAAATCATAAGTCGTAAATGTTTTGTTGAAGGTTGCCAATTCATAACTAGCAATATCAGACCATTCCAACAAGCTTTTCTGAGCCAGCGGATGATCCTTATCCATATAAGCGACGTATTCATCCAATTGAATGATATGTTGTTCATATTTTTTAGCATCCAAGCTCGTAGGCTCTATCAGAATAGAGAAATTCAAATCTCCATCAACCATTTTTTGACGAATTTCCTTCCCTCCACCTTCCGTAACCTGGATATGGATATGAGGATTATTTTTCAGAAAATGCGGCAAGGCACTAGCAAAATAAACTCTCAAAATCAAGGATGGAATACCAAGATTAATGGTGCCTTTTTGCTTTTGAGCTTCTATATGGATCATGGAAAGCATTTCTTCATGTCGATTCACAATCTCGGTCGCATGACGATAAATCTTGCGTCCCGTCTCTGTTAAACTTTCTAATCTTCCATTCTTGCGATTGAATAATTGAACCCCTTCAACTGCTTCAAAATTTGTTACGAATTGACTCAAGGCTGATTGACTAATGTGAATTTTCTTTGCAGCAATGGAAAGGTTGCATCCGCATTCTATGATATTGATGAAATAGTTCATTTGGATAATATCCACTTACCCATCACCTAGCTTTCCTTCACTATTTTAGCAAGTCAACTAGACAACTATTCTAGTGTTTGATAGTTGTCTACTGACTTTCTTATCGAAATAACATTTCGAATACTTCATTTTAATATTGTATATAAAGTGCTTACAATAATATCTAGTTTATATCATAACACACTGAGTAGAAAATAGCTCTTTTTTTGCTTAAATCGGCATCGGCTTTAAGTCTTCTGAGACAATAACTTCCCCAGCTGTTTTTTCAAGAACTTCTTCTAATGTCACACCAGGAGCCAATTCTTTCAACAAGAATTTACCATCTTGGAATCCAAAAACAGCTAATTCTGTTATGACAAGATCCAATACTCCTTTAGCTGATAGAGGTAATGTGCACTCTTTCAAGAGTTTAGATTCACCTCCTGTAGTATGTTGGATTGCTGCAATTACACGCTTAGCACCAACCAAAAGGTCCATTGCTCCACCCATACCTGGTGCAAATTTTCCTGGGATAATCCAGTTAGCAATACTTCCGTCTTGACTTACTTCAAGAGCTCCAAGAACAGTCGCATCAACGTGACCACCACGAATAATGGCAAAGGAAGTTTGTAGATCAAACAAGGATGCTCCTGGCAACAATGTGATGGGAGCTCCACCAGAGTTCGCCAAATTGGCATTATAGGTATCCTTGGTCGGTGTTTCACCAAAGCGAAGGGCACCATTTTCAGCTTGAAGGATTACGTTAACACCTTCCGGGATGAAGTCTGCAGAAGCATTTGGAATCCCAAATCCAAGATTGACCACATCTCCATCTTTAAATTCAAGAGCAACACGTCTTGCAATAATTTCTTTTGGTTTCATATTATTTTACCCCCGCTAATTTATTAGTCTCTGTCCAGAGATCACCCATCATCTTGTGGTGTTCTTCTGGAGTTAAGCCTTGGACTACATAGTCAACAAGGATACCAGGGATGTAAATATCATTTGGATCAATTTCTCCGGCTTCAACCAACTCGTTTGTCTCAACAATGACTGTGTCAGCCGCTAGAGCGAGTTGAAGGGAGATATTTTTAGTAGTCCCATCTAGATAAAGGTTGCCATACTTATCCGCCTTAGTAGCTTTAATCAAGGCAACATCGATTTTCAATGGATCATAAATCAAATATTCTTTTCCGTTTCGAGTCACTTTCTCGTGCTCATCTTCAAGAATTGTTCCCACACCGGTTGGCGTTAAGACTGCTCCAAGACCCGCTCCTGCAGCATGCAAGCGTTCTACAACAGTTCCCATCGGAGTGAACTCCACTTTCATGGCTCCTGAGAAATAATCATGCTGAGCAGCAGCAGATGTCCCTACATGGGCTGCAATGTATTTTGTAACCTGATGATTTTCACAAAGACGACCAACTCCAACTTCCTTACCGGGTTGAGAGGTTACAACAGACACCAAGGTCAAATCTTGCTGGTTTTGACGAACCAGTTCCTCAATTAACTCAAATGGTTCTCCCACTCCGAGAAATCCAGAAATACCAACTTTATCTCCTGAATGAATCAAGGAAATAGCTTCAGACAATGTTACAACTTTCATAACCTCTCTCCTCTCTTATTTACGTTGAAAGACAGCTTTGCGTTTTTCAACAAAAGCGCGCATTCCTTCTACCTTATCTTCTGTTGAGAAGAGTAGAGCTTCCGCTTCTGTTTCCAAACGAATAGCATTTTTCAGAGGGAGTTCTGAGCCAACTTGGATAATATGTTTAGCTTTTTCAACTGCTAGCGGTGCATTTTTCATAATCGCTGCCGCCAGCTCTTCTGCTGCAGACAATAGTTCTTCTGCTTTTACCAACTTATTAAGAATTCCAAGATCATATGCTTCTTGTCCTTTAACCATTCTAGCAGTAAAGATTAATTCCTTTGTTTTACTAGTACCAATCAAACGAGACATTCTTTGGGTACCTGCAAAACCAGGAATGATTCCCAAGCCAACTTCAGGGAAGCCAACCATTGTTTTGTCATAGCCGATTCGGATATCAGTTGAAAGAGCTAATTCCAAACCGCCTCCCAAAGCATAACCATTCAATACTGAAATAGTTGGCTGGATCAATTCAGATAAACGGGTAAAGGTGTCGTTCGCATAGGTCATGTATTCATGAGCCTGAATTGGAGACATTTGGTCCATCTCTTTAATGTCCGCGCCTGCGACAAATGCTTTCTCCCCTTGACCAGTCACAATGACAACACGAATGTCATCGCTTGCTTCAATTTGGTCCAAAACGAGATTCAAATCCTTTAAGACTTCTGAACTTAAGGCGTTCAAAGCCGATGGACGGTTAATTGTTAGATAGCCAAGACCATTCTTAACCTCTAATAAAACAGTTTTACTCATTGTTCTGCTCCTACTTGATTTATTTTGAGTACAGAGTACAGCGTCAACAAATACCTACACAAAATGTAAGAGCTTACATTTTTATCATAACCCTTTTTTCTCCATCCGTCTACTTAATCTTTATTTATAGTTCTATAAGTTCAACTTATAGTATATAGTCGTCCAATCTATCCTTAAAGTCTTAGGAAAAATAAAAATACCTTATCAAGTCCTTTTAGAGAAAGACACTTGATAAGGTATATCATTATGAGATCGGATCAAAATCTCATTTTGTAATCATAATATTGAAAAAGAGGAAATGACGTTCAGTTTTCTAATAACTAACGTTCAACGATGAGAGCTGTTCCCATTCCTCCTCCGATACAGAGAGTTGCTAAACCAGTTTTAGCATCACGTTTCATCATCTCATGTACCAGAGTTACTAGGATACGGCAACCTGAAGCCCCAATTGGGTGACCAAGAGCAATCGCGCCACCATTGACATTGACAATATCTGTATTAAAGCCAAGTGTTTTCCCAACCGCACAAGCCTGAGCAGCAAAGGCTTCATTTGACTCGATCAAATCGAGATCATCAACTGTCAAATTGCCTTTTTCAAGAGCTTTGCGAGTCGCATAAATCGGTCCACATCCCATAATCTTAGGATCCAAACCTGCACTTGCATACGAACGAATGCGAGCAATGACTGGAAGTCTCAATTCTTCAGCTTTTTCAGCACTCATGACCAAGACAGCCGCCGCTCCGTCATTAATACCTGAGGCATTCCCCGCCGTAACAGAACCGTCTTTTTTGAAAACAGGACGTAGCTTAGACAGACTCTCCAAGCTAGCATCTTTTCTAGGAAATTCATCTGTATCAAAGACGATAGGATCGCCTTTACGTTGAGGAATGACCACCGGAACAATCTCCTCCTTAAAGCGTCCAGATTCTATAGCCGCCACTGCTCGTTTTTGTGATTCCAAAGCAAGCGCATCTTGATCATCCCGGCTAATACCATATTCTTCTGCCACATTCTCAGCTGTAATCCCCATATGGTATTCGTTAAAGGCATCAGACAAACCGTCCTTAATCATGGTATCTACCACTTTCGAATCTCCCATACGACCACCCCAACGGAAGCTTGGCAAAACATATGGAGCCTGGCTCATGTTTTCTGCACCACCAGCCACGACAATATCTGCATCTCCGCACTGAATCGCTTGAGCAGCTAACTGCACTGCCTTCAAACCGGAACCACAAACCTTATTAATGGTAAAGGCTGGTGTAAACTCAGGAAGCCCAGCATGAATACTCATTTGGCGAGCCACGTTTTGGCCTAAACCTGCGCCTAGGACATTCCCCATAATCACTTCATCTACCTGCTCTGGTTTAATATTCGCTTTTTCCAAAGCACTCTTAATTACCAAAGATCCCAAATCAACAGCAGAAACATTCTTCAAGCTCCCGCCAAAGGAACCTAAAGGTGTTCGCACTGCCGAAACAATAACTACGTCTTTCATGACTACCTCCATCAGTGTCTAGTAAGTAAAGAAGCCTTCTTTTGTCTTCCGTCCCAATTTTCCTGCTTCAACCATTTTCTTCAATAGTGGTGCTGGACGGTATTTAGGATCACCGAAGCCGTTATTCAATACTCCTATGATTGCCAAACATACATCCAATCCGATCAAGTCAGCAAGTGCCAATGGGCCAATTGGATGGTTTGCACCCAATTTCATAGCTTCATCAATTTCTTCTGCAGAAGCAACACCTTCACCAAGGATAAAGATAGCTTCATTGATCATTGGGATCAACACACGGTTAACAACAAATCCATAAGAATCTTTAACGTCAACCGCAGTTTTACCAATTTTTTCTGTCAATTCACGAACTGCTTTTACAACTTCATCTGAAGTTTGAAGAGCACGAATAACTTCAACCAATTTCATAACTGGTGCTGGGTTGAAGAAGTGCATACCAATTACACGTTCTTGATGAACTGTAGCCGCAGCAATATCAGTGATTGAAAGAGATGAAGTATTTGAAGCCAAAATTGTTTCAGGAGCAGTGATTTCATCCAATTGTTTAAAGATGCTGAGTTTGATATCTCTGTTCTCTGTAGCTGCTTCAATAACCAATTGAACGTGTTTAGCATCTTCGTAAGAAGTTGAAGGAATCAAGTTACCCAAGATTTTCGCTTTTTCTTCTTCTGACATCCGTCCTTTTTCAACGGAACGTTCCAATTGTTTTGTGATATTGTTCAAACCTCTTTGAACAAATTCTTCTTTAATATCGTTTAAGTAAACTGTAAAACCGGCCTGAGCAAATACTTGAGCAATTCCGCTTCCCATTTGACCAGAACCAATAATCATCACCTTAGATATCATTATTTTCTCCTTCTTATTTTACAAAAATCCAGTGCATGAAACAAGGACGATTGAACAGAAATCCTTCAATCGCCCTTCTGACATTAAACAAAGGCACCGATACCAGTAAGTTCACGACCAACGATCAATGCGTTCACTTCGTGAGAACCTTCATAAGTGTAGATTGCTTCAGCATCTGCAAAGAAGCGAGCTACGTCAGTTTCAAGAGTGATACCGTCACCACCACATGTTTCACGTGCAAGGGCAACTGTTTCACGCATTACCAATGAGTTATGCATTTTACCAAGTGCAGAGTTAAGCATCAATTCGTTACCGGCTTCTTGCATTTCTGCGATACGAGCTGAGTAAGAAAGTGCTGCTACTGCATTAGCTTGCATTCTAGCCAATTTTTCTTGAACAATCTGGAATGAAGCGATTGGACGTTTGAATTGTTGACGTTTCTTAGCGTAATTAAGAGCTGCCACGAATGATCCACAAGTAATAGCAGTTGCAATGTGAGCAACGTCAGCACGAGTGAATGTCAAGATACGAGCTACATCGCCAAATCCGTTGATGTTTACCAAACGGTCTGAATCTGGAACTTCAACGTTCTTCATAGTAATGTGACCATTACGTACGCAACGAAGAGCAACTTTGTGAGGGATTGGCTCAGCGTGGTATCCTGGAGCACCTTTACGAACGATGAAACATTTCACGCGTCCATCTTCAACGTCGCGAGCGAATACTGGAACAACATCAGCTGTATCTGATCCACCGATCCAACGTTTTTCTCCATTCAAGATCCATTTGTCTCCAACGCGCTCAGCTGTTGTAGCAAGACCACCAGCGATGTCTGATCCTGACAAAGGCTCAGTCAAAGCGAAACATCCTTGCCAGTCAAATGCAGCCAATTTAGGAAGGAATTCTTTTTGTTGACGCTCATCACCACCAAGCAAGATTGTGTTGTAGCAAAGTCCACCGTGAACTGTGAAGAATGTTGCCATAGAAGCATCGAAACGACCTAATTCAAGGTACAAGAATGCGAGGTAAAGTTCTGATGGTTTGTAGCTTCCTTCTCTTCCTTCGAACAATTTAGGGTTGTTCATGATTTGTGCGCCTTTAGCTACTGCGTAAAATTGTTCGAATGGGAAATCAGGTTCTTCCCAATATTCATTAATTACAGGACGAAGGTGTTTTTCAATCAAACGACGAGTTTCTTGTAAAACCTCTGCTTCTCCCAAAGTTAGACCATCCGCATAGTGAAAAAGGTCTTCAGGATATAGTTCGCGTAAAATTTCTTCTTTTGTTGCCATAGTTATGACTCCTTCATTTATTATAAGATAAGAGCGCTTACATTTTTGTATTCGCTATTTGTTGACAACACCATTATATCCCTTAGGGTATTATTTTGTCTACTTAATAAATATAAACGCCCCTATAAGTTCAGATTATAGAGGCTGATTCTGACTGTTTATCAAGGATTTCCTCATTTTTCTACTTACTTAGGCACAAGAAAAAAAGCTTAGGCACAAGAAAAAGTGGTTCACAAATCAGTAAACCACTCTTATTAGTCATTTCAATTTTAAGATTCTTTAACTTCTAACAAACCAATTTCGCCATCCTCACGACGATAGATTACATTTGTTGTTTCGTCTTCAACATCTACATAGATGAAGAAGTCATGTCCCAACAAGTCCATCTGAAGAATTGCTTCTTCCAAATCCATTGGTTTCAAATCAATTTGTTTTGAACGAACAACTTTTGGTTGAGCTACATCTAACTCTTCAACTAAAGCATCTGTAAAAAGTTGACTTGTTGATACTTTATTTCTATTTTTACGCTCAATCTTTGTTTTGTTTTTACGGATCTGACGCTCAATCTTATCTGTCACCAAATCAATAGAACCGTACATATCTTGGGAAATGTCTTCTGCACGAAGAGTAATTGAGCCAAGCGGAATCGTCACCTCCACTTTAGCAGTTTTTTCACGATACACCTTCAAGTTTACTCGAGCATCTAACTCTTGTTCAGCTTGAAAATACTTTTCGATCTTTTCGAGTTTAGAAACTACATAATCACGAATTGCTTCTGTTACTTCTAGGTTTTCACCACGGATACTATATTTAATCATATGAGTACCTTCTTTCTAAACATTTTTGTTTTTCTGATTTCATTATAACGCTTTCATTTTATTTTTGCAAATTTTTTCCTCATCTTACAAGGGAAAATGTTTTTACATCCTCAGCACCAGCTTCTTCCAACAGTTTCTTCACACGATTTATAGTTGTTCCAGTAGTATAAATATCATCTATAAGTAGGATTTTTTTAGGAATAGTGACTCCACTTTTGATAAAGAAAGGAAGTACGGTCCCCAAGCGTTCTGAACGACTTTTAGAAGAACTGGCTCGCTCTTCTCTCTTATCTAATAAATCCAGATACGCAAAGCCTGCTGCATCTACTAAGCCTTCAACCTGGTTAAATCCCCTATCAAGCAATCTTTCAGAACTTAGGGGAATGACAACAAATTGATACTCTTTGTATTTTTTCAACTCCTCACTTAAAAATGAAGCAAAAATTTTTCTTAAAAGGAAGTCTCCATCAAACTTATATCGACTGAAAAAGTCCTTCATGGCTTGATTGTAAGTAAAAATCGCTCTATGACTGACTTCAACTCCTTCTTTACACCAAAATTGACAATCTTGACACTTTGTTGACAAACCTATTTTCATACAGTTTGGACAGTGTTCTTCTCCAATTCTTTCAAAAGTAAAATCACAGTCTGAACAAAGATAAGAGTCATCAATCCTCAGCAGTAAGAGATTACTAAAAGTTAAAACAGTCTTTATAGTCTGCCCACATAACAAGCACTTCATAGCCCCGCCTCCTTATTCATCTGCTGAATTTCCTTAATTGCCTTCTTTATTGAAGCATTTAACCCATCATGGAAGAAAAGCAAATCTCCTGTCGGTCTATCCATGCTTCGTCCAACTCGTCCACCAATCTGAATCAAGCTAGATTTGGTAAACAAGCGATGATTTGCCTCTACTACGAAAACGTCCACACAAGGGAAGGTAACTCCACGCTCCAATATCGTCGTACTGATAAGTATTGTCAGTTCTCTATCTCGAAAAGCTTGTACCTGCTCTAATCGATTTTCTGTGATAGAAGATACAAAGCCAATTTTCTCATTTGGAAATTGCTCCTGTAAGATTTCTTTTAACTGCTCCCCTTTCTTAATTTCTGAAGCAAAAATGAGTAACGGATAACCTGTCTTTCTCTGTGTCTCAATATAAGACTTTAACTTTGGTGACAAACGATTCTTATCTAAATAGCGATTAAAATCCGACAACCAAACTGGTTTTGGAATAATCAAAGGATTTCCATGAAATCGTCTTGGTAAGCTCAATCGTTTTAATTCTCCTAAACGAACCTTCCTATCTAACTCATCGGTAGAGGTCGCTGTTAAAAAGATTCTCAATCCATTCTCCTTTACACTATTCTTGACAGCGTGGTAAAGCGTGGGATTGTCAACATAGGGAAAGGCATCGACTTCATCCACTATCAGCAAATCAAAAGCTTGATAAAATTTCAATAACTGATGAGTCGTCGCAACAACTAGTGGAGTTCGAAAATACGGCTCTGATTCTCCATGTAGGAGGGCTATCTCGCAAGAAAAATCATTTTGCAGGCGCTTGTACAGCTCTAAACAAACATCTATGCGAGGACTAGCCAGACATACTGCACCACCCGCATTGATCACTTTAGCCACTACTTGGTAAATCATCTCTGTCTTTCCAGCTCCTGTCACCGCATGAACTAACGTTGGCTCTTGCTTCTCTACTGCTTGAATTAGTCCCTCTGACACCTTCTCTTGAAAAGGAGTTAATTGACCGCTCCATTTGAGAACATCTTGCTTCGGAAAATCCTCCTGCGGAAAATAGTATAAAGCTTGATCACTTCTGACTCGCTTCATCAGCAAGCACTCTCGACAATAGTAAGCACCGATAGGTAAATACCATTCTTCTAGAATAGTACTATTACAACGCTGACAGAAAAGCTTCCCCTTCTCCTTTCTCATTGCGGGAAGCTTCTCCGCTAACTGACGGTCCTCTTCTGATAATTCATTCTCAGTAAACAAACGACCGAGATAATTTGGATTTACTTTCATACTTCTTTATTCGTAAAAACTAGCACTTTAGATAATTTTTTAGTACAATTAAATCATGGAATTTAGAACAATTAAAGAGGATGGTCAAGTCCAAGAAGAAATCAAAAAATCACGCTTTATCTGTCATGCCAAGCGTGTTTATAGCGAAGAAGAGGCTCGTGACTTCATTACTGCCATCAAAAAAGAACACTACAAAGCTACGCATAACTGCTCTGCCTTCATTATTGGAGAACGTAGTGAAATCAAACGTACAAGTGATGATGGTGAGCCCAGTGGTACTGCTGGAGTTCCCATGCTTGGGGTGCTAGAAAATCACAATCTCACTAATGTCTGTGTGGTAGTGACACGCTACTTTGGTGGCATTAAGCTAGGCGCTGGAGGACTGATTCGTGCTTACGCCGGCAGTGTCGCCTTAGCTGTCAAGGAAATTGGCATCATTGAAATAAAGGAACAGGCTGGCATTGCTATTCAAATGTCTTACGCTCAGTACCAAGAATACAGTAACTTCCTTAAAGAACATGATCTCATGGAACTTGAGACAAACTTTACAGATCAAGTCGATACGATGATTTATGTTGATAAAGAAGAAAAAGAAAATATTAAAGCCGCACTGGTAGAGTTTTTTAATGGGAAAGTCACTTTAACTGATCAAGGTTTACGTGAAGTTGAAGTTCCTGTAAACTTAGTGTAAACAAAGGAGAAAATATGGCATTTGGTAAATTCATTCAAGGACTCGCTGGTAACTTTAGCGAGCAAAACAAAGAAACTCTTATCAAAGAATATGGACAATATCTACTAGAAAATGAAGAAATCCAAAGTGGATATAAACTGATTCGTGACTCAATTATATTTACAAATATCCGTATTATCTTTACAGATAAACAAGGTGCTACTGGTCGTAAGATGTCCATTAAATCAATCTTTTTAATGAACATTATTAACGTTGAAATGGAAACTGCAGGAGCAGGCATAGATGATAGTGAAATTACTATTACTTATTTAGAAAATGTCTTTCTAAAAGCACATAATGAGCATTTTAGTGCTCATAAATTTGAATTCCCTAAGAAAACGGATATTGTTCCACTCTATACATATTTACTAGAATTAGCCTATCACAATCGCTTGAAAATCAATGGCTTGGACCTGTGATATAAAAAAATCCTATCACTTCGATAGGATTTCTATATTTTACAAATGGTATAGATAGCGTTATACTAGAAATATCTTATACAAAGAGGTATTCATATGTCTATTTATAACAACATTACTGAATTAATCGGTCAAACTCCGATCGTTAAACTCAACAACATCGTGCCAGAAGGTGCTGCGGACGTCTATGTAAAGCTTGAAGCATTTAACCCTGGTTCATCTGTAAAAGACCGTATTGCTCTTAGCATGATTGAAAAAGCTGAACAAGATGGTATTCTGAAACCAGGTTCTACCATTGTTGAAGCAACAAGTGGAAATACTGGTATTGGACTTTCATGGGTAGGTGCTGCTAAAGGGTATAAAGTTGTCATCGTTATGCCTGAAACTATGAGTGTAGAACGACGTAAGATTATTCAAGCTTATGGTGCTGAACTCGTCCTAACTCCTGGTAGTGAGGGAATGAAAGGTGCTATTGCTAAAGCTCAAGAAATCGCTGCTGAACGTGATGGTTTCCTTCCTCTTCAATTTGACAATCCAGCTAATCCAGAAGTACACGAAAGAACAACAGGAGCTGAGATATTAGCTGCTTTCGGTAAAGATGGATTAGATGCCTTTGTTGCTGGAGTTGGTACCGGTGGAACAATTTCTGGTGTTTCTCATGCACTCAAAACAGCAAATTCAGGTATTCAAGTTTATGCAGTAGAAGCAGATGAATCTGCTATTCTATCTGGTGAAAAACCTGGTCCTCACAAAATTCAAGGTATCTCAGCTGGATTTATTCCTGATACACTTGATACAAATGCCTATGATGGTATCGTTCGTGTAACCTCAGATAATGCTCTTGCACTTGGCCGTGAGATTGGTGGAAAAGAAGGATTCCTTGTTGGTATTTCTTCAGCTGCAGCTATCTATGGAGCCATTGAAGTTGCTAAGAAATTAGGTACAGGTAAGAAAGTTCTTGCTCTTGCACCAGATAACGGCGAACGTTATTTGTCTACAGCACTCTATGAATTTGAAGTGTAGTCTCCTAAATACATTTAGCCCTTATTATAGGGCTTTTTGTTTATACTCAATGAAAATCAAAGAGCAAACTAGGAAGCTAGCCGCAGGCTGTACTTTAGTACGGCAAGGTGAAGCTGACGTGGTTTGAATTTGATTTTCAAAGAGTATTACCTTGAAAAGTAGAAACCTCTCCCTATAGGAGTCTACTGCATAGAAAAAAGGAAGCAATTTAGCTTCCTTTTGAATTATTAGTTATTCAAGGCTGCTGCCATTGTAGCTGCAACTTCAGCTTCGAAGTCGTTTGCAGCTTTTTCGATACCTTCACCAACTTCAAAGCGAGCGAACTCAACTACTGAAGCGTTAACTGATTCAAGATATGCTTCAACTGTCTTGCTGTCATCCATGATGTAGACTTGTGCAAGAAGTGTGTAAGCTTGGTCAACTTTAGTGTTGTCAAGCATGAAGCGATCCATTTTACCTGGGATGATTTTGTCCCAGATTTTTTCTGGTTTGCCTTCTGCAGCCAATTCAGCTTTGATGTCAGCTTCAGCTTGAGCGATTACTTCATCAGTCAATTGAGCTTTTGATCCATACTTCAAGTGTGGAAGAGCTGGTTTGTTAACCATTGCACGGCTTTCGTTGTCTTGGTCGATTACGTGGTTCAATTGTGCCAACTCATCTTTAACGAATTGCTCATCCAATTCTTTGTAAGAAAGAACTGTTGGTTTCATCGCTGCGATATGCATTGACAATTGTTTAGCAAGAGCTTCGTCTCCACCTTCAACAACTGAAATAACACCGATACGTCCACCGTTATGTTGGTAAGCTCCAAAGTGTTGTGCGTCTGTTTTTTCAATCAATGCAAAGCGACGGAATGAGATTTTTTCTCCGATAGTTGCTGTTGCAGATACGTATGCAGCTTCAAGAGTTTCACCTGAAGGTATTGTCAAAGCAAGTGCTTCTTCATTATTAGCAGGTTTTCCTTCAGCAATAACTTTAGCTGTAGTACTTACCAATTCAACGAATTGAGCGTTCTTCGCAACGAAGTCAGTTTCAGCGTTTACTTCAATAACTGCTGCAACATTACCGTTAACATAAACACCAGTCAAACCTTCTGCAGCAACACGGTCAGCTTTCTTAGCTGCCTTAGCCATACCTTTTTCACGAAGCAATTCAATCGCTTTTTCGATGTCACCGTCTGTTTCTACAAGCGCTTTTTTAGCGTCCATAACACCGGCACCAGATTTTTCACGCAACTCTTTTACAAGTTTAGCTGTAATTTCTGCCATTTTGATTCTCCTATATTTTTTAAAAATAGGAGAGCCGGGCTAAGCCCCGCCCTCCTAGGTAATTACTATTTATATGAATTAAGCGTTGTCGCCTTCTACAACTTCAACGATTTCTTCGATTGAATCTGCTTGAGCTTCTGAAGCTGCAAATTCTGCTTCAACTGCTGCTGCATCTTCACCTTGACGTCCTTCGATGATAGCGTCAGCCAATTTAGCTGTAATCAATTTAACAGCGCGGATAGCATCATCGTTAGCTGGGATGATTACATCGATATCATCTGGATCAGTATTTGTATCAACCATCGCTACAACTGGGATTCCCAATTTTTTAGCTTCCTTAACAGCGATTTGCTCTTTATGTGGGTCAACTACGTACATCACATCTGGGATACGAGGCATATCTTCGATACCACCCAAGAATTTTTCAAGACGTGCACGTTGTTTGTTAAGAAGTGCAACTTCTTTCTTAGGAAGAACGTCAAAAGTTCCATCTTCTTCCATACGTTTGATTTCTTTCAAACGAGCGATACGTTTTTGGATTGTTCCCCAGTTTGTAAGAGTTCCACCCAACCAACGGTGGTTGATGAAGTATTGACCTGAACGTACTGCTTCTTCAGCAACTGCATCAGCTGCTTGTTTCTTAGTACCAACAAACAATACAACTGCATCGTTAGCTGCTGCATCACGCATGAAGTCGTATGCTTGGTCAGCATATTTTACAGTTTGTTGCAAGTCGATAACGTGGATTCCGTTACGCTCAGTGAAGATGTACTTAGCCATCTTAGGGTTCCAGCGACGAGTTTGGTGACCAAAGTGTACACCAGCCTCAAGAAGTTGTTTCATTGAAATTACTGCCATGAGTATTTCTCCTTTTTGTTTTTTTCCTCTTCTTGATTTCAGCTTGCAAAACGACCCGAAGGCAACAGCTTCACAATTCATCAAGAATGAGTATTATCGCTCACACGACAGTTCTCATTCTACCATACTTTTTCAATATTTTCAAGTTTTTTAAGAACTTTTTTATAGAGGCTATCGCCACTAAAAAAGAGACTCTATTAAGTCTCCTTTTCTAATTAATCTGCATAAATATATGTTACAAAACCTGACGACGTAGTTGTCGGATTGAACCACCCACGGTGATTGCCAAGCGTACGATTACCAGCATAATTTGATTCTGACACTTGGATACGTGTTGTTGATTCTACAGCAGTGACTACCGCTACGTGTCCATATCCACCATCATTCCAACATGCAATTGCTCCAACTTGAGGTGTTGATCCCGTACGGAAACCTGCAGCAGCTGCACTTGTAGCCCACTGTGCTCCATTACCCCAGTAGTCTCCAGCCCAAGGCGCTAATGTTTTAGCTCCCCATGTACACTCACCAATTGGATAACTTGAAGCATTTGTACTGTATGTTGGGCGTTGTTTGACTGCCACAGGAGTATATGTTGTTGATTCTGAAGAAGCTACAGCTTGAACCTGTGCTGCAAAAGTCGTATTCCCAGAAGCAACAACTGTTTGTTGTTGACTTACTTGTTTTACCTTATAAGCTGCTTCTGCCTCTGCTGCTGCTTTTGCTGCCGCTTCTGCTGCTGCTTTTTTCTCTAGCAAACTTGCTTTTTCATCTTCTGCTGTAGCTTTTTCAGCAGCAAGATTTAATTCTGCAGCCTTCAACTCAGCTTGTTTCGTTGTTAGAGCTTGTGCATCATCAGACAATTTCTGTTGATTTGCAATTACTGTATTAATTGCGTCATTGTTTGCTACTTGTTTCTCAGAAATAGCTTTTTTATCTGCTTTTTGTTGTTCCAACATTTTGTTATTAGCAGATACAATTTCATTCATTGCTGCAACACGTGAAATAGCTTCTGTAATTGATTTTGAGTTTACAATTGTATTGATGTAGCTAGTTGCAGCTCCATTTGTTTGAGCACTACGAGCCTGTTTTTGCAATGAATCATTACGAGATACAATATTTTTAGAAAGTTCTGTAATCTCACTCTCAAGTTTTTTAGATTCTGCTTGTAATCTATCATTTTCAGCTTGCAAGTTAGATTGCTCAGCTTGAATAGCTGATACTTGCTCCTGAATTTGATCAACTTGTTTTTGGGCTTCTTGTTGTTGTGCTGTTAAGTTACTAATTTTATTATCTTGAGCAGCAATTTTGTCATCAGTCGTTTCTGCATGCGCAGTTGTTAAAACAGCTACTTGAGAAACCATTACTGTACTTAATAAAAGTGACGCTAAGATTTTTTTCTTCATATTACGTAGATACTCCTTCTTTTAAAGACAATACTAGTATACCAAAAAAAGGCCTAATGAATATTACGCCTTTGTTACATTTTTGTTTCTTTCTTATAGATAATATTTTTCAAAAATAAACTGAAAAATAATCATCCACACAAGATTTAAAATCATGGATGGTACTAGGCTATAAACGATAAAAATCGGCAGACTATCTACAGTTAAACCTACCACTAATGCAAAGAGATAAGCTCCCATATCAAATAGAAAACTCATAACAATCATAGCCAAGATTCTTGTCCAACGATTCAACAAAATAACACTATTCAATTTATGAAGAAAAGCTCCCAATAAGATAAATAAGAGAGTTGCAATCCCTATTAGATGGAAAAAGTAAACATCGTAAACCAAGCCTATGACAAAACAATAGACTAGGTAGAAATACTCTGATACTTCTATCGTCTCAAATAAGAGAAATAGAAAAAGAAAATGACTAGCCAAATGTACATGGGGGAAAAATGAGCCCAGAAGCTGGCTAATATGGGCGTCAATTAGAACAAAGAAAGGAAGCAATAAAAACACTCCAACCCGCTTCAACTGTCTCATTATGAATTCCCCACTAATTCTATCACATCCACATTATGAGTATCTGCACTCAATTTAACAGTTACTTCTCGTGTCAAATAGTCTGTACTATGCGTTGTGGTAACTACTTCACCAACAGGAATATCCGCAACGTTAAAGTTTCCTAATCCACCAGTTGTCACCTTATCTCCTGCACTAATATCGCTATTACTGTTTAATTGACTAATTTTAAGCACTTCATTTTCCTTGTCATAGCCAACAATAATTCCATAAATTGTAGTAGAACCATGTTGAATTTTAACAGAAATCTTATCAGCATTTTCCGTATTTGTTAGAAGGTTGACTATAGTAGAGTTTTCCTCTACTTTTGAAACACTCCCAATCAAACCACCATTTGCAATAGCTAACATGTTCTCAGAAGCTCCTTTTGATTTGCCTGCATCCAGGGTCAATTCCTGTTTCCAAGATACTGGTGAACGCATAATAACATCAGCTGCTAAAGTCTTTGTTGCTTGCAACTTGGACTTCATATCAAGCAATTGACGCAGTTGTTTATTTTCCGTCTTTAAACTTTCCGCCTCATTCGATCTAACTTCTAACTGGTAAATCTGTTTCTTCAAACTTTCATTTTCATTATATGTTCGTGTCAAATGAGCCAAATCTGATTTGATAGAATCAAACCACCGAAAAGGTTTTTGTACAACTCTATCAACCAATGAGATTCCATCTCCTAATTTTGTCACAATTGTACTTGAATAAGTCGTCGCTAAGAGAACTGAGACAAGCAGAACAATGACAAAAACAATAATGACATATTTTGATTTTTTAAAACGGTTCATATCCCTACCTTTATATCAAAAACTGTTACAGTAACTTTTTATCAATTCCTGAAAGCTACTAAGATTTTAAGAAAAATAAGCAACAACCAAGTCCGAGAATAATAAGAATGGTCAGCGTATCCTTTCGAGTCCATTTCAATTGTCTGTATTGACTTCTGCCTTTTCCACCCTGATAACCACGCGCTTCCATAGCGATAGCCAAGGAATCTGCACGTTTTAAACTTGTCGCAAAAAGAGGAATCAAAATGGGAATCATAGCCTTCACCTTTTGAACGATGCTTCCTTCACCAAAATCCACTCCACGCGCTTTCTGTGCATTCATAATCCGCGTCGTATCATCCATTAAGGTCGGAACAAAACGCAAACTCATAGATAGCATTAGGCCAATTTCATGAACTGGAACTTTCACACGTTTTAAAGGTGCTAATAAAGCTTCAACAGCTGATGCCAAACTTAAGGGCATGGTTGTTAAGGTTAACAAAGTTGAAAAGAAAATAATTAATACAAAGCGACAAAAAATAATTCCAGCTTGTTGCAACGCATAATCCGTGATTCTCACAAACGAAAATTCAAATAAAACATTCCCATTAGAAATGAAAAACAATTGAAAGATAGTTGTGAAGGCAATCAAGAAAAACATAGACCTCAAGCCCTGAATAAAAAATGAAAGAGATACTCCTGACAAGGCAATAAATATCCCTGTCGCTATAAAAAGAATTAAATTCGTCAAGGGATTATTAGCCCAAAAAACAATCAAAATAAGTAGCATCATAGCCAGTAATTTGCTACGTGGATCCAATCGGTGAACAATCGAATCCCCTGGTATATAACGCCCCAAAATCATACTATCCATTTAGCGACTCCTTGAACTCCTCTACCTTAATCGGTAATCGTTTAAATGACACGCCTCTATCAGCCAATCGTTTACAAAAAGCTGTGATTTTAGGTACTCCCAACTGCACTTCTTCCATAAAGACAACATCTTGAAAGACATCACTTGGTTTCCCACCCTTAACTAAACGTCCCTTTTCCATCACATAGACTTGATTCGCATATTCAGCGACATCATCCATCAAATGAGTTACCAAGACAATGGTCATCCCTGACTGGTGGAGTTTTTTGAACAAATTCATCAACTCTTTTCTGCCCAAAGGATCCAGGCCTGCTGTGGGTTCATCTAAGACTAATATAGCTGGCTCCATGGCAAGTATGCCTGCAATGGCGACACGTCTCATTTGTCCACCTGACAGCTCAAACGGGCTACGATCAAAAAGTGATTCATCAATTCCAACCAGAGCCAGTTTCTCACGCGCAATCTTCTCCGCATCTTCTTCAGAAACTCCAAAATTTTTCGGGCCAAAAGCAACGTCTTTCAAAACCGTTTCTTCAAAAATCTGATTTTCAGCAAACTGAAATACCAAGCCAACCCGCTTTCTAATTTGACGAATATCTTTATTTTTAGAAGTAGAAGTGATGAAGGTATCAAAAACACGCACACTCCCTTGACTTGGCACCAATAAACCATTTAACAGCTGTAAAATAGTTGATTTACCACTACCTGTATGGCCAATTAAAGCCGTATAAGAACCATCCTCAATCGTCAAAGAAACATCTGACAAAGCTGTTGAAGCTAAGGGAGTCCCTTCTTGATACGTAAAACTCACATTTTCTAGAGCAATTCCCATAGCTTATCCTCTAGCTCACTTTCTGTCAAATAATTTTCAGGTAAATCATAGCCATTCTGGCTCAAAGAATATTTTAATTGATTGGCAAAAGGATCGTCTAATCCAATTTGATCTAAATCATTTCGAGAGAAAAGTTCTCTTGGGCTACTAGTTGATTCAATTTCCCCTTTTTTCATGACCAGTACACGATCACTCATGGCAACTTCTTCCAAATCATGGGTAATGGAAATGACTGTCATATCATAGTCTTTTCGAATTCCTTTTACTGTCTCAATGAGTTCTCTACGCCCCTCAGGATCCAGCATACTCGTTGCCTCATCTAGGATTAAAATAGCTGGTCTAAGGGCTACAACACCTGCAATAGCCACACGTTGCTTTTGACCACCTGATAGACGCGCTGGCTCTCTCTTTTTAAAGTCCAACATGCCAACCAAATCCAGAGCTTCTTCCACTCTCTTTTTCATTTCTTGACGAGAAAGTCCCTGATTTTCCAAACCAAAAGCAACATCATCTTCAACAGTCGCTCCAACAAATTGATTGTCTGGATTTTGAAAAACCATACCGATTTGACGACGTATATTCCAAACATTTTCCTCAGTCAAACGTTGGCCATCTATTACAATCTCTCCAGATTCCGCTTCCAATAAGCCATCAATTAACCGGACAGTAGTTGATTTACCACTACCATTATGCCCTATAATCGAAAGCCATTCTCCACGTTTCACGTGAAACGTAATATCCTTCACATCATAGTATTCCTGACTTTCCTTATAGCGAAAAGAAAGATTTTTTACATCAATTATTGATTTCATTTCGAACCAAATATCCCTTTAAATACATAGGCACTACCCTTGAAATAGTCATAGCCAGAGTAGATAGTGAAAAACAAGGCCACATAAAGTAGAACTTGGCCAATCAAAGTCCAATGTAATAGCAAGAAAATAATCGCAAACATCTGACTGAAAGTTTTAATTTTTCCAGGCATCGCTGCTGCTAAAACTGTTCCACCAGTTTCAACCAGTAACAGCCTTAAACCAGTAACAGCCAACTCACGACAGATAATCACTGCAACAATCCAAGCCGGAGCCATACCTAACTCAATCAACATAATAAAAGCCGACATAACTAGTAACTTATCCGCCATAGGATCTGCAAATTTACCAAAATTACTGACCACATTCCATTTACGAGCTAAATATCCATCTAAATAGTCTGTAATACTGGCAACAGCAAAGATAATAGCTGCCACTATATGACTCTCTATCGAATTTCCTATCGTTAAAATAAAGATAAAGATGGGAATAAAGAAAATTCGACCTATTGTTAAGAGATTTGGAATTTGTTCTTTTTTCATTTGTTTTTCCTTAATTCTTAGTAAAGGTTATCGTAATTGTCCCAGTATAAGCTGTTAATTTCGATAAATCAACAGTCTGATTATCTACTATCAAAGCAACACCTTTTACAACACCTAAAGTAATGGTTACAGAATTTTTAGTTGAAACGGTTGTTTCCACACTTTTATTATCCGATGATAAGGTCACTCCACCTTCAAGTTCACTTTCGGAAATACTGACCCAACTTCTAGCATCTGAAACCGATAATTGCAATTTTGCAGTTTCCTTACTTGTTTTATAAGCTATTTCCACATGATTTCCTTCACCTGATACACTTATAGCTGATTCTGCACTAGAAGAACTGCTAGATGAACTACTACTTGAAGATTGGGGAACAGAGCTAGTTGAACTTGTTGATTGAACCACACTGTAATTAGAAAGAGAAGGCCCCTCTGGTTGAGTTTGAATATAGTTCCAAACATAATAGGTCACAAAAATTAAAATCGATAAAGCAAAAAGGATAAAATAAAATAAAGGTAAAAATGATGTTTTTTTCTTATTTTTCTTACTTGAACGTCTGCGCCCTGTCAACTCATCTTCATCAACATCCACTTCCTCATAAGTAATCATACTCCCAGAATCATAAGCATCCAAAACAATTTGGTCATCTAACTCAACAGCCCATGCATATTTTTTCAAGAAAGAACGCGTGTAAAAAGGACTTGGAAGTTGATCGAAATCGTCTGCTTCCATTGCTTCCAACATATCTAACTGGATTTCTGTCTTTTTCTGCAATTCATCTAAACTCAATCCCTGATTGATTCTAGCTAATCGTAAAACCTCACCAATTGTTTTTTTCCTCATACTTGTCATCCCTTCTTTCTAGTGTCTATTATGATAGGTTACTAAGATGGGAATATTGTAAAATCAACTATATCCCCTTCATCTATTAAGTAATGCCCTGCTTCAAGGACATCCTCTAAAGTAATTTCCTGTAAAATCTTTGGTAAATCAAAAATTGTCTCACCATGTTCAAAAGCATCATATTGCGTTGCAATAAATTCAAGAGAGTTCATACTACTGAAAAATTCTCCAAACATCTCTCTTTTGATAATATCTAAATGATCCTCTGTAATATCCAAATCCTTTGTAAAATTACGAATGGCCTTCCTAAATTGATGAGATAAAGCAACTGGCTCTTTCGTATCCATTGTCAACATAACAAAATGAAAACGACTTGTTACTTCAATTTCAAGAGATAAGGAAGTATCTATTTTACCTGATTCATATAACTTTTGAAAACGATCCGAAGTCCAACCAAACATCATTGCAAACAATAATTTTAATAAAACATGATGTCGATAGCAATCCGCTTCAGCAACTTTTCGCTTACCTCTAATCCCAATCGCTAGTTTGGGAGAAGATACTTCCATTCTCATACTGTCTGTTTGCTTTACAGCCTGTAAAACAAATTTTTCTCTTACTACTTCCTGAACATCTAAATCTTTCAATTCTTTTCTTTCAAAATAGTCCTGTACTTGCTCCACATCAAAATTACCAACTAAAAACAGAGACATGTTTACAGGTTTGTAAAACTTTGTAAAATTTTCTTGCAATTTAGTTAGATTGATTTGGGAAATAGACTCCTCGCTTCCAACTATATCTGTTGATAAAGGTGTACCAGGATACAAATTCGCTAAGGTTGAAAAGAATAAACACGAATCTGGATCATCTTGATACATTTCTCGTTCTTGCTGAATAATATCCTGCTCTCTTAAAATGGAATCTTCAGTAAAATGTGCTGATGTTACCAATTCATCAAGTAAGTCTAAATTTTCTAAAAAATGATCCGTTGATGAAAAAAGATAGTTTGTTTTTGTAAAGCTTGTAAAGGCATTACTATCTGCACCTAGACTCGTAAAAGCTGACATCAAATCGCTAGCATCTTCTCTCTCAAATAATTTATGTTCAAGAAAATGAGCAATTCCTGCAGGATATTGTTTTACATCTCCGTCAACTTCTGTGACAAGCATATCTACCGATCCAAACTGTACAGTTACACTCCCGTAAACCTCTTTAAATTCCTTTTTAGGTAAAAGAGCAACTGTCAATCCATTTGCCAAACGAGTTCGATAAACCATTTCTTTTACAGCTGAATAGTATTTTTCTTCAAAAACAACCTTTGTCATTCTATTCCTTCCATAAAGTAAATCGCCTGTAGTTTCACATTATTAGCTGCCCTACAAATAGCATCTTTGTCAACTTGATCAAGTTTTGCAATCCAACCTTTAAAGTCTGCTGAAGATTTTCCAAGTAAGGCATTTTGATAAGCACGTTCAATCAATGAACTTTGATTATCTTGAGAAAGTAACAACGACCGACGAATCATTTCCTTGGTCTGCTCTAACTCAAGCTCTGTAAAATATCCTTTTTTTAAATCAATCAGTTGATTATTCATCATTTTACGAGCCTGGTTACGATTTTCTCGATTAATACCAGCATACATCCTCAAGAATCCACTAAACAAATCGAGCTGACTTGAGATGGTATAAGCTAATCCAGCATTTTCACGGACATTGGTAAAGAGTTTAGAGTGAGCAAATCCACCAAGTAAACCATTCATTACAATCATGGGTAAATGTTGCTCATCACCATATTCAGAAGGACAATGATATCCCAATTCCAAAATGGATTGTCCCACATTTTTCCGAACCATACCTTCCTGAAGGATATTGGAATAAGGTTGACAATACTGAATCTTCACATCTCCTTCTCGACCTTTAAAGCCAAATGATTCTAATACATTTTGAATTTCAACCTCATTAAAATCACCTAGGAAAAAGAAATCTATTCGATCATTGGCCAAAAATTCTTGAAAACAAGAATAAGAACTTTGTGGAGTTTCAGCTAAAATACGATTTCGTAAATCACTATATTCCAATTGGAGACGTTCATCATGAAAAAATAATTTATCTAATTCTTTATGTGAGAAATAAAAAGAATCATCCATATCAGCTGCTAAACTTGCTAGCAATTGCTTTTTCTCAATTTCAAATAAGGCCGAATCAAATCCATTATCAACTACTACGGGTGAAAAAAGAGTTTCTTTTACAAGTTCCAAAATCTGCGAAGTTAGCACATTTTTCCTACTTAAAAACTCATCGCGGACATAGGTAAATGTCAATTCTACAATGTGACTTTGCCCTCTTCTGAAAAAATTGGTTGACATATCTGTACCGTATAAATTAGCCAAATGTCTTCTCAAATCTTGAGAAGTGGGATACATCTGATTAGCAGTCTCTAACATACTAGCACTCAACATGCGACCTGCAATCGTATCGAGGGATAATGGAGCGGTAAAACGCACGGTGATTTTGTTCGTTTTAAACTTTTTTGATTGGATAAAATGTGTTGAAATTCCATGCACTAACTCCATGATTTACCTCCTTATATACAGACTTCTATTATATCACGAAAACCTGAAATTTTCTTGTTCTCTGTAACACTTTTGGAATAAAAAACGCTTACATTTATCCCTGTTTCTCTCACTATTTTTAGGAAAATATGGTATAATACCAAATATTGAGGTGAATTATGGAATACAGATTATTTGAAGAATTTATTACCCTCCAAGCACTACTCAAAGAACTTGGAATTACACATAGTGGAGGAGCTATCAAATCATTTCTCTCTGAACATTCTGTTTACTTTAATGGGGAATTAGAGAGTCGTCGTGGAAAAAAACTTCGTATTGGCGATAAAGTTGACATCCCTGACATGAATATTGACATCTTATTGACACAACCCACTTCTGAAGAGCAAGATGAATACCAAGCTGATAAAGTTGAAAAAGAACGAATCGCTAAACTTGTTAAGGAGATGAATAAGGGAGTAAAAAAAGATAAATCAAAACCTACTTCATCGCCTAAAAGCAAACAAGCTCCGCGTTTCCCTGGTAGATAATCATGTGGCTACAACACCTATCTCTCAAGACTTTTCGTAACTATAAAGAAACGAAAATAGAGTTTAATCCTAAATTAAATGTCTTTTTAGGACGTAACGCACAAGGTAAAACAAATATGTTAGAGGCTATCTATTTTTTAGCCTTAACACGTAGTCATCGAACTCGAACAGATAAAAATCTCATTCATTTTGATGAGGAACAACTTCATCTTTCAGGTCTTGTTCAGAAAAAAACTGGATCCATTCCCCTAGAAATCGAACTAACACAAAAAGGGCGTGTGACAAAAGTTAATCATTTAAAACAGGCACGACTTTCAGACTATGTAGGACACATGAATGTTGTCTTATTTGCTCCTGAAGATTTACAACTAATTAAAGGAGCACCTTCGGTTCGACGAAAATTCATTGATATGGAGCTTGGGCAAATTAAGCCAATCTATTTATCAGATTTAACCAATTATAACCATATTCTTAAGCAAAGAAACACCTATTTAAAATCAGCTCAAACAATAGATGAAACCTTCCTTTCAGTACTGGATGATCAGCTAGTCGATTATGGATGTCGTGTAATGAATCACCGCTTAGATTTTATAAAAAAACTAGAGCATTTTGGGCGTAAGAAACATTTTGAACTTTCTAATCAGATTGAAGAGCTATCAATATCCTATCAATCTTCTGTCAAGATAACTGACAAAGAATACTTATCAGAATCTTTCAAAATTTCTTTAGAAAAAAGTAGGTCCAGAGATTTATTTAAAAAGAATACTGGTGTTGGTCCTCATAGAGATGACATTTCTTTTTATATAAATGGGATGGATGCTAGTTTTGGAAGTCAAGGTCAACATCGTAGTCTCGTCCTATCGATAAAATTAGCAGAAATAGAATTAATGGAAAGCATTACTACAGAATCTCCAATATTACTGCTTGACGATGTTATGAGCGAGCTTGACAACACTAGACAACTAAAATTATTAGAAACAATTTCTCATTCAATCCAAACCTTTATCACAACAACAAGCTTAGATCATCTTCAAAATCTACCAAAAAATCTAAGCATCTTTACTATTCAGGATGGTAAAGTTTCTGTAAACCAAAATTGACAATATTGTAAAAAAACTCCTGTTTTCACGGGAGTTCTTTTCATTGTTTTTTACATAGAATAATTTGGTGCTTCATTAGTAATTTGCACATCATGAGGATGGCTTTCTTTCAAACCAGCACCAGACATTTCAATAAATTGAGCATTATCGTGTAGTTCTTTAAGGTTAGCTGCACCACAGTAACCCATACCAGAGCGAATACCACCAATCATTTGGAAGACAATATCAGCTGCCGCTCCTTTATAAGCAACACGACCTTCAATTCCTTCTGGAACGAGTTTGTTTGCTTCATTGACAGAACCTTGGAAGTAACGATCGCTTGAACCTTTCTTCATTGCTGCGATTGATCCCATACCACGGTAAGTCTTGAATTTACGTCCTTGAAAGATTTCAGTTTCGCCTGGAGCTTCATCAGTTCCAGCAAACATTGATCCAAGCATAACAGCATTTCCACCAGCCGCAAGTGCTTTTACAATATCTCCAGAATACTTGATTCCACCGTCAGCAATGATCGTTTTTCCATATTCACGCGCAACAGCTGCAGCATCATAGATAGCTGTTACTTGCGGAACACCAACACCAGCAATCACACGAGTAGTACAGATAGAACCTGGGCCAATACCAACCTTGACAACATCTACACCTGCTTCATAAAGGGCACGTGCCCCTTCAGCAGTAGCAATATTTCCAGCAATCAAAGTACGGTCTGGGAAATGAGCACGAATCTCAGCAATTTTACGCAAGACACCTGCAGAATGACCATGTGCAGTATCAATAACAATCGCATCCGCTCCTGCCTCAAAAAGAGCCTCTGCACGTTCAAATGTATCTGAAGTAACACCTACTGCACCTGCAACTAGAAGACGACCAAACTCATCTTTAGCAGCATTTGGAAACTCAATAACTTTTTCAATATCTTTGATAGTAATCAAGCCAGAAAGACGACCTTCTTCATCTACCAACGGAAGTTTTTCAATACGGTGTTCTTGAAGAATGCTCTCAGCTGTTGCAAGATCTGTACCCACAGGAGCAGTAACAAGATTTTCACTAGTCATATGATTTGAGATTGGTTGGTTATAATCTGAAATAAAACGAAGATCTCGGTTTGTCAAAATACCAACCAATTTACGATTTTCAAGTGTTTCAACAACTGGAACACCACTGATACGGTAACGTCCCATAAGCTCATCAGCTTCAGCAATTGTATGTTCAGGAGTCAAGAAGAAGGGATCAATAATAACACCATTTTCAGAACGTTTTACCTTGCGAACCTCGTCTGCTTGTTGAGCAATTGACATGTTTTTATGGATAACTCCGAGACCACCTGCACGAGCAATAGCAATGGCCATTTGACTCTCTGTAACTGTGTCCATGGCAGCGGTAATAATTGGGATATTTAAAGTCAAATTATCTGCCAATTTTGTTGTTAAATCAGCATCATTAGGTAATACATGACTTTCAGCTGGAATAAGCAATACATCATCAAAGGTAAAACCTTTTTTCAAAAATTTAGTGTCCCAATTAGACATTCGAAGTTTCCTCTTTTCTTTCTTTTTGAGCTTGACTCTTTTTATATTGTATCTATCATACCATTCTATAAAAATTTGTCAAATGTTACAGAGGTAAATAAAAAACTATCTTTTCTTTGAGATAGAAATGATAGTTTCTTGTAAAATGAACTTAGTTAAAGTAATTGAGTCCCATTGCACCTTTAACCTCAGATAGGGTTTGACCCGCAACTTCACGCGCTCTTTCACTACCTTTTTGAAGCATATTATAAACTTCTCCCATATCCTTAGCAAATTCAATACGGCGCTCACGAATAGGACCAAGTTCACGCTCTAATATTTCAAGTAGATAACGCTTGGTCTTCACATCACCAAGACCACCTCGTTGATAATGTTCTTTCATATCAGCAATTTCTTGAGCATCTTCTGGACGACCAAAAACATCTAGATAATGGAAAACCATATTTCCCTCAATCTTACCTGGATCTTCCACTCGAATATGATCTGGATCTGTATACATACTCATTACTTTTTTACGCAAAGTATCCGCATCATCAGCTAAATAAATACCGTTATTGAGTGATTTAGACATTTTAGCATTTCCATCTAAACCAGGCAAACGCCCTGCTCTCTCATTTTCTGGATAAATACCTTCCGGTTCCACCAAGACATCACAGTTATATGCATTGTTAAAAGAACGAACAATTTCACGAGTTTGCTCAATCATTGGTTTCTGATCTGTCCCAACAGGAACATAATTAGCCTTGAAAGCTGTGATGTCAGCTGCTTGAGCGATTGGATAGACCAAGAATCCTGTCGGAATACTTTCTCCAAAGCCTTTCTGAGCAATCTCTGTTTTTACTGTCGGATTTCGTTCCAAACGAGCTAATGAAACTAGATTCATATAGTACATAGACAGTTCAGCCAACTCTGGAATCTGACTTTGAATAAAGATTGTTGATTTACTTGGATCCAATCCAACTGCAAGATAATCCAAAGCAACATTTCCGATAGACTCTACAATTGTTTGAGGGTCTTTAGCATGATCGGTCAAAGCTTGTTGGTCAGCCAAGAACACAAACATATCATACTTATCCTCTTCCTGTAATAATACTCGATTTTTGAGACTTCCAACATAATGTCCAATATGCAATTTTCCCGTTGGACGGTCTCCTGTTAAAATAATGGGTTTAGTCATTTTATTCTCCTTCGATATGGTCCCTTCAATTATAGCATTTTTTTAATGAAATAACCGTAATTTATCAAAATAAATCAGTCTTGCTATCTACGGATTTGTGTAAAGGATGTTGTAAACCTAATTTACACAAAATTGACAAATAAAAATTTGAATATTTCTGCTTTTTCTAGTAGAATAAATGTATTACATATATAGGAGAAAAACATTGCTTACAGTATCTGATGTTTCACTACGTTTTAGTGATCGCAAACTTTTTGATGATGTCAATATCAAATTTACAGAAGGAAATACTTACGGATTAATCGGTGCTAATGGTGCCGGAAAGTCAACCTTTTTAAAAATTTTAGCTGGAGATATCGAACCTACTACTGGTCACATCTCTCTTGGTCCAGATGAACGTCTCTCTGTTCTTCGTCAAAATCACTTTGACTATGAAGATGAACGTGCCATTGATGTCGTTATCATGGGAAATGAAAAACTTTATAGCATCATGAAAGAGAAAGATGCTATCTACATGAAGGAAGATTTCTCAGATGAGGATGGAGTGCGTGCTGCCGAACTCGAGGGAGAATTTGCCGAGCTTGGGGGCTGGGAAGCAGAAAGTGAAGCCTCTCAACTACTTCAAAACCTAAACATTCCAGAAGAATTGCACTATCAAAACATGAGCGAATTGGCCAACGGTGAGAAAGTAAAGGTTCTCCTTGCCAAAGCACTTTTTGGTAAACCTGATGTTCTTCTCTTGGACGAGCCTACCAACGGTTTGGATATCCAATCGATTACTTGGTTAGAAGACTTCTTGATTGACTTTGATAACACCGTTATCGTAGTATCCCACGACCGTCACTTCTTAAACAAAGTATGTACTCACATGGCCGACCTTGACTTTGGAAAAATCAAACTCTATGTCGGAAACTACGACTTCTGGAAGGAATCTTCTGAGCTCGCTGCTAAATTGCTAGCAGACCGTAATGCCAAAGCAGAAGAAAAAATTAAACAATTGCAAGAATTCGTTGCCCGTTTCTCTGCCAATGCTTCTAAATCAAGACAAGCAACATCACGTAAGAAAATGCTTGATAAGATTGAACTTGAAGAAATTGTGCCATCTAGTCGTAAATATCCATTTATCAACTTTAAAGCGGAGCGTGAGATTGGTAATGATCTCTTGACAGTAGAAAATCTAACTGTAAAGATTGATGGTGAGACTATCTTGGATAATATTAGTTTCATCTTGCGTCCAGGTGATAAGACAGCGCTTATTGGACAAAATGACATCCAAACGACTGCATTAATTCGTGCAATCATGGGAGACATTGACTATGAAGGAACTGTCAAGTGGGGAGTAACTACTAGCCGTTCGTACTTGCCAAAAGATAACTCGGCAGATTTTGCAGGAGGAGAGTCAATCCTTGACTGGTTGCGTCAATTCGCAAGTAAAGAAGAAGATGACAATACTTTCCTACGTGGCTTCCTCGGTCGTATGCTCTTCTCTGGGGATGAGGTTAACAAACCTGTAAACGTCTTGTCAGGGGGAGAAAAAGTTCGTGTCATGCTTTCAAAACTCATGCTCTTAAAATCAAATGTTCTTATACTTGATGATCCAACCAATCACTTGGACTTGGAATCTATCTCAAGCTTGAACGATGGATTGAAAAACTTTAAAGAATCAATCATCTTTGCCAGCCATGACCACGAGTTTATCCAAACTCTAGCTAACCATATCATTGTCTTGTCTAAAAATGGCGTCATTGACCGTATCGATGAAACCTATGATGAATTCCTAGAAAATGCAGAAGTACAAGCAAAAGTTAAAGAACTTTGGAAAGACTAAATAAAACTTCAAAACTCAGTTGGGTTAACCAGCTGAGTTTTCTAACATTTTATGAGGTAACATGAAATTATTTTTTAAAACATATTGGACCTATTTTGTTTCTTTCATCATTCCCGTAATCATTATTATAGGAGTATATCTATCTCAAGGCATCTACTGGAATAGCGATACATCTCCACTATTAGGAGATGGGTTTCATCAATACGTTATTTTTGATGTAGCTTTACGAAATATCCTACATGGAAATAGTAGTCTGTTTTACACCTTTACAAGTGGCCTTGGATTAAATTTCTATGCCCTATCTAGTTATTACTTGGGAAGCTTCCTTTCACCTCTAGTTTACTTTTTTGATCTAACGAATATGCCAGATGCTGTCTATCTGACAACTCTCTTAAAATTTGGATTGATTGGACTGTCAACTTATTTTAGTTTAGATAAATTATTTCAATCGATTCCTAAGCCTTTAAAACTAGCGTTATCTACTTCCTATGCTCTGATGAGTTTCTCTGTCAGTCAATTAGAGATAAAAACCTGGCTAGATGTTTTTATCTTAATTCCTTTAATTATAACTGGTTTACACCTGCTTGTCACTAAAAAGAAATTCCTATTGTACTTTACAAGTCTGTCAATCTTATTTGTTCAAAATTATTATTTTGGCTATATGACAGCATTGTTTCTTATTTTCTGGTATCTCTGTCAAATTTCGTGGGACTTTAAGACTCGAAAATCATCTTTTCTTGATTTCATAGTCATCTCCTTTTTAGCTGGTATGGCTAGTTTGATTCTGACTCTTCCTACTCTGTTTGATTTACAGACACATGGAGAAAAATTGACTGAAGTTACAAAGTTTCAAACTGAAAGTAGCTGGTATCTTGATCTCTTTGCTAAGCAATTCATTGGTTCCTTTGATACAACAAAGTATGGAGCTATCCCAATGATTTTTGTCGGACTACTTCCCTTTATTTTGACCATTTTATTTTTTACACTTAAATCCATTAAGTTTCACGTGAAACTTATCTATGCAATTTTCTTTGCATTTCTAATTGCAAGCTTTTATATAGAAGTGCTTGATTTATTTTGGCAAGGTATGCATACTCCCAATATGTTTTTACATCGCTATGCTTGGATTTTCTCTACCTTGTTAATTTACACAGCAGCAGAAGTCTTAATTCGTCTGAAAGAACTGAAAGTCTGGAATTTTTTAGTTTCTCTTTTTCTTGTAGTAACAGGATTTTTAGCTACCATCTATCTAAAATCGCATTATTCTTTTTTAACAGATTTGAATATTCTGCTTACTCTTGAATTTTTGGTTGTCTATTCTCTTTTACTCCTTGCAGTTATCAAAAAGTTTATCTCTGTAAATCTATTTGCTATTCTAATCTCTTTATTTATAATGGTTGAAATGAGTTTAAATGCTTCATCTCAAATGGGCGGAATTGCTCAGGAATGGGGATTTGCTTCTCGAAGTGCTTATAATCGAGATATCCCAGCTATGGAATCTTTCTCAGCATATATTGGAAATCAATTTTCTCGTACTGAGAAACTAGAGACTCAGACAGGAAATGACAGTATGAAATTCAACTATAATGGAATCTCTCAATTTTCATCTGTTCGAAATCGTTCAGCAAGCTCTACTTTGGATAAACTGGGGTTTAAATCCTCTGGGACTAATCTCAATCTTCGTTATGCCAATAATAGTATTTTAGCTGATAGTTTATTTGGAATCCAGTACAATATCTCAGAAAGTCCTATTGATAAGTATGGTTTCCAAGTTGTATATCAAAAAGATAATCTTGCCCTATATGAAAATCAATTCTCTCTTCCGATTGCCTTTGCTAGTCAATCTGTTTACAATGATGTCAAGTTCAACGAACATACTTTGGACAATCAGGCCTCGTTTTTAAATCAACTTGCTAACGTCGATTTTGATTATTTTTCTCCAATATCTTATGACAAAACAGAAAATACTAATGATTTGATCAGTGTTACAAGTTCTTCGAATGAGGATGCAGCAATCCAGTATCAAATTGAAGTGCCAGAAAACAGCCAGGTTTATCTTTCTTTCACAAACCTTCACTTTTCTAATGATAAACAAAAGAAGGTTGACATTCTTGTCAATGGGGAGAAGAAGACTTTTACAACTGATAATGCCTTCTCCTTCTTTAATCTAGGCTATACAAAAGAGAAAAAAACTTTCAATATTCATGTTAGTTTCCCTGGAAATTCACAAGTATCATTTGAATCTCCTACCTTCTATCGTTTAGATACCCAAACTTTAACTGAGGCAATTCAAAAAATTAAAGAACAGCCTGTAACAGTATCAACTTCTAAAAATAAGGTTTTTGCCACATATGATGTCAAACAAGATACGTCCATTTTCTTCACCATTCCTTATGACAAAGGTTGGTCTGCCTACCAAGATGGTAAGAAAATAGAAATTAAACAAGCTCAAACTGGCTTTATGAAAGTTAATGTTCCTAAAGGAAAAGGAACTATTACACTTTCCTTTATTCCCAATGGTTTTATTACTGGAGCAATCTGTTCCTTTACTTCTCTCTTACTATTTGGAATCTATAATCACAGACGAAAGTCATCCAAGGCATAAAAAATCGACCAGTTAATGTACTGACCCCCAAAAGTTAGACACTAAAAAACTAACTTTTGGGGTGTTTTATTATGAAATTAACTTATGA
>NZ_JUUO01000119.1 GCF_001074975.1 Streptococcus pseudopneumoniae | reverse complement strand
GACGAAATTTGTCCTTTCTCGAGCTTAGCTTTTCTTCAACCCACTACAGTTGACAAAGAGCCTGAAATATTATACACCATTTGAGCAAAAATATAAAGTCTTTTGAACTTTTTTACAAAAATAAAAATCAGTAGACTCGAGTTCCTACTGATTTTTGATAGAGTTCGTTTGGATTATGCAGCCAAAACTTTGCGTCCTTTACGACGACGAGCTGCCAATACGCGACGACCGTTTTTAGTTGACATACGGTTACGGAATCCGTGTTTGCGCGCACGACGAAGTTTACTTGGTTGATAAGTACGTTTCACGATGAATACCTCCTCATAGATTTTGTATTCGTTTAGCCGGCTATAAAGTGATCAGTTACTAAACATACTTTACTATTCTATCTGATTCTTTCACTTTTGTCAATAGCTCTAGACAAATGTTTCCAGCTTTTTAACGCTTTTTCTGATGTAAGCCCTATCTGCGATACTGTTTCAAGAAACGAGTCATCTTTTCTTGGATTTGAGCCAACTCATCAACACGAGGAAGGTAAACGATACGGAAATGGTCTGGTTCCTGCCAGTTAAAGCCTCGACCATGAACCAAGAGAACCTTTTCCTGCTTCAAGAAATCAAGGACAAACTGCTCATCATCATCGATACGGTACATATTGCGGTCGATTTTAGGGAAGATATAGAGCCCCGCTTTTGGTTTAACAGCAGAGAGACCTGGAATATCTTGAATAGCATTGTAGATGAAATTTCTTTGCTCGTAAATTCGTCCACCAGGAAGGAGCAATTCATCAACTGATTGGTGACCACCCAAGGAAGTTTGTACGACTTGTTGGGCTAGGACGTTAGAGCAGAGACGCATATTGGACAGCATATTGAGCCCTTCGATATAGCCTTTAACATGTGTCTTAGGTCCAGACAAGACCATCCAACCCACACGGAAACCAGCGATACGGTGCGATTTTGACAGACCATTCATACTGACACAGAAAACATCAGGTGCCAAGCTAGCCACAGGCGTATGCACATGTCCATCCATGACCATGCGGTCATAGATTTCATCCGCAAAGATGATCAAATCGTTTTGACGGGCAATCTCAATGATTTCCAGCAAGAGTTCCTTAGGATAAAGGGCTCCAGTTGGGTTGTTTGGATTGATAAGGACGATTGCCTTGGTATTGGAAGTAATTTTTGACTTGATATCGTCAATATCTGGATACCATTCTGCAGCTTCATCACAGATATAGTGAACGGCATTTCCTCCAGCTAGACTGACAGCGGCCGTCCAGAGAGGATAGTCTGGCATTGGCACCAAGACCTCATCCCCATTGTCCAAAAGCCCCTGCATGGACATGACGATCAACTCACTGACACCATTTCCAAGGTAAATATCATCAATATCTACGTTTGGAAATTTCTTCAATTGGCAATACTGCATGATAGCCTTACGGGCTGAGAAAATCCCTTTGGAGTCAGAATATCCTTCACTATCACGCGCATTCATAATCAAGTCATGAATGACCTCGTCTGGCGCTGTAAAGCCAAATTCTGCTGGATTTCCTGTATTTAGACGTAAAATCTTTTCTCCGTTTGCTCGCATCCGCATGGCTTCTTCCAAAACAGGACCACGGATATCATAAGAAACATGCTCTAACTTACTAGACTTATTATATTCTTTCATCTTGTTTCCTCAATTCATCAGGATAATAACATTATACCACTAGAAAGAGAATGCGACAAGTTTACTGGAACGTATTACTAAAATCCTACAGAAGAAAAACCTCACTAAAGAGCAAGGTCAAGACAGGGGAGATAGCAGGAATTTTGCCAAAGACAGATCACATACCAAAAGATAAACCTAGAAAAAGCAAGCCTAGAAAGGAGTCATAAAGAAGATTGAACATGAGGAAAAGCCTCCATATCATCAAGTAATCTAAGCGTCCACTTCTTTTTGCAACTAGGAATAAGATTACATGGTAGAGTAGATGAAAGACTAAAAAGCCGATAAAATCTGGATAAAGAAGCGGTACTAGACTCTCTAACTGCCAGATCATGACAACCTCTACCAAGACTGACACTAGGATAATTCTATAATAAAAGAAATTTGATTTTTTTGTTTCTTGAAAATAGTTTTTCATCATTCTCCCTCCCTTCACTTCTTTCCTGCTATCCTTTCTTTTATTTTATCATATATTTATATAGTTTTTAATCGCTAACATTCTTTTGAAAAATACTTTTTTTGCTTTACTTCTATAGTGAAAAGGTTTACAATTATAGTAAGAAAATTTCAGGAGGTTTCATTATGGCACAACGTTACCAAAATATTATGGTCGCAATCGATGGTTCTAAGGAAGCGGACTTAGCTTTTGTCAAGGGAGTTCATTCTGCTCTACGAAACGACGCTAAACTCACCATCGCACATGTCATTGACACACGCGCTCTCCAAAGTGTATCCACCTTTGATGCTGAAGTTTACGCAGAACTCCAAGAAGACGCTGAAAGCATGATGAAAGAGTACGAAAAACGTGCTAAAGATGCTGGTGTGGCAGATGTTCATATCGTCATTGAAATGGGAAATCCAAAGACCCTCTTGGCACGTACTATTCCAGATGCTGAGGAAGTGGACCTCATCCTCGTTGGCGCAACTGGTCTCAACGCCTTTGAACGCCTCTTGGTCGGCTCTTCATCTGAATACATTCTCCGCCATGCTAAGGTTGATTTGCTGGTGGTGAGAGAACAAGAAAAAACCTTATAATCATCAAGAAAAGGAGCTCAGAGCTCCTTTTTGTTTACTGTTTATACTCTTCGAAAATCTCTTCAAACCACGTCAGCTTCACCTTGGATTATATATGTGACTGACTTCGTCAGTTCTATCTGCAACCTCAAAACAGTGTTTTGAGCAGCCTGCGGCTAGCTTCCTAGTTTGCTCTTTGATTTTCATTGAGTATTATTTCTCTCTTTATGGCGTTCGTAAGCCTTGAGCTGGCGCTGCAGTTCCTTTTTAATAGCAGGTTCTGGAGCATATTTTTCTTCCCAATCATCTGGTTTTAAGATTTTGTGGGTCACTGGATCAAAATGAGCCTTGCCATCTGGGAAAATTTTCCCCATATTAGCCTGATGGACAATGTCAAAAATACGTTCTGGGTCCACTCCCATCAAGACAAAACTACCGTAGGTGAAGTAAAGTGTGTCAATCAAGGCATCAACTTGCCCTATCAAATCTTGCTGGGCAGGTGTCTTCTTAGCTACTTTATCTGCTGCCTTATCAAGAGCTTGATGAAGTTGCGATACAGCTTGACCAAAGTCTTCTTCAGAAGGACTGGCAGCTCGAACAAACTCCACCAATTCTTCTATTTTAAAACCAGCCCTATGGGTTGCACCTTCTAAATCCCAAGCTCGAGGTTCTTCTTGGGTCCGTTCGTCCATCATGTGATGGAAGGTCTTGACCTTATTGAAATGATAGTCACGGCTGACAAAGACTTTTTCTGAAGCTAGAACACCAAAATGTTCCAAGGCCTTGTGGATTCCATCTTGCTGATTGCTAGTAGTGATGTGCTTGGCTACTTCCTTGACACTGCTACTACCATTTCCCATAGCGACCGACATACCAACACCCGCCAGCATTTCTAGGTCGTTATCTGAGTCACCAAAGGCCATCACTTGGTTGAGATCAAAGCCATATTCTTTTCCAACTCGGCGAATGCCTTCCAATTTAGAGTTTCCTTGATTGATGACATCTGCTGCAAATGGATTGCTACGTGTCAATTTCAAGTCTTCAAAATCAGCTGCCGCCTTCTCAGATTCTTCTGGCGTCATCAGCATCAAAACTTGGTAGATAGGCTGATTCATCAGGTGAAGCAGGTCTTCTTCCTTTTGGGGAACAACCTTGCTGACCATACGATTAAAGGAATGACTCACCGTCCGAGTTAAAACAGAGGGAACGAAGCGACTGATTCGTTGAGAAAAAGAACCCAGACCAAAGGACATGATTTTGGAACCCAGCATGGCATCCTTGGTCCCTAGGGCAATCTCCTTGCCTTCTTTTTTAGCATACGAAATGAGATGGCGCAAATGTAACTTGGAAATAGGGCTCGTGAACAAGACTCTGTCTTTATTAAAAATATACTGGCCATTGTAGGTTACCGCAAAATCCAGGTCCAAATCGTCCATCAATTCCTTAACAAAAAAAGGTCCTCGTCCCGTTGCTACACCAACTAGCACCCCTTGCTCTTTAACAATCTTAATCGCGTCCTTAGTGGATTTCAAAACACTCTTGCGATCGTTAACCAAGGTTCCATCGATATCAAAAAAAACCGCTTTGACTTCCATCCTATCCCAATCTCCCCTTTTGTGATACAATGATTATACCACATTTCAGAAAGAGTGAGTAAATCATGCCTAAGAAAATCCTTGTTTTACATACTGGCGGAACTATTTCCATGCAGGCCGATGCTTCTGGCGCTGTTGTGACTAGTTCAGATAATCCCATGAACCATGTGTCCAATCCTCTTGAAGGAATCCAAGTCCACGCCTTGGACTTTTTTAACCTGCCAAGCCCCCATATCAAACCCAAGCATATGCTGGCCCTCTACCAGAAAATTAAAGAGGAAGCTGCTAACTACGATGGTGTAGTGATTACACACGGAACCGATACTTTAGAGGAAACAGCCTATTTCCTTGATACCATGGAAGTTCCCCATATGCCTATCGTTCTAACAGGGGCCATGCGTAGCTCCAACGAACTCGGCAGTGATGGTGTTTATAACTATCTGAGTGCTTTGCGGGTGGCTAGCGATGACAAGGCTGCTGACAAAGGGGTTTTGGTTGTTATGAACGATGAAATCCACGCTGCCAAGTATGTTACCAAAACACATACGACCAATGTCAGTACCTTCCAAACTCCTACTCATGGCCCCCTTGGTCTGATTATGAAACAGGAAATTCTCTACTTTAAAACAGCTGAACCTCGTGTTCGCTTTGACCTCGATCATATACAAGGCTTGGTACCTATCATCTCAGCATATGCCGGTATGACAGATGAGCTGATTGATATGCTGGATTTGGAACAATTGGACGGCTTGATTATCCAAGCCTTCGGAGCGGGCAACATTCCCAAGGAAACGGCTCAAAAATTAGAAATCCTTCTGCAGAGAGGAATCCCAGTCGCCCTAGTTTCACGATGCTTTAACGGTATAGCGGAACCTGTTTATGCCTACCAAGGTGGAGGCGTGCAGTTGCAAAAAGCAGGTGTCTTTTTTGTTAAAGAACTTAACGCCCAAAAAGCTCGCTTGAAACTCCTCATCGCCCTCAATGCTGGACTAACAGGACAGAATTTGAAAGACTATATGGAAGGCTAAGTCTCTTCTCCAGAAAGCAAAATCAGGAAATCTTCACGATTCCCTGATTTTTTCTATTTCCGTTTTCGTGTTGAACGACGTTCTGTTAATCCATGCGGTAGTAGAACTTCACGTTCTTCCAACTCTTCCTTGTGCATAATTTTAGTCAACATACGCATACTAATGGCACCAAGGTCATAAAGAGGTTGGGCAATAGTTGTCAAGTTTGGACGGGTAAAGCGAGACACTTGTGAATCATCACTAGTAATGATTTCAAACTCTTCTGGTACTGACACACCGTGATCAGCCAAACCATTCAAGACACCTGCTGCCAACTCATCACCTGTTACAACTGCTGCAGTTGCATTTGATGAAATCAAGCGTTCTGCCAAGGCATAGCCATCTTCATAAGTGTATTTAGACTCAAATACCAATCCTTCACTATAAGAAATACCTGCTTTTTTCGAGGCTTCCTTGTAGCCAACCAAACGAACCTTACCATTGATATCATCCACTAGTGGACCGCTAACAAAAGCAATGCGCTCATTTTCTTTCGCAAGGTAGCTCACTGCCTCAATCGTAGCTTGTTTGTAGTCAATATTGACACTTGGAAGCTGATGTTCTACATCCACAGTTCCTGCAAGAACAACTGGTGTCCGAGAACGAGAAAACTCTGAACGAATTTTTTCAGTCAAGTGGTAACCCATAAAAATGATACCATCCACTTGCTTAGAAAACAGTGTATTGACAACTGAAACTTCCTTGTCATCATCCTCATCACTATTGGCAAGGACGATATTGTACTTGTACATTTCAGCGATATCATCAATCCCTTTAGCAAGCGTTGAGAAATAACCATTGGTGATATTTGGGATCACGACACCGACAGTGGTTGTCTTTTTGCTTGCAAGACCACGCGCCACGGCATTTGGACGGTAATCCAAACGATCAATCACCTCAAGCACTTTTTTACGAGTATTCTCTTTTACATTCTTATTGCCATTGACTACACGGCTAACCGTCGCCATTGAAACTCCTGCTTCACGGGCGACATCATAAATCGTTACTGTATCGTCTGTATTCATTCCATTTCCTTTCTATATCATACCTCACGAGACTCTAAAAAGAGACGGTATGAAAATTTCGTTTTCATGATTCTACTTATTCCATTTTATCACTATTTGTAAACACTTTCAAGCGTTTTTTGAAGATTGTTTGAAAAAAATTTCATACCGTAACTTCTCAAAGTAACTTCCACCTCTCTCCCAAAACTGGAAGTTAGTCTCAGACGACGAA
>NZ_JUUO01000118.1 GCF_001074975.1 Streptococcus pseudopneumoniae | reverse complement strand
CGTACTCAAGTACAGCCTGCGGCTAGCTTCCTAGTTTGCTCTTTGATTTTCATTGAGTATTAGCATTTGACCGATTTTGTCAAAGGTTTTTGCATTACGAATGGTAATTTGGCGGTAGAAAGGCATCTTGAGTAAGTACTTGTGATAGGCCGTTTCGTAGTATGATTCTTCGGAGTATTTTCCCCAGAAAATACCAAGTTTTCCAAAATGAACGACTTCATCTTCCAGTACCAAACTGTCCACTTTCTCGATAACTTGATCCGCATCCAAGCCCTCCGTATAGAAGAGGACGTCTTTTCGTGCCAAGTTTTCGTTCCACCAATCTGGCAGATTCTCCAGCTCTGCTTCATAATCTTCCTGACTCAGCAAAGAAAAGCTCTTAATAAATGGATAATGGATTTCAAAGAAAGCCTCTAATTTTTCAACCAATTGGGCTTTGGGAGTTGTCGAAGTAAAGAAAATGTTGCCACTATTGATGTAGGTTTCAACCTTTTCAAGTCCCAACTCTGTCAGTTCTTGACGAAGTTGCACCATGACAACCTTATTCTTGCCACCAACATTAATGCTCCGAACAAGTAAAGCATATCGCGTCATCTTATACCAATTTATCTAAGAAACTTTCCCCAATCATGGCAGTTTCAACGCCAAAGTTATCGGCAATAGTCGCTGAGATATCTGCGAAATGTCCGACTGGTAGCAAACCATTTCCTTTAAAGGCAGGGCTGTAGGCCAAAAGTGGAATGTATTCACGAGTGTGGTCTGTTCCTGCATAGGTCGGGTCATTCCCATGGTCCGCGGTAATCAAGAGAAGGTCATTCTCTCTCATGGCTGCGATAATTTCAGGCAAGCGTTCATCAAACTCATGCAAGCAATCACGGTAACCATGGGCATCACGACGGTGGCCGTAAAGAGCATCAAAGTCAACCAAGTTTGTGAATGAGAATCCTTTTTCAAACTCAGCAAGGCCCATAGTCTTCAATAGTGTATCAATTCCATGACTATTTGATTTGTTGTGACCCATATCATGGTTGATACCAGCACCGTTAAAGATATCGTTAATCTTACCAACAGCGTATGTATCAATACCTGCTTCGTTCAATTTATCCAACACAGTTGGTGCAAATGGAGATACAGCCAAGTCACGACGGTTTGCAGTACGAGTGAAGTTACCAGGCTCACCTACATAAGGACGGGCAATGATACGACCTAAAAGGGCTGGACGCTCAAGGGTGATTGAACGAGCGTATTCACAGATACGGTACAATTCATCCAAAGGAATAATGTCTTCGTGGGCAGCAATCTGCAAAACAGGGTCAGCTGAAGTATAGATAATCAACTCCCCGGTTTCCATCTGACGTGGTCCAAAATCATCAATAACAGCTGTTCCTGAGTAAGGTTTGTTAGCTTCACGAATAACCTTGCGTCCTGAGAATTCTTCAATTTTTGTCAAGATTTCTTCTGGGAATCCGTTCCAGAAAGTATCGAAAGGCTCCGTAATGTTAAGTCCCATGATTTCCCAGTGCCCAGTCATGGTATCCTTACCAAGAGATACTTCTTCCAATTTCGTTGCATAACCAGTTGGATTGCTTTCTGCTGGTACAGTCTTAAGAGGAGTTTCTCGAGGAATATTTCCAAGACCAATTTTAGCCATGTTTGGGACATTCAAACCAACTGCTTTTGAAATGTGTCCTAATGTGTCAGAAGCTCCATCTGGAACTCCTGCATTGACAAAGTTATTAGCATCTGGTGCAGCACCGATTCCTACAGAATCCAGTACCACCAAGTGAATACGATTAAATTTTGACATAGTATGTCTCCTTATTACTTTGATTAGTTTGCTTTTGTTGAAGTTAAAATCTGAACCCCATCTCGGCCAGCAACGATGACCTTATCCACCATTTTGTTGAATAATCCGTGCTCCACAACACCAACGATATGGTCCAATTCTTTCCCAAAGGCAATTGGGTCTTCGATGACATCCAAGGCAAGGTCAATGATAAAATTCTGCATATCTGTCACAAAACGTTGACCGTCTTTTTCACGGAAACTTGGTTTGTAGCCAGCTCGCTCAAAACGACGAAAGACTTGTTCTGCACCATACTGAACCACTTCTACTGGCAATTTAAAAGCACCTAGTTTATCTACCAGCTTGCTTTCATCCACCACCCAAATGTATTCTTTTGAGGGCGTTGCAACCACCTTTTCCATGAGAAGGGCACCACCACCGCCTTTGATTCCATTAAACTGACTATCCACTTCATCCGCCCCGTCGACTGTCACATCGACAAAGTCTACTTGGTCAATAGACTTGAGTGGGATATTAAGCCCTTCAGCCTGTTTACTGGTCACACTAGAAGTCGTTACAGCTGTAATCTGCAACCCTTCTTCTTTAATACAACGACCAATTTCTTCGACAAAATAATAGGCAGTAGAACCAGTTCCCAGTCCGACAACCATTCCATCCTTGACAAACTCAGCAGCCTTGATGCCTGCCATTTTCTTCAGATTTTCCACTCAAACACCTCCATTAAAGAGCTACTTTTATTATAACATGTATCCGTTTTTATTTCATGGATACACTGGAAAAACCCGAACATTTTTATTTCTAGCTTATTCTGGTAGTTAGAATCTTAGTTGTGAGAACTTGTACATAAAAACAGGTACTAGACAAAAGCTGCAACAATTGATTTTTTATCATAAAAATGATTAAATAGTTAAGTACAAAAAAGGAGAATAAGATGAACTCATTAGATTTGTTTAATCAAGTAAAAGAACTAATCTAAACAAAAGATTTCGAAGCTACAAAAACATTTGTTACAGAAAATCAAGAACAGCTTGGAGAATACTTCTCTCAAGCTCAGCAATTGATTTCTGGTTATGAAGGTCTAGATGGCCTCGTTGACAAGATTAAAGGATTTTTCTAAACATATAAGAGGGTGACAAAACTCAATTTCAGGAAAAAATGAACTAAATTTTCCCACAATCATGACCACCCGTCTAACGGGTGGTTTGTCCCAAGGCTATAAGCCCAAATTACCAGAGTCTGGGACAAAAGTCTAACCTTAAATATAAAAAGCGAACAAAACAAGTTATCTTACACTCAGAATTCTGTTTTGTTCGCTTTTTTATCTAATCTATCGATTTTAAAAATTTATAATAAAGAATTCCTAAAATCAAAATCTTTTTGTCCCAGACTCTTTCACTTTGTTCAAGCCTTATTGCTCTTGACTCGTCACTTGCCTCTCAAAGAGGCTTGGGTATTACTTACCACTATCCCTAAAGGGATCCTCATATTCTTTTACACTTAATTTATCTAGTGCTATATCATGCTTTACTCGTTCTCAAATTTTTATACTCGTGAAGAAATCATCCACTGGATAATTTCTTTATTCTTGAATATATTTCTTAATTGTGGCTTCATTGAGGCCAACCGTACTCACATAATAACCTTCCGCCCAGAAATGCCGATTCCCAAACTTATATTTGAGATTGGCGTGTTTGTCAAACATCATGAGTGCACTTTTCCCTTTTAAATACCCCATGAAGCTTGAAACACTTATCCTTGGTGGAATACTGACTAACATATGTACATGGTCTGGCATCAAGTGTCCTTCGATAATTTCAACTCCTTTATAACTACACAATCGATGAAATATCTCGCCTAAACTACTTCGATATTGATTATAGATGACTTTTCGTCTATACTTAGGGGTGAACACAATGTGATACTTACAGTGCCACTTTATGTGCGATAAACTATGAGCCTTTTGTGCCATATTTTTCTCCTTTCGCTTTACAATTGGCTTGAACACCTTTATTGTACCGCGTTTGGAGTTTTTTTGGTATAACCTTCGACGCGCACCCGCATAGCGGGTGGTTTATTTGTCTCGCACCTAACGGAGCGAGACGGACTAATAGTCACATAATAAAACGCATAGTATCAAGTTTTTGTAACTCTGATACTATGCGTTTTTATGATTAACTATGCTCTGTAATAAACTTGTAAGCTTCTTGACCAGCGATAGCTCCATCTCCAACTGCTGTTGTTACTTGGCGAAGGTCTTTCAAGCGAACATCTCCAACGGCAAAGATACCATCAACTGCAGTTTTCATGTGGTTATCTGTCACAATCCAGCCAGCCTGATCTTGGATATTCAATTCTTTAACAAAATCGCTAAGAGGGTCCAATCCAACATAGATAAAGACGCCACCGAAGGCTTGTTCTGTCACTTGACCTGTTTTCACATTTTCAAATACGACAGATTCTACTCTGTTTTCACCCTTGATTTCCTTGACTACAGAATCCCAGATAAAGCTGACTTTTTCATTAGCAAAGGCTCGGTCTTGTAAAACTTTTTGGGCGCGAAGTTGATCACGACGGTGAACAATGGTAACAGTCTTGGCAAAACGAGTCAAGAAGAGGGCTTCTTCCACAGCCGAATCTCCACCACCGACTACCAACAAATCTTGGTCACGGAAGAAAGCTCCATCACACACGGCACAGTAAGAAACACCACGACTGTTCAGTTCTTCTTCTCCAGGCACTCCCAAAGGACGGTGTTTAGAGCCAGTCGCTACGATAACTGTACGTGTTTCATATGTTTGGTCATCAGTAATCACTTTCTTAAAATCACCATGGTCTTCTACATTTTCAACATAACCATAAATGTTCTCAACACCAAGATTTTCAAGCGGTTCAAACATCTTTTCTGCCAATTCTGGCCCACTAATATTAGCGTATCCTGGGTAATTTTCAATATCAGATGTATTATTCATCTGACCACCTGGCAGACCACCTTCAATCAAGGCTACTTTCAGATTGCTTCGAGCAGCATACAAGGCTGCAGTCATCCCTGCAGGTCCAGCACCGATAATAATAGTATCGTACATATAGTTTCCTTCTTTCTTGTTGTAACTATCTTTATTCTAACTCTTTCTTGTCAATCATGCAAGGATTATGCCTTGAAAACAAGAATTAAACTCATAACCGCAAAGGATAATACTGGAACAACCAAGACTCCAATCATAATCATATCATAGAGATGGGCTTGGCGAGCCTTGGCTGTCTTATCAACTCCCGACATGGCTCTTAGTCCAATCCAAATCCCTAAAAAAATCAGGACGAGGATGGTGGTCAAGATCAAACTCTCGAAATATAAAGAAAATAGTTGCAGTAGCATGGTTTCTCTCATTTCTATCTTTTTTAAAGAGTAAACTCAGCTAGTCCAGCTAACTGAGTTTTTCTTTATCTATTATATCAAATATAAGTCCGTTTGTAACTAGCGAAGAATTCTTTTGTCCGCTCTTCTTTAGGATGGTGGATAATCTCATCCGGTGTTCCAGACTCGATGATTTTCCCCTTATCTAAGAAGAGAATCTTATCAGCTACTTGGGCTACAAAGGACATGTCATGACTGACCAAAATCATGGTTTGACCTGACTTAGCAGCATCTGCAATAGACTTCTCTACTTCACCGACCAATTCTGGGTCAAGAGCTGAAGTTGGTTCGTCTAAGAGCAAGACATCTGGTTTCATAGCAAGCGCACGCGCTAGGGCAACCCGTTGCTTTTGTCCACCTGATAAATGACGAGGGTAATGATTCTCACGGTCAGAAAGCCCAACCTTAGCCAACTCTTCCTTGGCAATCTTAGTCGCTTCTTGGTCAGATAATTTCTTGACAACAACCAAGCCTTCTTTCACATTATCAAGTGCTGTGCGGCGTTCAAACAAATTAAACTGTTGGAAAACCATAGACAGCTTACGACGTAGGGCAAGGATTTCTTCTTGAGTGATTTTAGAAAAATCAACTGAAAAATCATCAATCTGAATAGAACCGCTGTCAGGTGTTTCAAGATAATTGAGACTGCGAAGGAAGGTTGATTTTCCAGCTCCTGAAGAACCAATCAAGGCGACAACTTCCCCTTTTTGAATATCCAAGTCCAGATGATCCAAGACAGTCTGTCCTGAAAAGGATTTGCTTAAATTCGAAATCTTAATCATTAACGAAGGTCTCCTTTCACATCTGTTTGCACTGTATCAGGTGCAGAAATAGCCATTTTTCTCTCGATGAAACGACCAAGACTTTCAATACCGATATTGACTACCCAATAAACAAGGGCAACGGAGATAAAGCGTTCAAAGTAACGATAATCGGCACCACCCAAAATCTGAGCTTGGGCAAAGACTTCCACAACACCCGCACTGAAGGCTAGGGAAGTTCCCTTGGTCAAGCCGATTAGGGAATTGATCAAGGTTGGAGTCGCCACAACGGCCGCATTTGGAATAATCACTCGTCGATAAACTTGTGCTCGGGTCATACCCAGACTGCGTGCTGCCTCAATCTCACCAGGATTGACTGAGAGAATAGCTGCACGAATGGTTTCACTAGCATAAGCTGCCTCATTAAAGGCAAAGGCTACAATCGCAAAAACAGCCGCTGGAATCGCATTGATATTGAAACCAGTACCCCATTGCTGATTGAGAGCTTTCAAAGCCAAAGGGATTCCGTAGTAGGTCAGCATGAGTTGCACCAAAATCGGTGTCCCTTTTAAGAAACTAACAAAGAAGGCCTGCAAGGGGTATAAAATCTTGACACGATTGATCTTCACAATGGCAAAAAGAAGTGCCAAAACCAAGCCAAAAAAAGCACCTCCAATTGTCAACATAATCGTTGTTGGAAGTTGTTGGACAATTCTTGGAATCCCATCAAAGACCGAACGTAGGCTAAACAGCTTGCCATCCGGAATCAATTGCATCAAGTTTTGGTACCAATCTGATGCTAAAATCGTTGTAACATTCATAAAAACATCCTCTCCTGATAATGATTCATTCTACCATACTTCTGCCGTCAATGAAATTATTTGCTACGGTCAGATACAGACTTTGTCTATCTACTAGTTTATCATACTTTGAAACAGGGAGGTTATATATTTTATCTATCAAAGAGATAAGTAAAAACTATTTCAATCCCAATTCTTCATAAGGTTTTCGATAACCGATTTGCTTAACAGTTCCATTTTCTACTAAAATGGGCCGTTTTAACAACATACCGTCACTTGCTAGTAACTCAGCCGCTTCTTGGTTTAACAGACTTCCTACCTTATCTTTCAGCCCTAATTCACGGTATTTAATTCCACTGGTGTTGAAAAATTGCTTTAGCTCAAACCCTGAGGTTTCTAACCAGTTTAAAATTACTTCTTGGCTGGGTGTTTCTTCTACGATATGAACAGCATTGTAGTCCACACCGAGTTGGTTTAATTCTTGTTTTGCTTTTTTACAAGTTGAACATTTTGGGTATTCGATAAATTCTAACATGTCTTTCACTTTCTATTGTTTATATCTTTAAAATCTGCGCCTTCATGCTCCAAGAGCCAAGCTTTCTTTTCCACTCCCGCAGCATAACCTGTCAGACGCTTGTCTGCGCCTAGCACACGATGACAAGGTACTAGGATAGACCAGGGATTGCGTCCCACTGCTCCACCAATTGCTTGAGCAGAATCCACTTGTAGCTCTTGGGCTATTTGTCCATAGGTCACTGTCTGACCATAAGGAATTCCCTGTAAATAGGACCAAACTCGCTTTTCAAAATCCGTTCCGATTGGAGCCAAGGGCAAGTCGGATAAATCCCGAGACTTGCCTTTAAAGTAATCATCTAAGCAAGCAATAACTGGATCTAAAATGAGATGACTAACAACTTCTTCTATCGTTTCATCTCCTAGTCCTCTCTCAAAATACTTCTGCTCCTGCACCCAAATTCCATACAAATAATGGTCATCAGCTACCAGTGATAGAATACCAATTGGCGAAGAGTAGAGCATTTTTGCGTACTTCTTTTGCATTATTTCTTCAATTTTTGATAGGCCAAGCGTTCGCCATCAACTGGAACCTTACCAACCTGTTTAAATCCGAGTTTTTGAAAAATATGTTGCATAACCTTGTTTTCAGCATGCGTATCTGAGCGAAAATCTAGATAATCAAATCCTTCAATTAAGCCCTCTAAGAAGGTTTGAGCAACGCCCTGTCCCTGAACATCTGCTGCCACAGCGATTCGGTGAAAGACTAGGTACTCTGACTCTCCAGCTTGCCATTTTCCTTCATAAATGGCCTCAAAGGCTGCCTCTGGACTCTTAGTCACAGCGACATAAGCTAGTAGTTCTCCATCTTCCAAGGCTACGTAGGCTTGACCTGAGATAATATCATCGATGATAACATCTGCATTTGGATAACCATTTTGCCACTGGTCACTACCAGCATCTGCTAAACATTTTTTAGCATCCTCCATCACCTGCATGATGGCATCTACCTCATTTGGAAAAGCTAAACGAATCTCCATCTTTTCTCCTCATTTCTGACTAGTTTCTCCCATCATAGCATAATTTAAGCCTTTCTACAAGCAGTTAAAACTTGACTTTCTGTTTTTATTATTTTATAATCTAGTTATTAAAACTAGATAAAAAGGAGTTGAAAATGAAAACTACCTTTTCCTACCCAAAATGGGCAGAAATTCCAAACATTGACCTCTATCTGGACCAGGTTTTACTCTATGTCAATCAGGTCTGCGCCCCTATCTCTCCTGATAAAGACAAGGGCCTAACAGCATCTATGGTCAATAATTATGTGAAACATGGTTACCTGACAAAGCCTGACAAGAAAAAATACCAACGTCAACAGATTGCCCGTTTAATTGCTATTACAACCCTCAAGTCGGTATTTTCTATTCAAGAAATCGCTCAGACACTTAATACTCTCCAAAGTCAAGCAAGTTCAGACCAACTCTACGATGCTTTTGTAGATTACATGAACCAAGGAATTGACCCATCAAACCCTATTATCCAAACCAGCTGCCAAACCGTTAAACTCTATCATCAAACTCTAGCCTTAATCCATCATACTGAAGAGGAGGTAATCCAATGAATACCAGTCTTAAACTCAGCAAACAACTCAGTTTTGGAGAGGAGATTGCTAATAGCGTGACCCATGCTGTGGGTGCAATCATCATGCTCATCTTACTGCCTATTTCATCCACCTATAGTTATGAGACACACGGATTTTTATCCTCTATCGGCGTTTCCATTTTCGTCATCAGTCTCTTTCTCATGTTCCTCTCATCCACCATTTACCACTCTATGGCCTATGGTTCGACCCACAAATATGTCTTGAGAATCATTGACCATTCTATGATTTACGTTGCCATTGCTGGCTCTTACACGCCCGTCGTCTTGACCTTAATGAACAACTGGTTTGGTTATCTGATTATTGCCATTCAATGGGGAACGACCATCTTTGGTATTCTCTATAAAATCTTTGCTAAAAAGGTCAATGAGAAATTTAGCCTTGCTCTTTACCTGATTATGGGCTGGTTGGTTCTGGATATCATTCCAGCCATTATCAGTCAAACGACACCCATTTTCTGGAGTCTCATGGTAACTGGCGGACTCTCTTATACAGTTGGAGCTGGATTTTACGCCAAGAAAAAACCTTATTTCCACATGATTTGGCATCTCTTTATCCTAGCTGCATCCGCACTCCAATACATCGCCATTGTTTATTACATGTAAAAATAGGTCGGGACGAAAAATCCTAACCTCATTTTTTTATTCTCTATGATGTTTTATACCCAATCAAAAAATTACTCTAGCCCATTTTATAGTACCTACTATCGTGCCGTCAATTATGGGATACTGCTTCCCTACTAGTACGTAAATCAGAATGGTTAATACTCAATGAAAATCTCTTCAAACCACATCAGCTTTACCTTGCCGTAGATATATGTAACTGACTTCGTCATTCTTATCTACTACCTCAAAACGGTGTTTTGAGCAACCTGCGGCTAGCTTCCTAGTTTACTCTTGAATTTTCATTGAGTATAAATCATAAACACCCACCCGTTAATAAACCGTACCTAACGAATCAAGACAGACAAATGGTCACATAACAAAAATCATTTTCCAACGTTTTTTTGACTGTGATTTCTTTAAATGCCTTTGCTCCTAAGGCAAATCATTTCCTGCAGCGATGTAAATTTCATACCATTCTTTTCGAGTCAGGTTGACATGACTTGCTTGGCTTGCCTCTATTAAATGCTTAGGATTGGTTGTTCCTACCACTGCCTGCATCTTGGCTGGGTAGCGTAACACCCAAGCGATAGCAATAGCTGATGGACTGACTCCATATTTTAAGGCTAGTCGATTTAGGACTTGGTTTAGTTGTTGGAACTTCTCATTGCCAACAAAATTACCCTTGAAGTAGCCAAACTGCAAGACTGACCAAGCCTGAATAACCATGTCGTTTAATTTACAGTATTCAAAGACGCTTCCATCACGCAAAGCTGCCTTGTTCCCGTCCATATTGACATGAAATCCTGCTTCAAAACCAGGCGTGAAAGCTGCACTTAGTTGTAATTGATTGATAGCTAGAGGCTGTTTGACTTCTTTCTTCAGCAACTCCATCATCATAGGATTTTGGTTGGACACACCAAAGTCTCGAACTTTACCTGATGTGTGGAGAATTTCAAAGGCTTCCGCCACTTGGTTAGCTTCCATCAATGCATCTGGTCGATGGAGTAGCAAGCTATCTAAATAGTCAACCTGCAATCTTTTTAAAATACAATCTACTGATTCTAGAATACACTCTTTTGAAAAATCAAAATAGGTAAATTCTTCAATGCGAATGCCACATTTGGACTGAATCCACATCTTTTCTCTTAAATCTGGACGATTTTTTAACACTTGACCCAGTAATTCTTCGCAACGTCCACCACCGTAGATATCTGCCAAGTCAAAGGCATTGATTCCAACGGACAGGGCTGTTTCAACTAGCTCCTCAACTTCCTTGACCGACTTGTCACTGATGCGCATCATACCGAGCACAATTTCTGACAGTTCTTTTTTCTCTTGACCAAAAGTAATGTATTTCATAGCAACTTCCTCCGTTTTCATTCATTATAAAGGAGAATGACACTTTTATCAACCGCCACCTTACAAAAGAAAAGAACCAGTTCAAACTGGTCCTTTTAAATTTTACCCAATCACACTTCCATTTGGTACAGCTGGATCAACTGTGAGAAGAGTTAATTGTCCATCATGTTCAGCTGAGAGAATCATCCCTTGGCTGACATATTTCTTCATCATCTTACGAGGTTTTAGATTGGCAACGATTTGAACTTTCTTGCCGACCAATTCTTGTTCATTTGGATAATATTTTGCAATTCCTGAGAGGATTTGACGATCTTCACCATCACCAGCATCTAGGCGGAATTGAAGCAACTTGTCAGAACCTTCCACTTTAGACACTTCTTTGACTTCTGCGACACGGATTTCAATCTTGTCAAAGTCTTCAAACTTGATTTCTTCTTTGTTTAGTTTGAGTTCGACTTCATCCGGATTCCATTCTTTTTCAACTGCAGGTTTATTACCTTCCATTTGTTCCTTGATATAGGCGATTTCTTCTTCCATATCCAGACGTGGGAAGATTGGTGTTCCCTTAGCAACTACAGTCACACCTGCAGGAAAATCAGCCAAGCTCAAGTTCTCAAGGCTAGAAACTTCATCCAAGCCAAGTTGATTCAAGATCGCACGACTTGTTTCCATCATAAATGGCTCAATCAAATGAGCTACGACACGAAGGCTGGCTGCCAAGTGGCTCATAACACTAGACAATTGATCACGAAGAGCATCTTCCTTAGCCAAGACCCATGGAGCTGTCTCATCTATGTATTTGTTAGTACGAGAGATGATGGTCCAGACCGCTTCAAGTGCACGTGGATAGTCGACTGCGTCCATACGATTATGGTAATATTGAATAAAAGTTTCCACATTTTCAACAAGATTCATTTCAGGAGTATATGCAGGATTAACATAACTCACTTCGTCTTTTTCAATAAATGCCGGCGGAAATGTATCTGAGTCCATAACAGGTAATTCAGGAATTTGCCCATCAAAATACTTGTTAATCATGGAAACCGTACGGTTGAGGAGGTTTCCAAGGTCATTTGCCAATTCATAGTTGATACGGCCCACATAGTCTTCTGGAGTAAATGTTCCGTCTGAACCGACAGGAAGGCTACGCATGAGGTAATAACGAAGTGGATCTAAACCATAGCGCTCTACCAACATTTCAGGGTAAACGACATTCCCTTTTGACTTAGACATCTTACCGTCTTTCATGACAAACCAACCATGGGCAATCAAACGTTCTGGCAATTTAATATCCAACATCATGAGAAGGATTGGCCAGTAGATAGAGTGGAAGCGAAGGATATCTTTTCCTACCATGTGGAAGACTGTTCCATTCCAGAATTTGTCAAAGTTACCATGCTCATCTTGACCATAACCAAGGGCTGTCGCATAGTTGAGAAGGGCATCGATCCATACATAAACAACGTGTTTAGGATTTGATGGGACTGGTACACCCCAAGTAAAGGTTGTACGAGAAACTGCCAAGTCTTCCAAACCAGGCTCAATGAAGTTACGCAACATTTCATTAAGACGACCATCAGGAGTGATAAATTCAGGATGAGCTTTGAAAAATTCAACCAAACGATCTTGGTATTTGCTGAGGCGAAGGAAGTATGATTCTTCAGATACCCATTCAACTTCGTGACCTGATGGAGCAATACCACCCGTTACATTTCCAGCTTCATCACGGAATACTTCTGCAAGCTGGCTTTCTGTAAAGAATTCCTCATCTGAGACTGAGTACCAACCAGAATATTCACCCAAATAGATATCATCTTGAGCAAGCAAGCGTTCAAAGACTTGTGCGACAACTTTTTCATGGTAGTCATCAGTTGTACGGATAAATTTATCGTATGAGATATCTAGTAATTGCCAGAGTTCTTTAACTCCAACAGCCATCCCGTCAACATAGGCTTGAGGGGTAATGCCTGCCTCTTCCGCTTTCTGCTGAATTTTCTGACCGTGCTCGTCAAGACCTGTCAAATAAAAGACATCATAGCCCATCAGGCGTTTGTAACGTGCTAGGACATCACAGGCGATGGTTGTGTAGGCAGATCCGATATGAAGTTTTCCAGATGGATAGTAAATCGGTGTTGTAATATAAAAATTCTTTTCAGACATAATTTTTCCTTTCCAGGCAAATGAAACCTGTTTTTCTAACACTTCATTATATCACATTTTTAATGATTTTCGATAGGGAAATCCATACAAAAACAAGATAGACGAGTGTCCATCTTGTTTATCTTATTCATAACGAAGGGCTTCAATTGGATCAAGTTTCGATGCTTTATTAGCTGGCAAGACTCCAAAAATCATACCTACACTAGCTGAAACTGCAAGACTAAATAGGGCAACTGGGATTGATACTCCCACTTCTATACCCGCAATCAATCCTTGTAAAAGTATCCCAGCTATAGCTGTTAAGCCTGTCGCAATGGTTAGACCAATGACTCCACCTAGTAAGGTCAAAATCATGGATTCAATCAAAAACTGGATTAAAATATTAGCACGTGTTGCACCCAAAGCCTTACGGAGACCAATCTCACGCGTACGCTCTGTCACCGAAACTAGCATGATGTTCATAACACCAGTCCCTCCAACAAAGAGGGAGATTCCCGCAATGGCACTAATAATCGTAGTTATAAAGCCAAAAAGTTGTTGTACTTCTTGGAAGGCTGCAGTTGCATCTGCCACCTGATACTCCCCTTGCTGAAGACCAGCAATCTCGGTCAATTTTCTAGCTAATTCTGGTCCCACTGTTGGTGTCAAACTGGTATCATTGACACGAAAGACAATATCAGAAATTTCATCCATATTGAAGTTATTTGCAAGAGAAATATTAGTCGTAATTGGAAGTCCACCAATACCAAAAGTCTTGGCAGCCTTGGACTCGTCGCTAGTATAGACACCAATGACACGATAACTAAAGCCACCAACATCTATAATTTGGTTAACCGCTTCTTGAGCTGACCCAAACAGACTATTAGCAAGTTCTTGGTCTAGTAAAATGACACTGGCCACATCTTTATAATCCTGAGCCATGAGACTTCGTCCTGCAACAATTTCATTTTCAACCGCCTTCATGTAGGTAATATTGCCACCTGTCAAGCTAGCTCGCTCTACTTTTTTATCTTTATAAGACAAGGTGGTATTTGTTGAGTTGGTTACATAGTAACTATCTACCCCCTTCAGTTTGGCCGCCTCCTTGACCCAAGATTCTTGTGGTTTTGGTGGTTCAACATGAACTTCCTCTTCTTTCCCAGAAACTGTTAAAGCTGATTGTTTTTGGGTAAAAGAACCGTCTTTACTTTTAATAGGCGAGAAAAAGACATGAATATTCTTCTGTGACTTGGTCATATTTTTATTGATCTGACGAGACATAGAATCCCCCAGAGCCATAATCACAACAACTGATGAAACACCAATGATAATCCCAATCATAGTAAGAAAAGAGCGCATCTTATGTGCCATGATAGATGAAAAGGCAAATTTCAGATTCTGCATCTTAGTTTTCCTCCTTTTCTAACTGAGCACTGTCAGACGAAATAACTCCATCCCGAATAACAATCTGGCGTTTGGCATAAGCAGCGATTTCAGGCTCATGCGTTACCATAATAATTGTTTTTCCTTCATTATTCAGTTCAACTAATAATTGCATGATTTGATTCCCTGTTTTGGTATCCAATGCTCCTGTCGGTTCATCTGCTAAGATGATAGAAGGATTGTTTACCAAGGCACGCGCAATAGCCACACGTTGCTTCTGACCACCAGATAATTCAGAAGGCAAATGGTGACTACGCTCAGTCAATTCAACCTTATCTAGATATTCCTCAGCCAACTTGCGCCGTTTTGAAGCCGAAACTCCTGCGTAAATCAAGGGCAATTCTATATTTTGTAGAGCATTGAGTTTGGATAGAAGAAAGAACTGCTGAAAGACAAATCCGATTTGTTGGTTACGGACCTTGGCTAGTTGTTTTTCACCCAATCCAGCCACTTCTTGGCCTTCAAGATAATACTCTCCACTGCTTGGTGTATCCAACATGCCAATGGTATTCATCAGAGTGGACTTACCAGAACCAGATGGTCCCATGATGGCGACAAACTCACCCTCGTTCACTTCTAGGTTGATATTTTTGAGAACCTGCAGTTCTTGGTCACCATTACGGTAGCTTCTGCAGATATTTTTTAAACTAATTAGTTTCTTCATCAGCCTTCACCTCTTTTCCTTCCTCTAGAGAAGACGTTGGGTTACTGATGACCTTGACTCCATTTGTCAGACCTGAAGTGATTTCTTGGTTGTCTGCATCAGCATTGCCCAAACCAACTTCCACTTTCTTGGCCTTTTTCTGCTCGTCAAGCACCCAGACATAGTTCTTATCATTTTCAGTCACAATACTTGTTAGAGGAACCAAAATAGCTTTAGTCTTATTCTTCACCTCAACACTAACTGAAAATCCTTGTTTCAAGACACCGATTTCACTTGTAACGTCGATGGTATATGGATATTTGGAACCAGAATTACCAGCTGCTGCGGCAGCCGTTGCACTTGCTGCTTCGCCATTGGTTTTAGGATAGTCAGAGATATAGCTAATCTTACCTGTCCAGCTCTTATCTTGGTAAACTTTAGAAGTAAAGGTTACTTCTTGTCCAACAGATAGGTTGGCAAGATTATATTCAGATAGTTCACCCTTAACTTGCAAGTTTTCATTACTTACGACATGAACCACCACTTGGCTAGCTCCTGTTGGAGATTTAGAAACGTTGCGGTTGACTTCTACCACAGTTCCTTCTAGGGTACTGAGAACCGTCATGGCATCCAACTGACTTTGAGCCTTGCTTAATTGCGCTGCTGCATCTGCACGGGCATCACGAGCATCCCCTAGTTGTGCATCAATAGAGGAAACTGCATTTCCTGATACTGGAGCTGGGGTTTGGGCTGCTGCACCTTCTCCTCCTGCTGGCGCTGGTAACTGTGGAGCCGGAGCTGAAGCGGCTTCATTTCGTGCTTGATTGAGTTCATTGATATGACGATCTGCCTTAGCTACTGCTCGACTAGCTGAATCATAGGCTGCCTGGGCTTCTGAACTACTGTACTTGACTAAAGCCTGGCCTTCGCTGACCTTATCACCCACAGAAACAAGGATTTCATCTAAATCTCCCTTACTAGCATCAAAATAAACATATTGTTCATTTTTTGCTGTTACTGTTCCTGATAATAAAACAGAAGATGCCACGCTTCCTTCCTTGGCAACAACAAGATGAGTAGCCTCATCTTTTACAGCAGTCTGAGAAGGTTGTCTAAAGAGCAAAATCCCCCCAGCCCCCAATACAACTACGCTTGCAGCACCAATTGCTGCATACAATTGCCACTTTTTAGCTTTACCATTTTTTTTCATAATGAAACTCCTTTTTGATTTAAAGTCCTTAACAATATTATACAAAAATTATCAATTTGAAACAATAACAGTTCAGAACGAAATAATGACATTTCAGGATTCAATAATTGTTCGGAATTTATTTTTTGTTATTGTACTAGATATATAATACACTTTATTTTGCCTTTTTGCAAGCCTTTTCTCTAATTTTTTTGAACGTAGCAGATTTTTGCAATCAAATCAAAAAAAAGATAGAATATGACTATCAAAAAATGACACTCTATTATTTCACAGAGTACAAAGGAGTTTTCAATGAGAGAATACGATATCATTGCTATCGGTGGAGGTAGCGGGGGAATTGCTACCATGAACCGTGCTGGCGAACATGGTGCCAAAGCAGCTGTTATTGAGGAAAAGAAACTCGGTGGAACTTGCGTCAACATCGGTTGTGTTCCCAAAAAAATCATGTGGTACGGAGCACAAATCGCTGAGACTTTCCATCAATTTGGAGAAGACTACGGCTTTAAGACTACTGATCTTAACTTTGACTTTGCAACCCTACGTCACAATCGTGAAGCCTACATTGATCGCGCTCGTTCTTCTTATGATGGCAGTTTTAAACGCAACGGTGTAGACTTGATTGAAGGTCATGCTGAATTTGTAGATTCTCATACTGTCAGCGTAAATGGTGAACTGATTCGTGCTAAACATATCGTGATTGCTACTGGTGCCCATCCAAGTATTCCAAATATTCCTGGTGCTGAACTAGGTGGTTCTTCTGATGATGTATTTGCCTGGGAAGAATTGCCAGAGTCAGTTGCTATTCTAGGCGCTGGTTATATCGCCGTTGAATTGGCTGGAGTACTCCACACTTTTGGTGTCAAGACAGACCTCTTTGTTCGTCGTGATCGTCCTTTACGTGGTTTTGATTCTTACATCGTTGAAGGTCTGGTCAAGGAAATGGAAAGAATAAACTTGCCGCTTCATACTCACAAAGTCCCTATCAAGTTAGAAAAAACTGCTGAAGGCATTACCATTCATTTCGAAGATGGTACTAGTCACACAGCTAGCCAAGTTATCTGGGCTACAGGTCGCCGTCCAAACGTTAAGAGCTTGCAACTTGAAAAAGCTGGAGTAACTCTGAACGAACGTGGCTTTATCCAAGTAGATGAATACCAAAATACTGTTGTTGAGGGAATCTACGCTCTAGGTGATGTAACGGGTGAAAAAGAACTAACTCCAGTTGCTATCAAGGCTGGACGTACTTTGTCTGAACGTCTCTTTAACGGCAAAACAACTGCTAAAATGGACTACTCAACTATTCCAACTGTTGTCTTTTCACACCCTGCTATCGGAACGGTTGGCTTGACCGAAGAGAAAGCTATCAAAGAATACGGTCAAGATCAAATCAAGGTTTACAAATCAAGCTTTGCATCTATGTACTCTGCCGTTACTAGCAATAGACAAGAATCCCGTTTCAAACTCATAACAGCTGGTTCAGAAGAAAAAGTTGTCGGACTTCATGGAATTGGCTATGGCGTTGATGAAATGATCCAAGGATTTGCCGTTGCTATCAAAATGGGAGCAACCAAGGCTGACTTTGATGCAACCGTTGCGATTCACCCAACTGCATCTGAAGAATTTGTAACCATGCGTTAATCGAAACAAAAGAAGCAGAGCAAAAAACACTTCTAAATATCAAAAAGCGAGTATTTCTGTAGCTGGAGATACTCGTTTTCTTATGTCTTATGTTATAGTATGTTGAAATAAGATATGAAAAAATCATACTCAATGAAAATCAAAAAGCAAACTAGGAAGCTAGCCGCAGGTTGCTCAAAACACCGTTTTGAGGTTGTAGATAGAACTGACGAAGTCACTAACCCTATCTACGGTAAGGCGACGCTGACGTGGTTTGAAGAGATTTTCGAAGAGTATCAATTAGCAAGCCATAGCAAAATATAAGGATTATAACACAATCATTTATTCTTTTCTTTAAAAGATTCATATATTTTTTTATATAACACTTTTATATCTTTTTTCTGAGAATTCAACTCTTCATTACCGTAGTCAAAATTTGCTACTACAAATCCCTCGTCAGCATTAGAAAAAGTAAAAAATTCTATATCAATTAGTTTATTATGCTTAGAGTCCTCTATAGTGTCTCCTAAACCATTATTGAATTTCTTCACTTCTTCTTCACGAACTCCGAACCCCGCAGCAGCTCCATTTGCAATGATGTTTGAAAATACTTCTTCTGAAGATGCTAATTCTTTCACAGTTATGAAGTATATAGCTTCTTCCGTTTCTACTTGTCTCACTTTATTCCATTTTTCTGTATCACTAGAAGAAAGCGTATAGACTATTAACTCCAGTGTTGGTTTATTGGTATTTTCTTTTGTGATCATTTGTTTTCCAAAGAAGAAAATAGCAAGTAGCCCAGCTACAAAGATCAAAGCAATATAAATTATCTTTTTCATACATTATCCCCTATATCTTTCATATCAATGATCACATCAACTTTATTATAGACAGCTGGATCATGTGTCGCTATAATAACATATTTGTCTTCAGCTGTCTCATTTAATAATAAACGAATAATTTCTTTTCCAATCTCACCATCTAAAGCTCCTGTGGGTTCATCTGCTAAGATAATTTTACGTGGTTTCATTAACATTCTGGCAATAGCTACACGTTGAGCCTGCCCTCCAGACAATTCATATATTTTTTGATGTAAGTAGTCACTTGACAGTCCTACTTTTTCAAGTACATCAGTTATTGTTTTTTTGTCTTTAGTGATAAGTTTCAAATTATCATATACTGTTTTGTTATCTATTAAAGAATAATTCTGAAATACATATCCAACAGTATTTTTAAAAAAAGTTCTTTCTTTTATCTTCCAAATATCTTGTTTATCAACTAAAACATTCCCACTGTCAATTTTTTCTAATCTTCCTATAATATTAAGAAGGGTGCTTTTACCAGATCCGGAACCTCCAATCAATCCATAACTTTTTCCAGATTCAAATCTTAAATTTAAGTCTGTAAAGATCTTTTTTGAGCCGAAACTTTTTGAAACGTTCAAAAGGTCAATTGTCATGTTTCATCTCCTTTTAAAATTTTAGTGTAGCTTTCAGATAATTTTCTAAAACTCATGATTATTGACAACATCAAAACGAGCAGAGAAGCAAGACCAATATATAGCAACTCTATTTGACCTGTCATAAGAAATGTAAATAGGATAACGATTGTAATAGTCATCATAAAATACTTGAGACTTGAAATTGCTATATATGTTTTTGACAGACCTAAAATGATTTTCTTCACATATTCATTCTGTTTTAGGGCAATATAAAGTTGGACATATTGATAAATGAGTATAAAGACAATACTGTAAATTATCTTCTGCAAGATTTGTGAAAGTAGAATTTGGTGCTCTAAGGACTGGATCTTTAATTTCACAATTTGGTAAACATCTACTGGATTCATTGAAAAATTCAACTGGGTAGCCATCTCATTTATTTTCTTTACCGCCTCAGGACTAAAAAGAGACTTATGTGTTATATTACTAGCCAAAGAAAACTTGTTGTTTTCAATCATTTTGTCCGTATCTAACACAACAACAATGTTATCTTTGCTATCTGCTACACTTGCCATTGGTAAAAACTCTTTCATTTTATGACTATCATCAGTATCTTCATTGAAATAAAAAATTTTATCCCCATCAGGAATTATTTGTACTGCAATTTCTTCTTTTGTATAGTTTGTTCCAATAAATTGTTCTGCTACAACTGTATTTTCAATAGATTTCTGATTTTCTTTCCATTTCTCAGGAATATAGATGGTTGCTATCTTATTATCTAAAAGATGATAGTTTGTTCCATTCACTTTATTTTGTAGGTTAGCACCTGTTTGATTGATATAAATCAACTCTTTATTTATTTCTGGATTCGTTATTCCGTCATTTTCTAATTGTTTAGAAAAGTCTTCCATAACATGTGAAGTTTTCATGAAATCTGGAACATATGCTGAGGATCGATCTATATATAAATAATCTAAGTTTTTTAAGGAAGCAGCGATCTGTAGATACTGACCATCCGAATCATTAACTTCTCCATTTTTAGTAGAGTTACTTTCAATTCCAAGGAACTCAATCCTTCTCCAGTCTTTTACTGTGTCCCATGGTACTAAATTCTGTATCTGGATGTTAATACTGGATTGACTACTCTTTGTTTCTTGTAAAAAAATTCCTGAGATAAGGATGATAATCGAAATAATGGCAAGCCATACGACAAAAATAAGCTTATTTTTTGCCTTGTTTTTGATAATTTCAATAGGCTTTTCAACCTGAATCGTCAACCAAAATAAAACAAAGGTGATGAAATCAATGATTTGAAATAGTATAAAATTCGTTAAAAGCAGAGAGAAAAATAACTTAGAACTATAGGTGAAGAAACCATTTCCCAAAAAAGAACTGTAAGAAATCATCCATAAAGCTATCATAATCAGTTCAAAAATAAGAGAAATGCCATAATCTCTTTTTAGTTCGTATACAGGCAAGCCCAAAGAACGTCGTATCACTCCTTCTTTAATCTGCTTCGTTCTAACAACAAATAACACAACTAATAAAGTTAAGTAAATTGAACCCATTAACAGTATTCTTAAAGTTCCAGTAAATTGTAAGATTCCTCCTATATACCAAGGATAAGCCATATATACTGTTTGCAACCCCGTCATCGTAAGTGGTTTCAAACTATCTATATCCATTTCCCCAAGGGTGTAATACATCCCTATTATTGGTGCTGACTTTAATTGTTCATTATTTACATCATCAAAATTTACATACTTCAACTGACCAGAACTCTGAACGATGGGCTTGTAAATGGTAACCTTTTCCTTTTTTGATAAGTCACGAACCATTTCGTATATTTCGTTATTAGAAAGATTGCTTTTTCCTTGAATAGAAAAAGCACCATCAATTGGTAAAGGTATGGGCATTTCGGTATCGCTAATAGTGACCCAACCAATTGCAGCAATCAAACAGAAGAAGAAGCCAATGATACATAATTTTAATTTCATAAGCACTTACCATATTACAAGAGACCCTATTTTATAATTGGGTCTCCTGTTTTCATAAATTATTTTTAAAATCTATAATAATCCCAATATGCATTTAATCGAGCATCGCTCCAAGATTTTGTAGCACTTGAATATGCCCATCCATAATCTTGTTTATCGTGAGCTTTAACTGTTCCCCAAAAATTCGTTACTGAAGATTTTGAACCAATATTATCTGGAGAACTAACAAAGTAATTCGAATAACCAGAGTTATCATTTACACCATATTCCCATACATCAATAATGGGACTTGGAGCAGGGTGTGCTGTAGTTGGACTAACAACACTAGCTACAGTAGCAAAGCTAAAACTTAAAACACTTGCGGCTAGAAAAACAGATGCTTTCTTACTCATTCTTTTTTTATTTTACTTCTCCTTGAATTAAAATATTTGATGAAGAATAAGCAATAGTCCCCTTTTTAGTCCCTCCATATTACTTTAATATGAATTGATTATATTTAGGTTTTTAATCACCGTTATGATATCTAGAGTCGTTAAAATATCTCATAACTACCCCTCCTTTTAAAATTGAACACATTCAAATGTATTCGTTTACATTTGTTAATATATCACTTATTTTTTAGTTTGTCAATTATTTATAGTATATTTGTTATTGATAAAATGAGATTATCTATAAAGGCAATTTTCGAATCTACAAAAAAATTATCCAACTTAACCAATAAGCAAAATCGGCCGTTACAGCTTTTGTTACCTTGTTTTTAAAAATCGGTTGACAATGATTCCTCTACGAGTATAATAGTTACTATACATCAGAAAAGAGGTTAACTATTATGAAAAAAGCTCACGTTTATGCTATCCCTGCTATTGGAGCTGCTCTCGTTGCTGTTTTGGCACAAATCAGTCTTCCAATTGGACCTGTTCCCTTCACTCTGCAAAACTTTGCAATCGGCTTGATTGCTACTGTCTTTAGACCGAGAGAGGCTGTACTTTCTGTTGGACTCTATCTTCTTCTAGGTGCTATCGGTCTTCCTGTCTTTGCAGGAGGTGGAGCTGGATTGCAGGCGTTGGTTGGTCCTACTGCAGGTTATCTTTGGTTTTATCTTGTATACTCTGGACTTACTTCTTCCATAACTAACAGCAAGAGTGGAGTTGTCAAGATTTTTCTTGCAAATCTCTTGGGTGATGCCCTTGTCTTTGTCGGTGGAATCATTGGCTTGCATTTCCTAGCTGGAATGCTATTTGAAAAAGCTCTTGCTGTGGGGGTATTTCCCTTTATCATCCCAGATCTTGGTAAAATTATTGCTATTAGTTTTATTAGCCGTCCACTACTTCAACGCCTTAAAAATCAGGCTTACTTTACTAACTAAAAAGGATATCGAGTTGTAATGACTCAGTATCCTTTTCTTTCATTTTGAAAACTTAGTTTCCTTTAAAAGCATCCACCATGGTTTGAAATTCTTCATTAGAGAGAGTAATTCCTTTGCCCATTTTAGTATGGTCTGGGCTCCAAGCACGAATATCAAACTTTGCAGGGGCACCATTAAAGCTCACACGGTTGATTTCCTTAGTCCAACCTTTTTCGTTTTCAGAAAGAGTCAACAAGTGCTCTTCAATTTCAAATGTAAATTCTGCCATTTTCTTCTCCTTTTTTAGCTTTCATCTGACTATTCGTAAAATCTTGTAGATTTTAGGAAAATTTTATATAATATTGATATCAAAGAAGGGAGGCCAATATGAAACATAAATTCCAGCAAGTTCTAGATAAAATACATGATTTTTTAAATGGACATGACCAACAAGACCAGACTGAAAGCAACTCCCTTACGGCTACTATTGAAGAGGCTATCCAGAAACAAACCGCTGTTCACCTTATCTTATCAGAGACAAGTTTTACAGGTGATATCATCAAATACGATCAGCAACGCCAGCAAATTATCGTGAAAAATTTTGCCAAAAATGTGAGTCGTATTATCCGCATAAGCGATATTCAACGCCTTCGCTTTGTCCCCTCAACTGTCCAAACAGCCCAAAAAAATAGATTTAAGAAAGAGTGAGATGTCTTCCTTCATCCCACTCTTTTTTCTTAACGAACTTGTTCAAAATGTAAATGAACCGCGATATGATCTCCATAACCACTTCTTTCCAAATCACGTTGTAGACGATAGGAAATGTAGTGTTCTGCAATGGTAATGTAACCTGCACCCAGTAAACGATGTTCAACCATAGACTGAATCATGCTGATAGTGGCACGTTCCACCTTGGCTTCTTCCAAATCCAAAACCACTTTCTTAGTGACTTGTGCAAGGTTTTGACGCAAATCATCTGTCAATACATAGACGGTCTGGGCTGCCTTTAAGATGGCTTGGTAAATCTTATCTGGATTAAATTCAGCAATTTCTCCGTCACGTTTGATTACTTGCATAGGTTTCTCCTTTATTCTTTGTTTTCTTTAATTTCTGCCAGCATTTTTTCTTCTTCTGGTGTCAGTTGGTAATTTTCTAGCAAATCAGGTCTGCGCTCGTAGGTTTTCTTTAAACTCTCATACAGGCGCCACTGACGAATCTTTTCATGGTGACCACTCATCAGAACATCTGGCACGACCATACCTCGATAATCATAGGGACGTGTGTACTGAGGATATTCGAGAAGGCCAGAAGAAAAACTATCATCTTGGTGGCTAGACTCCTTGCCAATCACTTCTGGAATCAGGCGAACCGTAGCATCAATCATGGTCATGGCCGCCAATTCCCCACCAGTCAAGACATAGTCTCCTAAGGAAATTTCATCGGTTACCAAGGTCTTGATGCGCTCATCATAGCCCTCGTAATGCCCGCAGATAAAGATAAGTTCCTCTTCTTTCGCCAAATCTTCAGCATAAGCCTGATTAAACTGCTTTCCAGCTGGATCGAGGAGAATGACGCGCGGATTTTTCTTTTCAATAGCATCAAAGGCATCGAAAATGGGTTGAGCTCGGAGCAACATCCCCTGACCGCCTCCGTAGGGCTCATCGTCGACATGGCGGGCCTTTTCAGCACTTTCTCGGAAGTTATGATACTGGATATCCAAGAGCCCCTTTTCTCGAGCCTTTCCAACGATTGAGTGCTCTAGCGGAGAAAACATCTCTGGAAAAAGGGTTAAAATATCAATCTTCATCGTCTAACCCTTCTAAGATTTCCACATCGACGCGGTTATTTGGAATATCAACATTGAGAATCACTGGTGGGATATAAGGCAAGAGCAAGTCACGTTTACCTTTTCGCTTGACCACCCAGACATCGTTGGCACCTGGTTGCAGGATTTCCTTGATGGTTCCAATCAAGTTATCACCCTCATAGACTTCCAAACCAATAATCTCATGATAATAAAATTCACCATCGTCTAGGTCATTCAAATCTTCCTCAGCGACCTTGAGACTGTACCCCTTGAATTTTTCAATAGCGTTGATATGGTACATATCTTTGAATTTAATAATGTCAAAATTCTTCTGTTTACGGTGGTTAGCGATAGTCACTGTTTGGACAAACTGATCTTTTTCATCAAATAAAGCCAGCTCAGCGCCTTTTTTAAACCGTTCTTCTGCAAAATCCGTCACAGACAAGACTCGCATCTCACCCTGTAACCCCTGCGTATTGACGATTTTCCCAACATTAAAGTAGTTCATCTTGTCTCCTGTACTCTCCTTCTTTCCATCTTACTTATTCTGACAATTCTCGAATAATAGCCACAATTTTTTCTGATTCTGACCATTGTAAATAATGGTGATTCCCTCCTAAAATGAGTTTAGTATTGGAAGTCCAATATTCTGATTCTCTGTACTCTTTTTCTCTATAAGCCTGACAAAAAATAAATACAGGGGTATGAGCTTCTATCGACAAATTCTCAAAATCTTCCTCAGTAATCTCTCCAGATATCTGAAATCCTGGATCTTGATTTTCCAACTCTGAGCCTTTTTCTTGCATTATTTCCCAGATTTCTTTATTCATTTCAGGGCTAAATGTTGCTTGAGTTAAGTTCTTAAAATAAAGTTCAGGACCACACTCGTCAATCAGCCTCATCTGCTCTTCCATTTCTGGATAAGGATTTTCTGAAAAATCAGCAAACATGACGTTTTTAGTTGTCGGTTCAATTACTACTAAAGCCTGACACTTAATTGGTTTCTTGAGTAATTTACAAGCTAAAATTCCACTCAAACTATGTACACAAAGTATATATTCAGAAATCCCTAATTCTTCAAGTACTTCATAAACCGCATCTGCAAGATTATCTAGATTTTTTCCAGCTTGGTCATGAATCGGACTCCTACCTGTGTTCGGAAAATCAATAGTCAAATAACCAATTGTAGGAGGAAGTTTTTCAAGTATAAGTGAAAAATTTTCATAACTTGGTAGCAAACCTGCGCCACTTAAACAAACTAGCACTTTCTTTTGCTTTTGATAAGTCACAGAGAGACTACCAATTTCTGTAGATACTTCAAACCTCTTCATAAAGAAACCACTCATTCTATACAATGATTTATTATATACCCTTACCCTTTATTTTATCACGTTCCAGGGATTTTCACAAGTTGGATAGATACTATCTTACGGGCCTACTACTTCTTCAAAAAATTCACCAATAAGCCGATTAAACTCTTCAGGATGGTCATTCATAGGTTGGTGTTTGCTATCTGAAACCGTTACTTGACGCGCATTGGGATTTAAAGCAATGATACCATCATAGATTTTCTTTAGGTGTTTGGGAAAATCGTTTTCACCTCTTACTAATAGCATGGGGGGATTTCCATGATAACCTTCTATCTCATGGACAGACAAAAAACCGGTGATTCCAAGGTTCAAAAAAACATCTCGCCCAGTTTCTATAATGGCCGTCTTGACCAATTCTCTTGTGATAGGATTATCTGTACACATCTTTGAGTTCTTGTCTGCAATCACCTTCCAAGGAATCGTTTTATACATAAGAGAACTATATTTTATGCGATTTCTTTCTTTATCTGATAGGTAACGATGCTGTCCCCAACTGTCTACCATGACCAAGGCTAGAACTCGATCTGGATGACGATAGGTGTACTCTTGAAGTGGATTTCCTCCCCAAGAATGTCCGACCAATATCACCTCATCTAACTGGAAATAGGACAAAATAGCATCTACATCTTGAACAGCGCCTTCCAAGTCAGGTAGACCAACTTTCATAGGTGATTCCCCCTGTCCTCTAACATTGACAAAGTAGAGGTCAAATCCTTCAAAGGCATCATACTGGTGGGCCCACATCTGACTACGACCACAAGCTCCATGATAAAAAATAATGTGACCCTTACTTGAGCTTCCAGGGCGATGATAAACAGCCAAATCACAATTTAAGACTGGTATAATGTGACGTACCAAAGTCTCGGGTTCTCTGTTATAAAAAGCAATAGCTTCAGCTATATCATTTCGCTTCATTCCTACACTCTCTCCTCTTTATCCTAGTATCATTCTTTTATCTATTTTATCATGCTAAATTAAAATCATCGTTTTCTAAACATAATTTCATTAAAAATTTTGAATTTTCTGCATCATCTAGATAAAGAAAAAGACTGCTAAGCAATCTTTACTATTTTCTCATCAGATTCATACCTAAAATTCCAGCAATAATCAAAGTTGCTCCGATCACATGATAACTAAAAATTGGTTCGTGGAGGATAAGAGCTCCGGCTAGAATAGTCAAAACTGTTCCAAGATTTCCAAAGACACTGACGGTTGATGCTCCAAGTCGAACAATAGCATAGATAGAGAGACTACCAGTAACGATAGAGGCTAAAATTCCCAGATAAAGGATGGAAATCAGATAAGGAAGCTGTCCGAACGGCACAAAGTAAGCTAATATGTTGCCATCTAGATAGTGCGAGGTCAGACTCAGCGTATTAAAGGTGACGAAGCCAACAAATATCACAACAGCTGTCATATCCATGGCCCGATAGCGATCTCCTTTAGCCTTGCTGAGGATATTGTTTATTGCATTGGCGAGAACAGATCCCAACATCAAGAGAAAGCCAAAACTAGCAGTCTCAGTACCAAAGTTCGCTCCTTTACTAAGGAAGATGAAAACTACTCCTGCTACGGATAAAAATAAAAAGAATTTTTGAAGAAAGCTTGTCTTTTCCTTGAGAAAGGCCGATGCTAAAAGGAGAGTAAAAATCGGGACAAGAGCCTGTAAAATTCCAGCTTCAGAAGACGATATATACTGTAAAGCAAAGGATTGAAAAATAAAAAAGAAAAGCGGATAGAAAAGACTCATAGGAAGAATAGAAAGAATATCTTTTCTACTTAAACTCAGTTTGATAAGTTTGGTTTGATGAAGAACGACCATTACTAAAGCTGCGATTGTATAGCGATGCGCTAAGTTTGTGAGAGGACTGGCATAGCCTAAAGCAATCTTAGTAAATAAAAAAGAAAATCCAATGATGGCTGAAAAGAATAAGGCTGCTAGGTAAGCTTTTGTTTTCTCGTTCATAGATGGTTACTCCCTTTAAAAAAAGCTATTCTCAAGATTGATTGACTAGAATTCTTTGAGACTGTCTTTCCATTTTAGCATAAGTAGAATCCTAGATGCTATTTCTAGGATTGGTATTTTATGCCTTCTTTATTAAGAAAAAAATCATTTCTTTTTGTCTTAGGTGTTCCCCTTCAAAAAACCTTCCAAATCTCGTTCATGTTGGTACTTAATAGCTGCAATTTTGTCTTTCTCAAAGATAGTCTTGGTAAGGTCAATATGATTAATAGCTGCGATTGCGACGGTGTAGTGAATAATATCAGCCAGTTCTTTTGCTAGTTCCTCGTTCGAATCTTGAACCCCCTCTTTTCGACCAGAGCGCCCATTCAAAACTTCGGCTACTTCTCCGACTTCCTCCACTAGCTTGATAAAAAGACCTTCCTCAGTCCTAGACTGCTGGTAATGTTCGAGTAAGTAGTCTTGTAATTGTCTAAACGTTAAATCTTTCATCCTCTATTCCTCATAAAAAAGCGAGACTTCTGTCCCGCTCTTCTTATTTTTCGTCAATAACGATTCTTACTTTTTTGTCTTCAGTTGGGACAGAGTAGACAATCGTTCTTATCGCAGAAATAGTGCGACCCTTACGACCGATTACACGACCCACATCGCTTTGATCAAGATCCAAGTGATATTCCAAAAATTCTGGTGTATCTTCAATCTTGATAGTTAAGGCATCTGGTTGTGAAATCAAGGGTTTCACAATCGCAATAATGAGATTTTCAATCGTATCCATCTGTCAACCTACTTTAAACTTATTTTGAGAATTTAGAATCGTGGAATTTCTTCAATACACCTTCTTTTGAAAGGATGTTGCGAACTGTATCTGAAGGTTGAGCTCCATCAGCCAACCATGCAAGAACGCGGTCTTCTTTCAATGTTACTTGGTTTTCAGCAACAAGTGGGTTGTAAGTTCCAACTGTTTCGATGAAACGTCCGTCACGTGGTGAACGTGAATCTGCTACGTTAATACGGTAGACAGGTTTTTTCTTAGAACCCATACGAGTCAAACGGATTTTAACTGCCATTTTTAAAGTCTCTTTTCTTATTTTTTATTTGAGTGAAATAGCTGAGCTATTTAGCACATGTTCTATTATAGCAGATTTCTGACAGGTGTCAAGAAAAAAACTTGACAGACTATAAAATTTTTAAATTTTTTAGACTAATAGGGATAAATTAGAAAGAAAAAAATTATGAATACTACTTTTGATACTGTCTATAAAGACTACCCTGTCAAGCCCTATATCTTTCCTAATCTTGATATGGAAGGCCCTAAACCTGTCCCAAAACGCAAAATGGAACTACTAGAAGACAATCTATTAGCAGATGATATCACCCTCCTATGGAGAGTCCAGTTTGGTACTTTTACAACCGAAACATGATTTTAAAAACTCCCATTCGAATATATTTCAAAATTCGCTTAAAATCAATGTTTTCCCACTTTTTCAGCAAACAAATTTTCATCTAATTTAAATAACTTTCAATTAAATGGTGTGAATTTTGCTTAAAATCATCAAAAACACCCCATGGTGTGAACCATGAAGTGTTGTAAATGCTGTATTGTAGCTAGTTTTTAACGTTTAGAAAACTACCTAGCTTTACGAGCTTTCTTAAAATCTGGTTTGAAAAGTATGCGTTTCAGTTGGACTAAAAACAGCGAAATATGAAGGATTTTAAGAACGATATCTACTAATTAATTTATAAAATATGAATTAATAGATTCTAAATAGGGGAATAGTTTAGGTCTGTAATCATTAAAATAATACACCTAACTTTGGTCACCGTTTTTTAGTTATTCACTCTTTTTTCAGATAGTGTTTTTAAAGTTATGATGTAAAATGCCGCAATTAAAACACTATACATCATAATCGGAGGATAGAGAATTAAGGATAGAATCAATCCCACTCCTTTAATTATTAGGTCAGGTATCAATAACTTTCTATATTGTGCGGTAGCTTCAAGTAATTCTTTCTGATCCATATTGGGTTTATCAATTACTTTATGTAAAAACCAGTTGGCTACTGTTGAAGCAACAACGATTAATCCGTAAAAGAGCTGTGCCGTATGGTTCATGAAATGACTACTAACGATTCCAGTAGCATAGGGCATAAATGAAACAAAAAATAAAAGATACAAATTCCACCAAACAATTTGTGGGGAAATTCTCTCAACCTTTTCCCATAATGTGTTTAGTGCCATCCATAACGATCCCAACCAGAAAAAGGAAAGAAAATAAGCAAAGAAATTTTGCCGTAAATCCCAAAAAGCTTGAAGACTTGGTGTCGTTGGCTTTTCTAACTCTAAAATCAAAATGGTCATAATAATTGCTATAACAGCATCTGTCAATGCAATTAATCTATCTTTCTTCATCAGATTACATCGCCTTTCATTTTGTAGCATTCTATCTCATCGTATAATATTTATTAATCTTAAATATTAGATATTCATTTCATACTTTGAGTACAAACAAGATACACTAAAAAACATGTATCTGTCATATTTTATTTAACTTTAGAAATATTCATCCATCTAATTAATAAATATATCATATTTCACAATAAATGACTACTATCAAAGATACATTTTCTTTCAAATTTCTCCCTTTTCAACTTGGCTAACTTGACCTGCATTACCTAGGTAGCTTTGCTTTAAATTATATTTTTCTCTTAAAGATTTGATACGAGTATGTATTTCTTGTGAGTAATTTTCATCAAAAAATTTCATAGAGTAGCTCCCTAGAATCATGGAAAAGTAGTAAAAATAGTTGTTATCCTAGTTGATTAAAAAAATCTCTGATTTCCTTATCTTTTATAAAATAATATATAATTTTCCCCTCTCTTCTAGTGTCCAAGATGTTTTGATTGGCTAGTTTACGAAGATGGTGAGAAGTAGATGCCACACTGAGATTTAGTAAACAGGCTATATCACAGACACAGAGTTCTTCAACAGCAAGAAGATAGAAGATGATATTTATCTGCTTATTATCGGTAAATTTTGTTAAAATGCGAAGTGATTTTTGGACTTTTTCCTTTTCAAGGTAGTTCGTTGCGGTTGTAATATTTTGCTGATTTATAACATTCACTTGGCAGATACTATCTTTTTTCATAATATTTTCTCCTAGCCTAATATAGTCCATAGTATGTCAAAACTGTTATTTTCAATCAGGATATATATCCCCAATCCTAAATAGACAACGGCAATAAACCATCTGCTATATTTTTCCAAAATTTCTCCAACAGAAGGGACTTGTGCTAATTTTTGGGCAGAAAAAACCAAGAGATAAATCATGACTAGAAAAGTAAGTAAAGCTACTATCAAATTTGCTAAATTTAAGGTAGTAAAATATGGGACAAAGACACCAATATTGTCAGCGCCACAACTTGCAAAAGTAATCATAGCGACTAGAAATATCAGGTTTTTATTATCTTTGCGCAAACCTTCTTTGGCAATAGTTTCTCCATCAGAATCTCCTAAAAGCAAAACTTTGAGACCTAGGAAAATTGGAATCAAACCAAGCAAACCTAAAATCTCTTTGCTAGGAATATAATTTAAGACAAATGCAAAAAGTAAACTTAGCAATATTAGACTAACAGAGCCTAGAAATTGTCCTAAATAGATGTTAATGATGTCTTTTCTGCTTTTTCTTTTGGCAAAAAATAACATTAGGATAATAAGTAAGTCTACGGCTGTCCCAGAATACAGGATTATTGAAGTAACAACATTTTGAATCATAAAACACCTCATTCAAATATATTTTTGAATGTATTCTAACATTAAACTTTGTAGATGTCAACTTAAAATCCACCAAAATATAGATAAGAAGTTAGTGTACCAAATATTAAAAAGCCCTGCCATCGAAATGACAGCAGGGCTTAACTTCAATATCCAGATGATATATTTATCTAAAAAGGGTTGAGTAAAAGGTAGAGTTTTTATTGATTTGTAGTGCGATATAATGAGTTTCCAAAAATCAAAAATCGCTTAAAATCAGTATTTTGACATCTATTGACGTGTACTGAAATCCTTACTTAACCTCTGTAAAAATTAACTTCTACACCTACAAAGCTTATTCTGACAGACTTTATAACAGTCTAAGAAAAAAAGTAGAGATTCATACAGTATCTAGATTTTCCAAAAATTCCTTATCATCAAATATTATTAACGAAACTATCCAAACCAAATCCGATGCATTGCTTCAAAGAATTCTTTAGTTGTTTGACTAGCGAGGGCTTTTATTAAAAAATTTTTTCAAATAATTGCCACCTTAGCACATAAATTCTTGCTTTCCAAATTTAAATGTGATATATTTATAACATAAAATTTAAGTGTTATATATTTATAACACAAAAAAGGAGTCTATCATGAAAAAAATTCAAAAAATGCGTGGCCTCATTGCAATGATTGCAGTAGCTCTCTTTATTGATTTTATTGTTTTATTTGGTTCTAATCTTAGTTGGGGACCCAAGTTAGTTATTACTGGTATTTCATTGCCAGGTCAAATTGTAGCTATTTGGAGCTGGCTACATATGAGTCAGAAAGGTAAGGGAAAGATTATTTTTGACTTATCTGCTAAGCTTTACACGGTACTTGTATTTGCAGCAAGCATTTTTTATACAGTAGGAATTTGGGTTGCGACCCCAAGCGAAAGTTCTGGTATTAGAGAATGGATTTTGGGAATTGGCCTCGTTATTGAAGTGATTGTATTTGGTTTTTTCTCTTTGAAAAATGTCAAGGAAACTCCGGACGAACGCTTTTATGCTAATTTAGCCAAGGCAGCTAGCTTGATGTTTGTTTTTATACTAGGCGCACTGATGATCCTAACAGTTATCATTGGGTATATGGGGTCTCTCACTCTTTACATGGGTCAAGTCTTTATTAGCATAGCTGCCTTGATTTTCATCTTTGCGATTGTCTACTTTATCTTGGAACGGAGAGGATAAGCATGGCCAAAGAAAGCAAGATTATTACTAATCTCAAATCTGTTCGTGAGTCGACAGGCATGACCCAGCAGGAGTTAGCCGACCTCATCGGCATGCGACGCGAGACAATTCTGCACTTGGAAAATAACCGTTACAACCCTTCGCTGGAAATGGCTCTTAAAATTGCTCAAGTTTTTAATCTGAAAGTAGAAGACCTCTTTGAACTCAGACAGCAAGAGGAAGCATAATTCTTTTCGAGACCTGGTATTAAGTTCATTGATTAATTAGGAATTGAAGCCGAAAGAAAAATCCTTTGAAAATATACTCTTTTAAACTATAGTAATTCTTTCGAATTAACGTTTACTAATTGTGATGCTTTACGGGCTTTCTTAAAATCTGGTTCCCTAAATACTTTGAGTACACTTATGGTATTGATGCCCCTAAGCATCTAACAACTCTGGTGGAAAAAGGTTATGCTCTTGTCGAAACTGCTTTTGACTCGCTTGACCATCTAAATGCTACTATGAAAAAGAATATCCTGAAAAGCAAAGGAATTACAGGACTTTCTAAGATGAAGGCTACAGATCTGGACCAAGCTCTTCATGACAACTTGACGGAGGAAGAATTAGCAAGTCATTTTACCGTTCGTGGCTACAAATTGACTCCAAAGGGAGAGCAGATACTGAAACAGTACCAGGACATTGTCGACCGTCATCCAAAGAAAAATCTCTAATCAAGCGACTTTTTGGTTGACTTTCTCTTAAACGACCTTGTCACTAACATTTGAAATCCCCTTCCTTTTAAGGTACAATGGTAGAAATGAATTTTTGAGAGGATCAGAATGAAAAAACTAGCAACCCTTCTTTTACTATCAACTATAGCCCTAGCTGGATGTAGCAGCATCCAACGCAGTCTTCGTGGTGATGACTATGTTGATTCCAGTCTTGCTGCTGAAGAAAGTTCTAAAGCAACTGCCCAATCTGCCAAGGAGTTAAACGATGCTTTAACAAACGAAAACGCCAATTTCCCGCAACTTTCCAAGGAAGTTGCTGAAGACGAGGCTGAAGTCATTCTCCACACAAGCCAAGGTGATATTCGCATTAAACTCTTCCCTAAACTCGCTCCTCTAGCGGTCGAAAATTTCCTTACTCATGCAAAAGAAGGCTATTATAACGGCATTACCTTCCACCGTGTTATCGATGGCTTTATGGTCCAAACTGGAGATCCACAAGGGGACGGTACAGGTGGTCAGTCTATCTGGCATGACAAGGATAAGACAAAAGACAAGGGAACTGGTTTCAAGAACGAAATCACTCCTTACCTCTATAACATCCGTGGGGCTCTTTCTATGGCTAATACTGGTCAACCAAACACCAATGGTAGCCAGTTCTTCATCAACCAAAACTCTACAGATACCTCTGCTAAACTCCCTACAAGCAAGTATCCACAGAAAATTATCGAAGCCTACAAAGAAGGTGGAAATCCTAGTCTAGATGGCAAGCACCCAGTCTTTGGCCAAGTGATTGATGGTATGGATGTTGTAGATAAAATTGCTAAAGCCGAAAAAGATGAAAAAGACAAGCCAACGACTGCTATTACTATCGATAGCATCGAAGTTGTGAAAGACTACGATTTTAAATCTTAATACTCTTCGAAAATCTCTTCAAACCACGTCAGCGTCGCCTTACCGTATATATGTTACTGACTTTGTCAGGTTCTATCCACAACCTCAAAACTGTGTTTTGAGCAACCTGCGGCTAGCTTCCTAGTTTGCTCTTTGATTTTCATTGAATACAAAAACAAAAAAATACAGTATCCATATTCGGTACTGTATTTCTTTTACTCTCATTCTTAAGTTAAATTATTAAAATCCCATATTTGGTCCATCCAGCCTTCATAAAAGTCTGGTTCGTGACAGACCATAAGGATAGACCCCTTGTATTCTTTGAGAGCGCGTTTGAGTTCATCCTTGGCATCCACATCCAAGTGGTTGGTCGGCTCGTCCAGCACTAAAACATTGTTTTCACGATTCATCAGGAGACAGAAACGAACCTTGGCTTGTTCCCCACCTGACAAGACCTGAATTTGGCTTTCAATATGCTTGGTTGTCAAACCACACCGGGCAAGGGCTGCACGGACTTCTGCTTGATTAAGTGCAGGAAAGGCATTCCAGACAGCCTCTAGTGGTGTTTGACGATTTCCACCTTCTACTTCCTGTTCAAAGTAACCGAGTTCTAGGTAGTCACCGCGTTCCACTTCCCCAGCGATTGGCGGGATAATTCCCAAAAGACTCTTCAAGAGAGTTGTTTTCCCGATACCATTTGCCCCGATAATAGCAACCTTTTGATTGCGTTCAAAGGTTAGGTTTAAGGGCTTTGTAAGTGGACGGTCATAACCAATTTGCAAATCCTTGGCTTGGAAGATAAAGCGCCCGGGTGTACGAGCTGATTTGAAATCAAAGGATGGTTTTGGTTTCTCACTTTGCAGCTCGATAATATCCATCTTATCCAATTTCTTCTGACGAGACATGGCCATGTTTCGTGTTGCAACACGCGCTTTGTTTCGAGCTACAAAGTCTTTGAGGTCTGCAATTTCTTTTTGCTGACGTTCGTAGGCAGCCTCTAGCTGAGATTTCTTCATAGCATAGACTTCTTGGAACTGGTAGTAGTCACCAGAATAACGCGTCAGCTGTTGATTTTCCACATGATAAACAATATTGATAACGTCGTTTAGGAATGGAATATCGTGCGAAATAAGGACAAAGGCATTTTCATAGTTTTGGAGATAGCGCTTAAGCCAGTCAATGTGCTCAGCATCCAAGTAGTTGGTCGGCTCGTCCAAAAGCAAGATATCAGGCTTTTCAAGGAGAAGTTTAGCCAAAAGCACTTTTGTTCTTTGCCCACCTGACAAAGACGTTACATCCGTATCCATACCAAAGTCCATGACACCAAGGGCACGTGCTACTTCGTCAATCTTAGCATCCAAGGTATAGAAATCACGACTCTCCAGACGGTCTTGAAGTTCTCCCACTTCTTCCATGAGAGCATCAACATCCGCTCCATCTTCAGCCATTTCCATATAGAGGTCATTGATACGGGCTTCTGCTTTGAAAAGCTCATCAAAGGCTGTACGGAGAACATCACGCACCGACTGTCCTTCTTCCAAGACAGAGTGCTGATCCAAGTAACCAGCAGTCACATACTTTGACCACTCAACCTTCCCTTCATCTGGTAACATCTTACCAGTCACAATGCTCATAAAGGTTGATTTCCCTTCACCATTAGCACCGACCAGGCCGATATGTTCCCCCTTGAGGAGACGGAAGGACACATCTTCAAAAATTGCACGGTCGCCAAAACCGTGACTCAAATTTTTAACTTCTAAAATACTCATTTTAATTCCTTATCTTGTTTTTATGTAATTGTTTATAGAGGAGCCAAGCCAAATAGCCACCCAAGGTATTGGTCCACAAATCATCAATCTCAAAGACGCGATTAAAATCAAAGAAAAAGTCCAAGACTAACTGCGTACACTCAATTCCAAGACTCACTAGAAAACTAAAAAGTAGCACTTTTTTTGTTTTCCGCAAGTTTGGAAGGAGATAAAGGAGTTGGAATACCAAAGGAAAAAGCAAGAAGACATTGAGGATATTTTGTAAAAAAATCCAAGATAATTGTCCTACATCACTCACTTCGCCCAGTTTCCAAAAAGAATTGAAAGGAGTCAAAAGAAAAACCAGGCGTCCAAGATGCTGAATACCTGGAGTTTCCACTCCCGCAGGAGAATGTTCTTGAAGAGTAAAGCAAAAATAGACAATACAAATGCTATAGAAAATGACTCCCCAGACCAAAACATGATTATAAGTTTTCTTCATCATTAAGGATTGACTGCTGCGACTGCTTTCTGGCGGTCGCGTTTCATTGTATTAGAACGCAATTGTCCACAAGCTGCATCAATATCAGTACCATGCTCTTGACGAACCACACAGTTAACCCCTTTTTTCTTAAGCGTATCATAGAAGGCCAGGACGCGCTCTTTAGGACTACGGCTATATTGGTCATGCTCACTAACTGGGTTATAAGGAATCAAGTTTACATAAGACAATTTCTTAATATTCTTGAGCAATTCAGCCAATTCTAAGGCTTGTTCTACACCGTCATTGACTTCATTGAGCATAATATACTCAAAGGTCACACGACGATTGGTTGTTTCGATATAGTACTCAATAGCGGCAAAGAGTTTTTCAATCGGAAAGGCACGGTTAATCTTCATGATGCTTGAGCGTAATTCATTGTTAGGCGCGTGAAGAGAAACGGCAAGATTGACCTGAACTCCTTCATTAGCAAAATCACGAATTTTATGGGCCAAACCTGACGTAGAAACAGTGATGTGACGAGCCCCGATAGCCATCCCCTTGTCATCATTGATGGTACGAACGAAATTCAAGACATTGTTGTAGTTATCAAAGGGCTCACCGATACCCATGACAACGATGTGGCTGACGCGTTCATCCTGACCACGCTCATCAAAGTATTTCTGAACCAGCATGATTTGCGCTACGATTTCACCGTTATTGAGGTCACGTTGTTTCTTAATCAAACCAGAGGCACAGAAGGTACAACCGATATTACAGCCGACCTGAGTGGTCACACAGACTGACAAACCATAGTGCTGACGCATCAGTACAGTCTCAATCAGCATACCATCAGGCAACTCAAAAAGATATTTAACTGTACCATCAGCAGATTCTTGAACGATACGCTGTTTCAAGGGATTGACCACAAACTTGTCATTAAGCTTAGCAATCAAATCCTTGGAAAGGTTGGTCATCTCTTCAAATGACTGGACACGTTTACGGTAAAGCCATTCCCAGATTTGATCTGCACGGAATTTCTTTTCTCCCTGCTCCAAAACCCATTCCTGCATGGTTTGACGTGTTAAACTATAAATTGACGGTTTCATTTCTTCTCCTTATTCCTACTCACTTCTGACGAATGACAAAATGACGTTGCCCCTTGTCCTCTTTCTGAGAATGCTGGTCTTTCTGACGACGTCTATTTTTCTTATCTGCATTCGGTTTTCGTTTTGTTTGAGCCGATTTCTTTCCTTTTCTAGAAGGTGTTTCTTCTTCCTTCTTACGCATTTTCTTGTCAAATGATGCGCGCTTAGGGGCTTCATTTTCTAAGACAAAATAGGCACAACCATAACTACAATACTCTAAAAGGTAGTCTTGTAAACGACTGATTTTTTCAAGTTTTTCTTCTGTTCGATCATCCTTATAAAAACCTCGTAGGCGAAGCTGTTCGTTGCTCCAGTCTCCCACGATATAATCAAACTTAGTTAAAACTTCTGAAAAACGCTGATTAAAAGCCGTCACATCAAAGGCATCCTTGATATTTTCCACCAAGGAAAAAGCTATCCCTTCCGTTTCGACCTTGTCCCCATGTAAATGGAACTCAGGACCAGGAAACTTGTTATAGTTGTATAATTCAGGTGCAATTTCTTTTCGCATAGATATCCTTTTTTCACGATTACTTAATACTTTATTCTACCATAATTTCTAGCAGTTAGCACGTTTCTCATAAAAATGAAAAAAGTCTGACGATTTTGTCAGACCAAATAATATAACCTTAAAAAGAGAAGAACAATTCTTCCCTCCAACTATCATTATTTAGCAGCTGCGTACAATTCATCTACTTTGTTCCAGTTGATCACTGAGAAGAAAGCTTTGATGTAGTCAGGACGCACGTTGCGGTATTTCACGTAGTAAGCATGTTCCCAAACGTCCAAGCCCAAGATTGGTTTTTTACCTTCTGAGATTGGTGTGTCTTGGTTTGCTGTTGAAGTCACTTCAAGTTTACCTTCTTTGTTGACAACCAACCATGCCCATCCTGAACCAAAACGAGTTGTTGCGGCTGCAGTGAAGGCTGCTTGGAATTCTTCAAATGAACCAAATGTTGCATCGATTGCTGCTGCAAGTTCTGCTGATGGAGCTGTTTTTTCAGGAGTCATCAATTCCCAGAAAAGAGCGTGGTTCAAGTGTCCACCACCGTTGTTGATAAGTGCTTGACGGATATCAGCTGGGATAGATTCTACATCAGCAAGCAAGGCTTCAAGGTCTTCACCGATTTCAGGGTGTTTTTCAAGAGCTGCATTAGCATTGTTGACATAAGTTTGATGGTGTTTGTCATGGTGCAAGTGCATTGTTTCCGCATCGATGTATGGTTCCAAAGCGTCGTATGCATATGGAAGATCTGGTAAGATAATAGCCATCTGTAATACCTCTTTTTCTTTCTATATGAAAATGATAACGCAAACATTCACTTTTTTCAAGTTTTTTGCTTATAGATAAGGAAATCACTGAAATACTTTCTAATAATACTCTTTGAAAATCTCTTCAAACCGCGTCAACGACGCCTTGCCGTAGGTATATGTTACTGACTTCGTCAGTCTTATCTACAACCTCAAAACAGTGTTTTGAGCTGACTTCGTCAGTCTTATCTACAACCTCAAAGCAGTGCTTTGAGCAGCCTGCGGCTAGTTTCCTAGTTTGCTCTTTGATTTTCATTGAGTATAAAACAAGCAAATCACTAAGAAACCCATGACAAGATAATCTTGACGTGGGTTGTAGTTTCAAAAAATGTCAATTGACCTGACTAGCAATCTGTAAGAGTGCTTTTTCGAAAAGGAAACCTTTTTCATAAAGACCTGTTTTAATCTGATAATCTGTCTCAATCAAGTAGGAAATAGCTTGCTTCAAAAAGCTCAAAGAAAGTCCTCGCGCATCTCTCAGCGCAAACTTGATTTGATAGGGATTGGGATTGCGTCCGAGATAACTGCCTAAACTACTTGCAATCTGCGATTCTGTTTGTCCAGACTCCGCCAAAATCTTCACCTGAGTAAAAGTCCGAAATTGTCCTAGCATGACTGCAATCAACTTTATTTCATCTTCACCTTGCAAGGTCAAGTCTCTAACCAAGTCTCGTGCCTGGTCCATCTTTTTAGTCAGAATAAACTGAGTTAAATCAAAAATATTGTCCTGTAAGGTCTTGGGAATAGCGTTGACAATATCCTCTTCTTCGATAACAGAATTTTCCTTATAGGACTGTAAAAAGAGGAGATTTTTCTGGATTTCGCTAAATTGAAAACCCGACTTGACGAGAAGATTTTCAAAAGAATGATTGGCAAACTGCAGACCTTGTTTCTGGCTCCACTTTTGGAAATACTGGCGTAATTCTTGTTCTTTGGCTTCTACTGCATCAAAAAACTTAGCATCACGCTTAAGTAATTTAACCAACCGTCTCTTGCTATCCAGTTTTCCTTCCGCAAAGATCAACAACTTAGTTATTGGTGAAGGATTGTCAAGGTATTCCTCAAATGACTTGAGCTCATCATCTGTTAAAAAGCGTTTCTTGGTTGTTGTAATATCGACAAAATGGTCTAATATCACGATTTTCTCATCCGCAAAGAAAGGAAGGCTGACCAACTCCAGTTCTACATCTTTGTAAACTACTTCTTTCATATCAAAGTAGGCAAAGTTGAGGTCAGCAGAATCATAGCCAATCTGTTTCAATACTTGACTCTTCATCACTTCAAACTGGCCCTGATCTGTCCCTGTAAATAGGCTCAGACTCGGTAAATTTGATAAAGTCAACTTCTGACTTTCTTCAATAGCTAGCATCTTCTCTCCTTTCTTCTGATTTTTTAATGAATTTAATCAATATAGCGTAATTTCCCACGGAAATCTTCTAGGCTTTCGTACCCTTTTTCCGCCATGATTGCTTTCAGTTCATTGGTAATACGATCAAAAGCACCAACTCCTTCTTTGTGAAGGGTGGTTCCCACCTGCACCATACTTGCTCCACAGAGGATATGTTCAAAGGCATCACGACCAGTCAACACGCCACCTGTTCCGATGATTTAGATTTGAGGATTGAGACGTTGGTAGAAGGCATGAACATTAGCTAAAGCAGTCGGTTTGATATACTCCCCACCAATTCCACCAAAACCATTTTTAGGACGAATAACGACAGACTCATCTTCTATATAAAGGCCGTTTCCGATAGAGTTGACGCAGTTGATAAACTTGAGCGGATACTTGTTGAAAATAGCTGCCGCTTGGTCAAAGTGAACAATGTCAAAATATGGTGGCAATTTAATTCCCAGAGGTTTAGTGAAGTAGGCAAACACCTCTGCCAAAATCCGATCTGTTGTCTCAAAATCATAGGCAATCTGAGGTTTACCTGGAACATTTGGACAGGAAAGGTTTAGCTCAGTCAGACCACGAAAATCACTCTCTTGGACTTTTTTCAAGATAGTATGGGTTTCTTCTGGAGACATGCCGACTAGAGATAAGAAGAAAGTTCGGCTTGGCTCTTTTTCCTGCAAGTCCAAAAGATAGTCCAAATAATAGTCTAAGCCATTATTTGGCAAGCCCATAGAGTTGATGGAACCAAGTGGAACATCTTGATAGCGTGGCTCAGGATTTCCCTGACGGAAGTCCAAGGTCGCTGTCTTAGTGACAAAGGTTCCTGCCGCTGAGTTTTTAACCCCTTCTAGCTCCTCTATCGTCATACAAGCCACACCTGCTGCATTCATCAAGCAATTGTCAAACTCAAAACCAGCAATTTGTGTTTTCGTTGATACCATGATTCTGATCCTCCGGATTCCATTTATTTCTAATATTATACCATATTTTCAGCTTTTCTCTTTGATAAACTAATTTCTATCTAAAACGTTCGGTTTTATAAATTGAAAGAATTTTTAGAAAATTTCTGTTTTTTTCTTTACACTCAAAAAAAATTCTGCTATAATGGCTCATGTAATAAAATATAACAACAAAAGGAGAACGATATGACATCTGCTAAAGAATATATCCAAAGCGTGTTTGAAACTGTAAAAGCTCGTAACGGGCACGAGGCTGAATTCCTCCAAGCTGTTGAAGAATTTTTCAACACTTTGGAACCTGTATTTGAAAAACACCCTGAGTATATCGAAGAAAATATCTTAGCACGTATTACTGAGCCTGAGCGTGTGATTTCTTTCCGTGTTCCTTGGGTTGACCGTGATGGAAAAGTTCAAGTAAACCGCGGTTACCGTGTTCAATTCAACTCAGCTGTTGGACCATACAAAGGCGGACTTCGTTTCCACCCAACTGTAAACCAAGGGATTTTGAAATTCCTCGGATTTGAACAAATCTTTAAAAACGTTTTGACTGGACTTCCTATCGGTGGAGGTAAAGGCGGATCAGACTTCGATCCTAAAGGTAAAACAGATGCTGAAGTGATGCGCTTCTGCCAAAGCTTCATGACTGAATTGCAAAAATACATCGGACCATCACTTGACGTACCTGCTGGTGATATCGGTGTTGGTGGACGTGAGATTGGTTACCTTTACGGTCAATACAAACGCCTTAACCAATTTGATGCTGGTGTCTTGACTGGTAAACCTCTTCCATTCGGTGGTAGCTTGATTCGTCCAGAAGCAACTGGTTACGGTTTGGTTTACTACACTGAAGAAATGCTCAAAGCTAACGGCAACAGCTTTGCTGGTAAGAAAGTCGTTATTTCAGGTTCTGGTAACGTTGCTCAATATGCTCTTCAAAAAGCGACTGAACTTGGTGCAACTGTTATCTCTGTATCTGACTCAAATGGTTATGTCATCGATGAAAATGGTATCGACTTCGATCTTTTGGTTGATGTTAAAGAAAAACGTCGCGCTCGTTTGACTGAGTATGCAGCTGAGAAAGCAACTGCTACTTATCATGAAGGTTCTGTATGGACTTACGCTGGAAACTATGATATCGCTCTTCCATGTGCGACTCAAAATGAAATCAATGGTGAAGCAGCTAAACGTTTGGTTGCTCAAGGCGTGATCTGTGTATCTGAAGGTGCCAACATGCCAAGCGACCTTGATGCCATCAAAGTCTACAAAGAAAATGGTATCTTCTACGGACCTGCCAAAGCTGCCAATGCTGGTGGTGTAGCTGTTTCAGCCCTCGAAATGAGCCAAAATAGCCTTCGACTCTCATGGACTCGTGAAGAAGTTGATGGACGTCTCAAAGATATCATGACAAACATCTTCAACACAGCTAAAACAACTTCAGAAACATATGGTCTTGATAAAGACTACCTAGCAGGAGCTAACATTGCTGCCTTTGAAAATGTAGCAAACGCTATGATTGCCCAAGGTATTGTTTAAGATTTATTTGCTCAATCCTCAATCACTACGATTGAGGATTTTTAGGTTGAGTTAGACAGTTAGGAAATTACTTACTCACCCCTTTTGTACCCTTTTTAAATAAAAAGAAAAATCGCTACTCCTAAGAATAGCGATTTAATCATATTTTTAAGATACTAATGTTTACTACTGTTCTGATTCCGATTTGTTTGCACTCGTTTCAGAGCTTTGCGAAATTACTGAAGTCAAATCTTGACTAGTTGAAGAACTTGTACCACTTTCATGTTGACTCGTTGCCTTATTTTCAAGATCTTTTTTCACTACTTCTTTGGATTCTTTTATTTCCGAATTACTTGTAGCTCTAGTTGTAGCAGATTTCTCTACCGGAACATCCACTAACCAGCCACCACTTGAATCAACAGTATAGCCTTCTGGTGTCTTACCGTTCACAAGTAATTGACCATTTTCTTTCAAGAAGTACCATTTGTCCTTGTCTTTGATCCAACCAACAGCTCGTGAACCATCTGTATTGTAGAAGTACCAATCATTTACCTTTTTATGCCAGCCTTGCTTCATAGCTCCTGATTCTTTTAGATAATAATGATGACCAGCAACTTCTATCTCACCTGTCTTCATGATACCAGTGGAATCCATATAGTACCAGGTTTCTTTATCTTTTACCCAACCCGTTTTCATTTCCCCTGATTGAGCAAAGTAATACCATTGACCCTTATATTGAAGCCAACTTGTCTTCATAGAACCATCGTTTGATAAATAATAGTTCTGACCTCCAGTATTTACCCAACCAATTTCCATCTGTTTTTCTTTGTTGAAATAATACCAGGTTCCATCGATTTTCTTCCAATTTTTTGCAGAAGCACCAGAGTCTGTCAAATAGAACCAACGATTGTTCCATTTTTTCCATTGATTCTGTAACAAGATACCTCTTTGGTTAAAGTAATACCATTCACCTTCGATTTCATTCCAACCGACAGCATATTCTCCTGTAGAATCAGGCGCTTGATACCACCAATTACCATATGCACTCTTATGCCAACCAGCTTGAAAACTTGGAATCGACTTGTAGGACGTTGAAATATTGACAAACCCATCTTTTCGAATATCAAAAACTGTTGCATCATAGTCTTTGCTGGCTGCATTAATTCTCTCAATTCCTCGTTCTTTGAGCCAATTGACATACTCACTGTCAACACCATTTTTCCAAGGTAGACTATCCGAGGTTTGAACAATCAAACTCGGACTCAAATTTCTGATGAAATCCTTGGTATTTGATTTGTTGGTATCATGGTGATGATTAAACTTCATCAAATCAACTTTTCCAATAAGAGGACCATACTTGTCTTCTGCTCCATGAACATTATCTAAGTCTCCCCCAAGGTAAATTTTCTTGCCATTGACTTTCACCACACTAATCAAGGAATTGGAATTGTCATCCCAAATTTTCTTTAATTCACCCGACGAATCTGTTTCATTTTCATAATTATAGAGCTGGATATCCATGTCCCCAAACTTAAAATGAGCATCTCCTTGTGTGATGTTTTGAATAACTGAAACACCTTTTTCTGCAGCAGTCTGTAAAACCTTATTATAGCCATACAGATTATCCCATAGGCGTTCAGAATTAGTAATACGATTATCACTATATTTTTTAAGATAAACTCGGTCAACTGGATAGGTAGACAATAATTCATCAACATTTCCAATATGATCACTGTGGGTATGAGTCACTAAAATAAAATCAAGTTTTTGGACACCCAATTCCTTCAAATGACGAAAGACACGGTCTGTCAGAACATGCTTATAAGACGTTTCAGTTCCTTCTCTCCATGGATAACGAGAATCACTTCCATCTGGGAAATCATAATCTTCTCCTGTATCCACTATGGCAAAATGTCCATTACTTTCAAGAATAATTGCATCACTGCCACCTTCATGAACATTTATAAAGTGAATTTTATTTCCCGAACTTTCTTGAGCTTGTACATTACCATACCATGACACACCTAAAAAAGCGCCTGCAAGTGCCAAACTAGTTAATTTCTTTTTCATTCTTATTTTCTCAATTTCTCCAAGGTTTCCTTAAAAATCTCTGGGATATCTGCAGTAAATTCCAAAATCTCACCTGTTCGTGGATGAGTAAACCCTAAAGTCTTAGCATGAAGAAATTGTCCATGTCCCTTAAGTGTCTTGCGTGGACCATAGACTTCATCCCCAGCGACTGGATGACCAATATAAGCCATATGAACACGGATTTGATGGGTACGCCCTGTCTCCAGTTGTAACTCCACTAAGCTGTAATCACCAAAGCGTTCCAAGACGTGGAAACGAGTCACTGCAGGCTTCCCTTTAGCAGTCACAGCCTGTTTCTTACGGTCTTTTTCACTACGGCCAATCGGCGCTTCAATCACACCGCGATCATTGGGTAGATTTCCATGAACAATCGCCCAATATTTGCGTAAAGACTTTTTATCCTTGAGTTCTTTGGCAAGTGCTAGATGCGCCTCATCGTTTTTAGCAATCATGAGAAGGCCTGACGTATCTTTATCAATACGGTGAACAATTCCTGGACGCAGAACCCCATTGATACCCGACAAGTCCTTAATATGATACATAAGGGCATTTACCAGAGTACCACTAATATGACCAGCACTCGGATGCACAACCATCCCCTGAGGTTTGTTAACGACAGCCACATCCTCATCTTGGTAGATGATTTCTAGTGGAAGATTCTCAGCCACATACTCTAAAACCTCCGGCTCTGGTACATGGTAAGTGACGATATCTCCCTCTCGAACAGTGTATTTAGCTTTCTTGACTTGGCCATTGACCAAGACCTGGCCTGATTTAATTTGTTCATTCGCGAGACTACGTGATAATTCTGTCAAATCCGACAAAGCCTTATCCAAACGCATGCCACCAGTTTCAATTTTAATTTCCATTTGTTTCCTCTTTTAGCATTGCAATCAATAAAATAATCACTCCAACCGTCAAATAGCTATCTGCTACATTGAAAATTGCAAAATTGATAAAGTCAAGGTGGAACATATCCACAACAAATCCCTGACTAATTCTGTCAATAAAGTTTCCAAGACCACCTGCGATAATCAAGGTCAAACCCAAGACCATCCAGAGTGAGTCCTCCATGTGCTTATGTAGATACCAAATGGCACCTACCATAACGACAAGTGTAATGATAGCAAATAACCACTGCTGGTCTTGTAACATGGAGAAGGCTGCCCCTCTATTTTGCAGGTAGGTCAAGCTAACGAAATTGGGAATCCAAGAGCGTACTTCACCCAGTGGAATCTGCTGGACGATATAGGATTTAACTAACTGATCCAGCCCAATCAAAAGCAGTACAATGACTGCCACTATTCCTCTTTTTTTCATGATTTCCTCTTCTGATTAAAATATTCTTGCATGACTTCTACGAAAAGATTCCCAGCTTGACTAAGCTCCACTTCCTCACGTTTAACATAGACCATGCGATTATCTAGGTTATCCTTGAGACGAATGACTGTGATACCATTAACACTATCACTATCTAAAAATCCAGAACCTGTCGCATAGGCGTCCGTCCGCTCCAAAATACCATTCAAAGTAGCACGGTCTGTCACATTAAACATCTGTGAGCTTGCACTAGTATCAACAAAATTCTCTGAATAATAAAGGTACTCGTCTTTCTCTTGAGTGAAACGAACCGTTGGTAAATCTGCTAAATCCTCCATGACCAATTCCTCTTTCTGGGCTAAAGGATGCCCTTCACGAAGATAAATATGGGTATGAAAGGGAATTAATTCAATGACCTCAAGACCTAGCTTTTCAACCCGTTGCATGATCCCTTTTTTATTTTGATTGTTGAGGTAGATAATCCCAATCTCACTGTGCCCCTGAGCTACTTCATCAAGTATTTGAACTGTAGTAGACTCAAAAATACGGAAGTTCTTATAGTCAGGATAGCGCTCTGAGAAGGCTGTAATGGTTGGTGGCAAGAAGTCATAGTGCTGACTGGCAATGGAAAATTCATCTTTTTCTTCCTCAGGATTGGCATACTGATTTTGAAAAATATCAAATCCTTTAACCAATTCTTGCGCTTTTTCATAGAATTCCATACCACGACGGGTCAAGAAAGTCCCTGAGCTGGTCCGACGGAAAATCTTAAAGCCCAACTCTTTTTCCAAATCACGAACAGAAATAGACAGACTCGGCTGACTCACATACATCTTCTCAGCAGCTTCACGGAAAGTACCGCTATTGGCAATGGCAACAACATAGCGTAATTGTTGAATGTTCATCTTCTACCCCCAACTTCTTTATCTTTTCATTATACCATATTTTAGAAGTTTTCCAAAAAGGAAAAAAGTCTGGAAATTTTCAAATTCCAATGCGTAACTTCTCAAAGTAACTTCCACCTCTCTCCCAAAACTGGAAGTTAGTCTCAGACGACG
>NZ_JUUO01000117.1 GCF_001074975.1 Streptococcus pseudopneumoniae | reverse complement strand
ACCAAGTTGCAATACCTTTTACGAGGCTCTTTTGTCCTACTCCTGTTTCAGTTGACTATAAAAGAAAACTTCAGATATTCACCTTTTGTGATTGGTCTGAAGTTTTCTTTTTTACTGTCCATATTTTTGGTAAAAGTCAACTTTTACTTGGATGAAGGTTTTGGCTTCACGTAGGAGTTGGAGGAGTGTGGCGCGGGTTTCAAATTCTTCTCTTGTCTTGGGCAGACTGCGGTTGCGAAAGACTTCCAGATAACGTTCAATTTCATCTAGTAAATCAGAAGCAGGATTGGTCTGGCTCAGTTGCCCTGCAATTTTTGAAAAGAGTTGGGCTAAAATCAGGCTCTCACTGGCAGCTAGGTGACAGGTATTGATTTGCTGGGCCATATTTCGCAGGATACGACTTTGTCGTTGTCTCATCTCAAAGTAGTGGATATGGTAGTCGGTCTGGTGAAAGAGCTGGTCAGAGTGATCTAGATAGACCAGTCTGAGGGCTTCTTCCAAAAGGGTGTCTAATTCTTCTACTAGCTGTGCTCGGTTGCGTCCATCTCCTCTGGATAAATAATATTTGAAGCGATGGAGAATATCTTTTAACTTTTCTTCTACTAATATGTGGTAGTGATGGATTTCCTCTTCTCGTGAAGGCATATAGAGATTGACCAGTAAGGCAAATCCTGTACCGATAGCAAAGAGAAGAAATTCATTGACTAGAAGGTCTAGAGAGGTTGACTCTTGTACCAAGAGGTGGCTAACCAAAACAGTGCTTGGTGTGATGCCAATTTCCCAGCCCATCTTGTAGGCTAGAGGCACATAGAGAGCCAGATAGAGGCCAAGGCTCCAGATATGAAATCCGCTCAAGTGAAAAGCCAAAACACCGATAGCCAGAGCTAGAAGCATGGAAAAAAGACGATTGCGGGCCAGTTTTAAAGTACTTCTACGTGTATCAGAGAGGCTTAAAAGAGCAATAATTCCAGCCGAGACAGCTGAAGAAAGATTGAGAAAGTAAGCAAGAAGGCAGGCAAGACAGGTAGCTAAGATGAGCTTGGTCGTACGTTGGCTAATAGACATAAGAATTTCCTAGTAAGTTATACTCAATGAAAATCAAAAAGCAAACTAGGAAGCTAGCCGCAGGCTGCTCAAAACACCGTTTTGAGGTTGTGGATAGAACTGATGAAGTCAGCTCAAAACACTGTTTTGAGGTTGCAGATGGAAGCTGACGTGGTTTGAAGAGATTTTCATTGAGTATTAGAATAAAAGCGGAAAAGACAAGACCGAAGCAGGCTTGCCTTTATGAGTTATTTTTTACGGGCTGCTGCGTATTCGGCAACGGCGGTGAAGAGGACATCTGTAGAAGAGTTGAGGGCTGTTTCACATGAGTCTTGGATGACACCAATCACAAATCCAACACCGACAACTTGCATCGCAATATCGTTAGAAATACCAAAAAGGCTACAAGCAACTGGGATAAGAAGGAGGGAACCACCGGCAATACCAGAAGCACCACAGGCTGAGATAGCTGCTACTACACTAAGGACAAAGGCTGTCGCAAAGTCAACAGGGATGCCAAGAGTATTTACTGCAGCAAGGGTTAGAACATTAATGGTAATTGCTGCCCCGGCCATGTTGATAGTAGAACCAAGTGGGATAGAAACCGAATAGGTATCTGGATTCAGTCCAAGGTCATGACAGAGTTTCATATTGACAGGGATGTTAGCCGCAGAACTACGAGTGAAGAAGGCTGTTACACCGCTGACACGCAAACATTTCCAAACAAGGGGATAAGGATTTCTCTTCATAAAGAGGAAGGCAATTAGTGGATTGACTACCAGAGCCACAAAGAACATGGTTGTCACCAAGAGGGCAAGCAAGATTCCGTAGTTGGCTAGACTACCGATTCCCTTATCAGAGATGGTTTTAAAGACAAGGCCAAGGATTCCAAACGGAGCTAGGTTGATGATCCATTCGACAATCTTAGAAGTCACATCAGCCATGGTTTTCAGTAATTCTTTACTGTTTTTACTTGCCTCTCTCATAGCAATCCCGAAAACAACTGCCCAAGATAAGATACCGATGTAGTTGGCTGTAACGAGGGCATTGACTGGATTGTCAACCAGTTTGAGCAAAAGGTTGCTGAGGACCTGTCCAATTCCATCTGGTGGAGCAATATCGGTATTAGCACTATTTAGGGTAATTTCAACAGGTACGATGAAACTTGCTAGTACAGCGATAAGGGCAGCGGCAAAGGTTCCCATCAAGTAAAGGAAGATAACGGTTTTCATATTGCTATCTTGGCCCTTTTGATGTTGGGAAAGGGCATTGGCAACGAGGGCAAAGACCAGAATCGGTGCGATGGCTTTGAGGCCACCAACAAAGAGATCTCCGAGTAGACCAATTCCTGAAATGTTAGGAAGTGTCAGTCCTAGGGTTCCTCCAATAAGCATGCCAATCAAGATACGTTTGATTAGGCTTGCCTTATTCCAAGCATGAATGAATTTTTTCATAACAATCTCCTTTGTTGTGTAATGTTTATGATTATAGTATAAATATGAACTAAAATCAAGAATTTTCTGTCTATTTTTGAAATTATTTTTGAATATTTATGGAGAATGACACTTTATGAAAGTATGGTATAATAAATGAAAGGAGTTTTCTATGCAAGAATTTTTTCAAACCTACCTCAATAAGCTTGATGTTACAGCGATTATCGAGAATATTTTAACCAAGGTACTTTCTCTGTTATTCCTATTTTTACTCTTTTATATAGCTAAGAAATTACTTCATACGATGGTGCAGAGAATTGTTAAACCTTCTCTAAAAATGTCTCGTCATGATGTCGGGCGTCAGAAAACCATCTCACGTCTGTTAGAAAATGTGTTTAATTATACCCTTTATTTCTTTTTGCTCTACTGCATTTTGTCGATTTTAGGTTTGCCTGTTTCTAGTTTGCTGGCAGGGGCTGGGATTGCTGGGGTAGCCATTGGTATGGGAGCCCAAGGTTTTCTGTCTGATGTTATCAATGGCTTTTTCATCCTCTTTGAACGTCAACTGGATGTGGGAGATGAGGTTGTTTTGACAAATGGTCCTATTACTGTATCGGGCAAGGTCGTCAGCGTCGGCATTCGAACAACGCAACTCAGAGGAGAAGACCAGGTTCTACACTTCGTTCCAAATCGCAATATCACCGTCGTCAGCAATTTCTCTCGGACAGACCAGGCCTGAAATTTTAGCAGATTTATGGTACAATAGAAAGAGTTTAATAAAGGAGAAAAGATGGTTTTAGAAAAGCAGTTGGGCAATGGTTGTACCTGGATAGACCTTGATGTGGATAAGATTAAAAATATGGAAGATCTTTCTGACATCTATGGATTGGACAAGGAAACCATTGAGTATGCTCTGGATAGAAATGAACGAGCTCATATGGATTATAACCGTGAAACGGAGACGGTAACCTTTATTTATAATGTTCTTGATTTAGAAAAAGACAAAGAATATTATGAAGCGATTCCGATGACCTTTATCGTCGAAAGACAACGAATGATTACCATCAGCAACCATAAGAATGCTTATGTCATTGATCAGATGTCAGCTTATCTGGATAGCCATGAGTCGCTTTCTATTTACAAGTTTCTCTTTGCTGGTTTAGAGATTATCAGTAACGCTTATTATCCTGTCATTGAAGAGATGGATAAAAGTAAGGACGAAATTAGTGCCTTGCTACGTCAAACTACAACAAAGAAAAATCTCTTCGCCCTCTCTGACTTGGAGACTGGTATGGTTTACTTGACAGCAGCAGCAAAACAAAATCGACTCCTCTTGGAACATATCCAGGGCCATGCTCTTTATCGGAGATTTAATGATGTCGAACGAGAGCAGTTTGATGATGCCATGATTGAAGCCCATCAGTTGGTGTCTATGACAGACTTGATTTCTCAAGTCTTGCAACAACTCTCAGCTTCTTACAACAACATCCTAAACAATAACTTGAATGATAGTTTGTCAATTTTGACTATTATCTCCGTCTTACTAGCAGTACTTGCGGTTATTACAGGTTTCTTCGGAATGAATGTTCCTCTACCATTTACAGAAGAGCCAAATGCTTGGATTTATATCTTAATGACTAGCTTGATTTTATGGGTGGCCTTATCTCAATGGCTGAAGAAAATTACTAGAAAATAAAAGAAAAGGAGCCAAAATGGTGATTGAAAACTACATGCCAGACTTTGCTGTGGAAGCAGTCTATGATCTGACAGTCCCAAGCCTGCAGGCGCATGGAATCAAGGCTGTTTTGGTCGATTTGGACAATACCCTCATTGCTTGGAACAACCCTGACGGGACGCCAGAGATGAAGCAATGGCTACATGACCTTCGGGATGCAGGTATTCGCATCATCGTGGTCTCAAATAACACTAAAAAACGGGTCCAACGAGCAGTTGAAAAGTTTGGAATTGATTATATTTATTGGGCTCTGAAGCCCTTCACATTTGGGATTGACCGTGCCATGAAGGAATTTCACTATGAGAAAAGTGAAGTGGTCATGGTCGGCGACCAGCTTATGACCGATATTCGAGCAGCCCACCGTGCTGGCATTCGTTCGATCTTGGTCAAGCCCTTGGTCCAACACGACTCTATCAAAACGCAGATTAACCGAGCTCGTGAGCGTCGTGTTATGCGAAAAATCACCGAAAAGTACGGACCGATTATATATAAAAAAGGAATTTAACTATGGAAGAAATTCTCTGTATTGGTTGTGGAGCAACCATTCAGACGACAGACAAGGCTGGTCTTGGTTTTACGCCTCAGTCAGCACTTGAAAAAGGTTTGGAGACTGGCGAAGTCTATTGCCAACGTTGTTTCCGTCTGCGCCACTACAATGAAATCACAGATGTGCAGTTGACGGATGATGATTTCCTAAAACTCTTGCACGAGGTGGGAGACAGTGATGCCTTAGTGGTCAATGTCATTGATATCTTTGACTTTAATGGCTCGGTCATCCCAGGCTTGCCACGTTTTGTTTCGGGCAATGATGTCCTCTTGGTTGGTAATAAAAAAGATATTCTCCCTAAGTCAGTTAAACCAGGCAAGATTAGTCAGTGGCTCATGGAGCGTGCCCACGAGGAGGGTCTTCGTCCTGTCGATGTCGTCCTAACTTCAGCACAAAATAAGCATGCTATCAAGGAAGTCATTGATAAAATTGAGCACTACCGTAAGGGCCGCGATGTCTATGTGGTTGGTGTGACCAACGTTGGAAAATCAACTCTAATCAATGCTATTATCCAAGAAATTACGGGTGATCAGAACGTGATTACAACTTCACGTTTCCCAGGGACAACCTTGGACAAGATTGAGATTCCGCTTGACGACGGATCTTATATCTACGATACGCCGGGAATCATCCACCGTCACCAGATGACCCATTACTTGACGGCTAAAAACCTCAAGTATGTCAGCCCTAAAAAGGAAATCAAGCCTAAAACCTATCAGCTCAATCCTGAACAAACCCTATTTTTAGGAGGTCTAGGACGCTTTGACTTCATTGCAGGAGAAAAGCAAGGTTTCACTGCCTTCTTTGACAATGAACTCAAACTCCACCGTACCAAGCTAGAAGGTGCTAGTGCCTTTTACGACAAGCACCTGGGAACCCTGCTAACACCACCAAATAGTAAGGAAAAAGAAGATTTTCCAAAACTAATCCAACATGTATTTAACATTAAGGACAAGACAGACCTAGTCATCTCAGGACTCGGATGGATCCGTGTAACAGGCACAGCCAAAGTCGCCGTCTGGGCACCAGAAGGCGTCGCCGTCGTCGCACGAAAAGCAATTATTTAAACACAGAAAGGAAAGGGTTGTCTGAATTCGGGCGAGCAGGGCGAGCCCCGTAGAGAATACTTTTCGCCGTGGTGTTAGTTGGTACAAGGAATTGTACCAACTGCGGAAAATTTGAGACCTTAGGCTCAAATTTTAGTCATGAAAGTCCGAAGGACTTTGCTGACGTCCGTCACCACTTCAGAAAAGTATAAAAAGAAACTCTTTTAAAGAAATTATGTCATTAACATCAAAACAACGTGCCTTCCTCAATAGCCAGGCACATACCCTCAAACCCATCATCCAAATTGGAAAAAATGGTCTCAACGACCAAATCAAAACCAGCGTCCGTCAAGCTCTTGATGCGCGTGAATTGATCAAGGTTACTCTTTTACAAAACACAGATGAAAATATCCATGAAGTAGCTGAAATCTTGGAAGAAGAAATTGGTGTGGATACAGTCCAAAAAATCGGACGCATCTTGATTTTGTTTAAACAATCCAGCAAGAAAGAAAATCGTAAGATTTCTAAAAAGGTCAAAGAAATCTAAACCCCATACTCCAAACAACTGTTTTTACAGAGAAATAAAGGAGACTAGCCTATGGCAATCGAACTATTGACTCCCTTTACCAAGGTAGAGTTGGAGCCAGAAATCAAGGAGAAAAAACGCAAACAAGTCGGGATTTTAGGGGGGAATTTTAACCCTGTTCACCATGCCCACCTTATCGTAGCTGACCAAGTACGCCAGCAGTTGGGACTGGATCAAGTTCTGCTTATGCCTGAATACCAACCACCTCACGTAGATAAAAAGGAAACCATCCCTGAACACCATCGTCTCAAGATGCTTGAGTTGGCGATTGAGGGGATTGAGGGCCTAGCCATTGAAACCATTGAGTTGGAGCGCAAGGGCATTTCCTATACCTACGACACCATGAAGCTTCTAACTGAGAAGAATCCAGATACAGATTATTACTTTATCATCGGTGCCGACATGGTGGATTACCTGCCTAAGTGGTACCGAATTGATGAACTGGTTGACATGGTTCAGTTTGTAGGTGTTCAACGACCACGCTACAAGGCTGGAACTTCTTATCCAGTCATTTGGGTGGATGTGCCCCTTATGGACATTTCATCTAGTATGGTGCGTGATTTTATTGCCCAAGGACGGAAACCCAACTTTCTCCTACCTCAGCCAGTGCTAGACTACATCGAAAAGGAGGGGCTTTACTGATGGCCTATCAAGACTATATCAACTGCTCCCGTGAGGCTTTGTTGGAAAAAATGGCGGAGCTTCTACCTGAAAAACGCTTAACCCATTGCTTGGGTGTGGAGCGTGCAGCCATAGAACTAGCTCAGCGATTTGGAGTTGATACCGAGAAAGCAGGTCTTGCAGGTCTTCTCCATGATTATGCTAAGAAGCTGTCAGATCAGGAATTTCTTGAATTAATTGACCGTTATCAGCTAGACCCTGATCTCAAAAACTGGGGCAATAATGTCTGGCATGGAATGGTTGGCATTTACAAAATTCAGGAAGATTTGGAGCTGTATGATTCAGAAATCCTGCGAGCTATTGAAATCCATACAGTCGGTGCTGACCAGATGACAGACCTAGATAAAGTCATCTACGTCGCAGACTATATCGAGCATAATCGCGCCTTTCCAGGAGTAGATGTGGCGCGTGAGATTGCAAGTCTATCACTTAATAAGGCGGTGGCCTACGAAACAGCTCGTACCGTGGAGCATCTAGCTCATCAGGGATTTCCCATCTATCCCCAAACCCTTGAAACCTATAACGCCTTTGTGCACTATTTGAAAGAGGACTGAATGAAGACGGCTTTTATAATTATTGATGTACAAAATATTTTAGTGGAAACAGGTTTTCAGACAAATAGTCTATTGGAAAAAATTTCTTATTTACAAAACCAGGCTAGAAGTAAGAATATCGAAATTATTTATGTTCAACATATTGAGAACTCTGAAGCTCAAACATCAGAAGATTGGCAGTTATCTGAGCTTTTAAGTCGAAAACCTAATGAAAAGGTCTTTCAGAAGAAGTATAACAGTATTTTCAAAGAAACAGGTTTAAAAGAATACTTGGATAAACAGGGGATTGAAAAATTAGTTTTATGTGGTATGCAGACAGAATATTGTGTGGATACCTCTGTCAAGGTTGCTTTTGAATATGGCTATCAGCTTATGATTCCAGAAGGAACTTGCACAACGTTTGATGGGAAAGACATTCCAGCAGAAACGATAAATGAATTTTATGAGGGCATTTGGGAGGGGCGCTTTGCAGATGTCCTAGATTACAAACATATTTTCTAGAAAGAGGACTAAATGAACGAAAAAGAATTACTAGAACTAGTCGTGAAAGCGGCTGATGAGAAACGTGCGGAGGATATCCTCGCACTTGACGTACAAGAATTGACCAGCGTGACGGACTACTTTGTTATCACTAGCTCAATGAATAGCCGTCAGTTGGATGCTATCGCTGATAATATCCGTGAAAAAGTAGCCCAAGCAGGCTTTAAAGGTAGCCATATCGAAGGTGATGCAGCTGGAGGTTGGGTCTTGCTGGACCTAGGCGCTGTCGTTGTGCATATCTTCTCAGAAGAAATGCGTGCCCACTATAACCTAGAAAAACTATGGCATGAGGCGAATTCAGTAGATATTTCAGAAGCTCTTGCTTAGAAGATGAACTCAGTTGTAGTCAACTGGGTTTTATTTGCTTATTTTAGAAAAAATTGATAGAAAGGTAAAGAGCGAGTGGTGTTTGCCATGGAGGCTCTTGGTATCATGATTATGGCAACTTATGAAACCTTTGCGGCTGTTTACGATGCAGTGATGGATGATAGTTTATACGACAAATGGACTGATTTTTCTCTTCGTCATTTGCCAAAAACTAAGGAGAGAAAGAAACTATTGGAACTGGCTTGTGGGACAGGAATTCAATCTGTGCGCTTTTCTCAGGCTGGTTTTGATGTGACTGGACTTGACTTGAGTGCGGATATGTTGAAGATTGCTGAGAAGAGAGCTGCTTCAGCCAAGCAGAAGATTGCCTTTATAGAAGGCAATATGCTGGATTTGTCCAAGGCAGGAAAATATGACTTTGTTACTTGTTATTCGGACTCAATCTGCTATATGCAAGATGAGGTGGAAGTAGGGGACGTCTTTAAGGAAGTGTATAATGCCCTCAACGAAGACGGAGTTTTCATCTTTGATGTGCATTCGACTTACCAGACGGATGAGGTTTTTCCAGGCTATTCCTACCATGAAAATGCGGAAGATTTCGCCATGCTTTGGGATACCTATGAGGATGCGGCGCCTCACTCCATCGTGCATGAGTTGACTTTCTTTATCAAGGAAGCGGACGGTTCCTTTAGTCGCCACGATGAAGTGCATGAGGAGCGGACTTATGAGGTTCTGACTTATGATATTTTGCTGGAACAGGCTGGATTCAAGTCATTCAAACTTTATGCGGACTTTGAGGACAAGGAGCCAACAGAAACCAGCACCCGTTGGTTTTTTGTGGCGCAGAAGTAGGAGAAGTCTATGACCATCACAGGTATTATCGTGGAGTTTAATCCTTTTCATAATGGGCATAAATACCTGCTGGAACAGGTTGAGGGGCTGAAAATCGTGGCTATGTCTGGGAATTTCATGCAACGTGGAGAACCAGCCATTGTAGATAAGTGGACTCGGGCCCAGATGGCACTGGAAAATGGAGCAGATTTGGCAGTAGAATTGCCTTTTTTAGTTAGTGTTCAGGCAGCAGATTTCTTTGGCCAAGGAGCTGTGGATATCTTGGCGCGTTTGGGGATTGATACTCTAGCTTTTGGAACAGAGGAAGTTCTGGACTACCAGAAAATTGCTGACTTATACACAGAGAAAGGTGCTGAGATGGAGAAATTTGTGGAAAATCTGCCAGATTCTCTCTCTTATCCACAGAAAACCCAAGCCATGTGGAAGGAGTTTGCAGGTCTTGATTTTTCTGGCAATACGCCCAATCATGTTCTTGCTCTCGCCTATGCCAAGGCAGTTGCAGGACGAGACATCAAACTTGAGCCAATTCAGCGTCAGGGGGCAGGCTACCATTCTGTGGACAAGGATGTGGACTTTGCTTCGGCAACAGCCCTCCGTCAGCACCAGAGGGACCAAGATTTCTTAGAACGCTTTATGCCTTCTGTTGCCCTATTTGAGCAGGCAAGTAAGGTGACCTGGGAAGACTATTTTCTTTTGCTCCGCTATCAAATATTATCAAATCCAGACCTAACCACTATCTATCAAGTCAATCAAGAAATGGCAGTGCGCATTAATGAAGCTATTAAAACAGCACAGTCTGTAGAAGAAATGGTCGAGGCGGTTGCCACCAAACGCTACACCAAGGCGCGTGTTAGACGTCTCTTAACCTATATCTTGGTGCAGGCTAGAGAAAGTGATTTGCCAGAAGCCATTCATGTTCTTGGTTTTACCGAAAAAGGCAGACAACATCTCAAGTCTCTGAAAGGACAGGTCCATCTAGTCAGCCGAATTGGCAAAGAACCCTGGGATGTCATGACTCAAAAAGCAGACCAGATTTATCAACTAGGAAATCCAAGTATAGCAGAACAGAATTTTGGAAGAGTGCCGATAAGAATAAAAAGAAACTAAGTCTACTGCGAAGTAGGCTTTTTCTCAAGTCTCTACTAAACTACTATTTCTAAACAACAATTTTATTTTAGCAAATGTGTTCCAAATTCCTCAAAACATATTCTATTTTAGGTTTGTGAAAATCACTTTTTTATGGTAGAATATAAAAGAATGTATGTCATTCGGAATAATAATAAAATGAGGTAAAAACATGGAGATCATGTCGCTTGCGATTGCTGTTTTTGCCGTCATCATTGGTTTAGTCATTGGATATGTCAGCATCTCAGCTAAGATGAAATCATCTCAGGAAGCTGCAGAGTTGATGCTTTTAAATGCTGAACAAGAAGCAACTAATTTACGTGGACAAGCTGAACGCGAAGCAGATTTACTTGTTAATGAAGCCAAACGTGAAAGCAAGTCTCTTAAAAAAGAAGCACTATTGGAGGCCAAAGAAGAAGCCAGAAAATACCGTGAAGAAGTGGACGCTGAATTCAAATCAGAACGTCAAGAACTCAAACAAATCGAAAGTCGTTTGACAGAGAGAGCTACTAGCCTTGACCGTAAGGACGACAATTTGACGAGTAAAGAACAAACACTTGAACAAAAAGAACAAAGTATTTCTGATAGAGCGAAAAACCTTGATGCGCGTGAAGAGCAATTAGAGGAAGTCGAAAGACAAAAAGAAGCAGAACTAGAGCGTATTGGTGCCCTGTCTCAGGCAGAAGCACGAGATATTATCTTGGCACAGACAGAGGAAAACTTGACCAAGGAGATTGCTAGCCGTATTCGTGAAGCTGAGCAAGAGGTCAAGGAACGTTCTGACAAAATGGCCAAGGACATCTTAGTTCAAGCTATGCAACGTATCGCTGGTGAATATGTGGCAGAGTCGACAAACTCAACAGTCCATCTGCCAGACGATACTATGAAGGGACGCATTATTGGGCGTGAAGGTCGTAACATTCGTACCTTTGAAAGTTTGACAGGGGTCGATGTGATTATCGACGATACACCAGAAGTGGTGACCTTGTCAGGATTTGACCCAATTCGTCGTGAGATTGCCCGTATGACTATGGAAATGTTGCTCAAAGATGGTCGTATCCACCCAGCTCGTATCGAAGAGTTGGTTGAGAAAAACCGTCAAGAGATTGACAATAAGATCCGTGAATATGGTGAGGCTGCTGCCTATGAAATTGGTGCGCCAAACCTTCATCCGGACTTGATGAAGATTATGGGACGTTTGCAGTTCCGTACTTCATATGGACAAAATGTCTTGCGCCATTCGATTGAAGTTGCTAAGTTAGCTGGTATCATGGCGAGCGAACTTGGTGAAAATGCGGCTCTTGCCCGTCGTGCTGGATTCCTTCACGATATCGGAAAAGCCATTGACCGCGAGGTTGAGGGTAGCCACGTTGAAATCGGTATGGAATTGGCCCGTAAGTACAAGGAACACCCAGTTGTGGTCAATACGATTGCTAGTCACCACGGCGATGTTGAAGCAGAAAGCGTCATTGCAGTTATCGTTGCTGCAGCAGATGCCTTGAGCGCAGCCCGTCCAGGTGCTCGTAGTGAGTCTCTTGAAAGCTACATCAAGCGTCTCCATGATTTGGAAGAAATTGCGAACGGCTTTGAAGGAGTACAAACTAGCTTTGCCCTTCAAGCAGGACGTGAAATCCGTATCATGGTCAATCCAGGACAAATCAAGGACGACAAAGTCACAATCTTGGCTCACAAAGTTCGCGAGAAAATTGAAAACAATCTCGATTACCCAGGAAATATCAAGGTAACCGTGATTCGCGAGCTTCGTGCAGTAGATTATGCTAAATAAATAAGAAAGAGCAGTTGAAAAATTACTGCTTTTTTGTTACACTAGATAGAAAGACTGTAAAGGATAATCTGGCTTTTTGCCATTATTCTAGAGAAATGTTATTTCACAGACTGACTAAAAGGAGACACAATGGCAGACCGAGGCTTACTAATCGTTTTTTCTGGTCCTTCAGGAGTTGGAAAAGGAACGGTTAGAAGAGAGATTTTTGAGAGTTCTGAAAACCAATTTCAATACTCTGTATCGATGACGACACGCGCACAACGTCCTGGAGAAGTGGATGGTGTTGACTATTTCTTCCGTACTCGCGAAGAGTTTGAAGAGTTGATTCGTCAAGGACAGATGTTGGAATACGCAGAATATGTCGGCAACTACTATGGAACTCCTCTGACCTATGTCAATGAAACCTTGGACAAGGGAATCGATGTTTTCCTTGAAATTGAGGTTCAAGGTGCTCTTCAGGTCAAGAAAAAGGTTCCAGATGCTGTCTTTATCTTCCTGACACCACCAGATTTGGATGAATTGCAAGATCGTTTGGTAGGACGTGGAACAGACAGTGCAGAAGTGATTGCCCAACGAATCGAAAAAGCCAAGGAAGAAATTGCCCTCATGCGTGAGTATGATTATGCGATTGTCAACGATCAGGTGCCCCTAGCTGCTGAGCGTGTCAAACGTGTGATCGAAGCAGAACACTTCCGTGTGGATCGTGTCATTGGTCACTATCAGGAGATGTTACCAAAATCTCCAACTACTCGATAAAATTTAGAAAATAGGTACAAGCAAATGATGTTAAAACCCTCTATTGATACCTTGCTCGACAAGGTTCCATCAAAATATTCACTCGTAATCTTGGAAGCAAAACGTGCCCACGAATTGGAAGCAGGTGCGCCAGCAACTCAAGGTTTCAAGTCTGAAAAATCAACTCTTCGCGCTTTAGAAGAAATCGAATCAGGAAACGTTACGATTCACCCAGATCCAGAAGGTAAACGTGAAGCAGTGCGTCGCCGTATCGAAGAAGAGAAACGTCGCAAAGAAGAAGAAGAAAAGAAAATTAAAGAGCAAATCGCTAAAGAAAAAGAAGATGGTGAAAAAATTTAAGGTTGGGGGGACTCAATCTTATTTTTTCTATTGCAAGAATGTACTGACAAGGAGGAGGTGAGAAGATGGCCGTAGCTAAGATTATAGTAGATGTGCCCTTGATGCAGACGGACCAGCCCTATAGTTACAGAATTCCTGAGGAATTTGAGGGAATGCTGGAAGTTGGGATGCGGGTTCATGTGCCTTTTGGTAAGGGAAATCGCCTGATTCAAGGGATTGTTCTTGGTTTGGAGTCCCAACAAGATGAAGAAGTGGCAAGTCAAGATTTAAAAGATATTGCTGAGGTGTTGGATTTTTCGCCTGTTCTCACGCAAGAACAACTCTGGTTGGCTGAGGAGTTACGCAAGTCCGTCTTCTCCTACAAGATCTCCATCCTCAAGGCCATGCTTCCAGGATTTCTAAACTCTAGCTATGACAAGATTCTCTATCCTCTGGCAGGTCTGAGTCAGGAAGACCGAGAGCGCTTGTTTGGTTCAGAAGATTCGCTAGCCTTTTCTTCTCTGGATTTAGCTAAGCAAGCTGAAATGATGCGTTTGACTAGAAAAGGCCTGCTTGGTCTAGAATATCAGGCGATTGATCAAAAGAAGGTCAAGACCCAGTCTTGGTATGAGGTAGACCTTGTTCAGTTAGAAGGTGTAGAGATTTCCACACGCGCCAAGAAAAAGTTAGAACTGAGAGACTATTTGCTTTCTCATCCTGAGAGTGCTTCCTTGGCTAGTTTGCTAGAGTTCTATTCGCGGGAGCAAGTCAACTTCTTTGTGGAAGAGGGAGCCGTTATCATAGTTCAAAAGGAAGTCCAACGCTCGGCTGCTTATTTTGAAGGCATTGAATCAAGTCAGCCTTTGGAGTTGAATCCAGAACAAAGACAGGCGCGAGATGCGGTTGTCAGTGCGATTGGCAGCCATCAACCTCCCTTCCTCCTTCAAGGAATTACAGGAAGTGGGAAGACTGAGGTTTACTTGCAGATTATCCAAGGAGCCTTGGACAAGGGCAAGACAGCTATTTTGCTGGTGCCTGAGATTTCTTTGACTCCACAAATGACGGAGCGTTTTATTGCTCGATTTGGTGAGAAAGTGGCCATTCTTCATTCAGGTCTTTCCAATGGTGAAAAGTATGATGAATGGCGCAAAGTGGAACGTGGCGATGCTCAAGTTGTTGTGGGTGCCAGATCTGCCATCTTTGCTCCGCTGAAAAATCTAGGTGTCATGATTATCGATGAAGAGCATGAAGCGACTTATAAGCAGGACAGCAATCCCCGTTACCATGCTAGAGAGGTTGCTATTCTAAGGTCCCAGTATAATCAAGCGGCCCTGGTTCTTGGGTCTGCGACACCAAGTCTGGAAAGCCGAGCGCGGGCTGGAAAAGGCGTCTATCAACACTTACGTCTAACCCAGCGTGCCAATCCTTTAGCTAGGATTCCTGAGGTTCAAGTGATTGATTTTCGGGACTATATTGGACAAAACGAGACATCAAACTTTACGCCTCCTTTGCTAGAGGCTATCCAAGACCGTCTGATTAAAAAAGAGCAGGTGGTTCTCATGCTCAATCGCCGTGGTTATTCTAGCTTTGTCATGTGTCGGGAATGTGGGACGGTAGATACTTGTCCCAACTGTGACATTTCCCTGACCTTGCACATGGATACCAAGACCATGAATTGCCATTATTGTGGTTTTTCGAAGGATATTCCTCAGGCCTGTCCTAACTGTAAGAGTCGGAGCATTCGCTACTATGGGACGGGAACTCAGAAGGCTTATGACGAGCTGGCAGAGCTCTTTCCCCAGGCCCGCATTTTGCGGATGGATGTGGATACGACTCGAAAGAAAGGCAGTCACCAAGCTCTGCTTGACCAGTTTGGTCGAGGGGAAGCAGATATCTTGCTAGGTACTCAGATGATTGCAAAGGGCTTGGATTTTCCCAATGTAACTCTAGTCGGAGTTCTAAATGCGGATACGGCCTTGAATCTGCCTGATTTTCGTTCTTCTGAGAGAACCTTCCAGCTCTTGACTCAGGTGGCAGGTCGAGCAGGTCGGGCTGAAAAAGCAGGTCAGGTCTTGATCCAGTCCTATAATCCGCAGCACTATGCTATTCGATTTGCAAAAGACCAGGACTACGAAGGTTTTTATGCCTATGAAATGGGAATTAGACGACAACTCGGCTATCCACCTTACTATTTCACCATTGGCATTACCCTTTCTCACAAGAAAGAAGAAGAGGTGGTCAAACGTGCCTATGAAGTCATGAATATTTTGCGGTCAGGTTTGTCTGAAACCAGTAACATCCTCGGGCCAACGCCAAAACCCATTGCCCGTACCCACAACCTCTATCATTATCAGATTTTAATTAAATACCGTTTAGAAGATGAGCTGGGGCCGACCCTCAATCAGGTCTTGGCCTTGACTCAAGAACGGGAAAATAGTGAGCTCCGTCTCAGCATTGACCATGAGCCACAGCAATTTTTATAAGAAGGAGAAGATATGACAAAACTAATCTTTATGGGGACACCCGACTTTTCAGCAACAGTCTTAAAAGGACTTTTGACAGATGACCGTTACGAAATTCTAGCCGTTGTAACCCAGCCAGACCGTGCTGTCGGCCGTAAAAAAGTTATCCAAGAAACACCAGTCAAGCAGGCTGCCAAGGAAGCAGGTCTTCCTATCTACCAACCTGAAAAATTATCTGGAAGTCCAGAGATGGAAGCGATTATGAATTTGGGAGCGACTGGGATTATCACTGCTGCATTTGGGCAGTTTCTCCCAAGTAAACTCCTTGATAGCATGGACTTTGCGGTCAACGTTCATGCCTCTCTTCTTCCTAAACACCGTGGTGGTGCGCCTATCCATTATGCCTTGATTCAAGGGGATGAGGAAGCTGGTGTGACCATTATGGAGATGGTTAAGGAAATGGATGCAGGAGATATGATTTCTCGTCGTAGTATTCCGATCACGGATGAGGACAATGTTGGCACCCTGTTTGAAAAATTGGCGCTAGTTGGTCGTGATTTGCTTTTGGACACTCTGCCTGCCTATATTGCTGGTGATATCAAACCTGAACCGCAGGATCCGAGTCAGGTTACCTTCTCGCCAAATATCAAGCCAGAGGAAGAAAAATTGGACTGGACTAAAAGCAATCGCCAACTTTTCAACCAAATCCGTGGCATGAACCCCTGGCCTGTTGCCCATACTTTCCTTAAGGGCGACCGCTTTAAGATTTATGAAGCTCTAGCTGTAGAATGTCAGGGAAATCCAGGAGAAATCCTCTCTATCGGCAAGAAAGAATTGATTGTCGCAACGGCTGAAGGGGCTTTATCCCTCAAACAAGTGCAACCAGCTGGTAAGCCTAAGATGGACATTGCTTCCTTCCTCAACGGAGTTGGACGTACATTGACTGTAGGAGAACGATTTGGTGACTAAAGTAGAAACGGCTAGAAGTTTAGCCCTATCAGTGCTAGAGGATGTCTTTATCAATCAAGCATACTCGAATATCGCCTTAAATAAGCATCTAAAGGGAAGTCAACTTTCGGCAACAGACAAGGGTTTGGTGACCGAGCTGGTCTATGGAACGGTAGCCCGTAAACTGACTCTGGAATGGTACCTATCCCACTTTATCGAGGACAGAGACCAGTTAGACAGCTGGCTTTATGTCCTACTTCTCATGAGTGCCTACCAGCTCCGCTATTTGGACAAAATTCCAGACCATGCTGTGGTCAATGAAGCAGTAGAATTGGCCAAAGTCCGTAAAAAAGGCAGTGAAAAATTGGTCAACGCCGTCCTTCGCCGTATCTTGCGTGAAGGCTGGCCAGATATCACCAGCATCAAACGAAAAAATAAGCGTGACTCCATTGCATATTCCCTTCCGGTTTGGCTAGTTGCCAAGCTCAAGGAAGAATACGGAGAAGAGCGAACACAAGCTATTTTTGAAAGCCTTTTGGTGCGAAACAAGGCCAGTATTCGTGTAACAGACCTAAGTCGAAAAGAGGAAATCCAAGCCTTGTTGGAGGCGAATAATTCCCTTTTAGCAACCACTGGTCTTGTTAAGGAGCAGGGGCATTTTGCAGGCCATGATTTGTTTGCAGATGGAGCCATTACCATCCAAGACGAGTCCAGTCAGCTTGTTGCTCCGACGCTTGATTTACAAGGTGATGAGCAGGTTCTAGATGCCTGTGCGGCTCCGGGTGGGAAAACAGCCCATATAGCCTCTTATCTCACGACAGGTCAGGTTACGGCTTTGGACCTTTACGATCACAAGTTGGACTTAATCCAAGAAAATGCTCAACGTCTAGGGGTTGCAGATCGGATTCAAACGCAAAAATTAGATGCCAGAAAGGTGCATGAGTTTTTTGGTCAGGATTCATTTGATAAGATTTTGGTAGATGCTCCCTGTTCAGGAATCGGTCTTCTGCGCCGAAAACCAGACATCAAATACAATAAAGAAACGGCAGATTTCGCTTCCTTACAGGAAATTCAGCTAGAAATATTAGGTAGTGTTTGTCAAACACTAGGCAAAGGTGGTATAATAACTTATAGTACCTGTACTATTGTCTCAGAGGAGAATTTTCAAGTCGTTGAGGCGTTTTTAGAAAGTCATCCTGAGTTCGAGCAGGTAAAACTAGAACATGAATGTAAGGATATCATGAAAGACGGCTGTATCCTCATTACACCTGAATTGTATGGAAGTGATGGATTCTTCATCAGTCAATTTCGTAAGATATCGGATTAGGAAGGAACTGACACATGGAAATTTCATTATTAACAGATGTTGGTCAGAAACGAACAAATAACCAAGACTATGTCAACCACTATGTCAATAGAGCTGGACGTACTATGATTATTTTAGCTGATGGGATGGGAGGTCATCGCGCAGGGAATATCGCTAGTGAAATGGCGGTAACAGACCTAGGTATAGCTTGGGTTGACACCCAGATCGATACAGTCAATGAAGTGCGTGAATGGTTCGCCAATTACCTAGAAATTGAAAATCAAAAGATTCATCAACTTGGACAAGATGATGCCTATAAAGGAATGGGAACAACTCTTGAGGCTGTTGCTATTATTGGCAATCAGGCTATCTATGCTCATATTGGAGATTCTCGTATCGGTTTGATTCGTGGAGAAGAGTACCACCAGTTGACGAGCGACCATTCTTTGGTCAATGAATTGCTCAAGGCTGGTCAATTGACACCTGAAGAAGCTGCTAGCCATCCACAGAAAAATATTATTACCCAGTCAATCGGTCAAAAAGATGAAGTTCAACCTGATTTTGGAATGATTACCCTTGAGCCAGGAGACTATCTCTTGCTCAATAGTGATGGTTTGACTAACATGATTTCAGGTAGTGAGATTTGTGATATTGTAACCAGTGATATTCCTTTGGCAGATAAAACAGCGACGCTCGTGCGTTTTGCTAACAATGCAGGAGGTTTAGACAACATTACGGTTGCCCTTGTTTCTATGAACGAGGAGGATGCAGAATGATCCAAATCGGCAAGATTTTTGCCGGGCGGTATCGAATTATCAAACAGATTGGTCGAGGAGGCATGGCAGATGTTTACTTGGCCAAAGATTTGATTCTAGACGGGGAAGAAGTGGCAGTGAAGGTCCTGAGGACCAATTACCAGACAGATCCGATTGCTGTGGCGCGTTTCCAGCGGGAAGCGAGGGCCATGGCGGATTTGGACCATCCTCATATCGTTCGGATTACAGATATTGGTGAGGAAGATGGTCAACAGTACCTTGCAATGGAGTATGTTGCTGGACTAGACCTTAAACGTTATATCAAGGAACACTATCCTCTTTCTAATGAAGAAGCCGTCCGTATCATGGGACAAATCCTTCTAGCCATGCGTTTGGCCCATACCAGAGGAATTGTTCACCGGGACTTGAAACCTCAAAATATCCTTTTGACACCAGATGGGACTGCCAAGGTTACAGACTTTGGGATTGCGGTAGCCTTTGCTGAGACCAGTCTGACTCAGACCAACTCTATGTTAGGTTCGGTTCATTACTTGTCACCAGAGCAGGCGCGTGGTTCTAAGGCGACTGTACAGAGTGATATCTATGCCATGGGGATTATTTTCTATGAGATGCTGACAGGCCATATCCCTTATGACGGGGATAGTGCGGTGACCATCGCCCTTCAGCATTTCCAGAAACCACTGCCGTCAGTTATTGATGAGAATCCATCTGTACCTCAGGCTTTGGAGAATGTTGTTATTAAGGCAACTGCCAAGAAATTGACAGATCGTTATCAGTCAGTTGCAGAGATGTATGTGGACTTGTCTAGTAGCTTGTCTTACAATCGTCGCAATGAGCCTAAATTGGTATTTAATGATACTACTAAGGCGGATACCAAGACACTACCAAAGGTATCCCAGAGTACATTGACCTCGATTCCTAAGGTGCAAACACAAAGTCCGAAGCCACAGGCTGCGAAACCTAGTCAGCAGGCTTTGGAAGACAATTACGCAAGCAAGCCTGTTAAGAAACGGAAATTTAGAGTTCGCTATATGATTTTGTTGGCCAGCATTGTATTGGTGGCAGCTTCTCTTATTTGGATACTATCCAGAACTCCTGCAACCATTGCTATTCCAGATGTGGCAGGTCAGACAGTGGCGGAAGCCAAGGAAACCCTTAAGAAAGCCAATTTTGAGATTGGCGAGGAGAAATCAGAGGCTAGTGAAAAGGTGGAAGAAGGGCGGATTATCCGTACAGATCCTGACGCTGGAACTGGTCGAAAAGAAGGTTCGAAAATCAATTTGGTTGTCTCCTCAGGCAAGCAATCTTTCCAAATTAGCAATTATATAGGCCGTAAATCTACAGATGTTATCACAGAACTCAAGCAGAAGAAGGTTCCTGAAAATCTTATCAAAATTGAGGAAGAAGAATCAAGTGAGAGCGAAGCAGGAACTGTTCTCAGACAGAGCCCAGCTGTCGGAACGACCTATGATTTGAGCAAGGCCTCAACGATTACCTTAACCGTTGCTAAGAAAGTAACCAGCGTTGCCATGCCAAGTTATACAGGATCTAGTCTTGAATTTACTAAAAACAATCTTGTTCAAATTGTTGGGATTAAGGAAGCCAATATTGAAGTTGTAGAAGTGTCGACAGCTCCCGCTGGAACTGCTGAAGGTACAGTCGTTGAACAGAGTCCAAAAGCAGGTGAAAAGGTTGATTTGACTAAGACGCGTGTCAAGATTTCAATCTACAAACCAAAAACACCGCCGTCAACATCATCATCAGCACCAGCCCAACGTGGAAACCAAGGTTCTACTACAACACCAAGTCAGGGGAACCAACAAGGAAATCAACGAGAGAATGCACCTGCTACTACTCAATCAAGTAGTGAAGGCAACCACGAAAATTCTCGTGATTAAACGAATCTTTGTCATGATTTCATGGCAAAGATTTTTTTTGAATCCGGATTTGTGATAGAATAGAAGGAGTTGATAAAAGGAGGAACGCATGGAAGAATCAAGAGAATTAAATGCTGTCATCGATGTGATTATGCTAGCGGGGACTATTCTCCTCAAAAGTGGTTCAGAGATTCATCGTGTAGAAGATACCATGATCCGGATTGCGCATTCGCAGGGGATTGTGGATTGCAATGTTCTTGCCATGCCTGCCGCTATCTTTTTCTCCATTGAAAATACCAATATTTCTCGCATGAAGCGCGTGACCTCCTCTTCTTATAACATCGAAAAAGTCTGCGATGTGAATCAGATTTCTCGTCAGTTAGTAGGTGGAAAGCTTGATTTAGAGACAGCCTTCAAGCAACTGATAGCTTTGCAAGCTCAACCTCTTCCCTATACTAAGTTACAGGTAACTTTGGCTGCGACCTTTAGTGCACCTTTCTTTTCTATTATGTTTAGTGGAAACATCTACGACGCACTTGGGGCAGGAGTGGCTACCTTATTTGGGTTTGCCTTTTCCCTCTATGTGGAGAAGTTTATCCGAATTCCCTTTGTAACAGCCTTTGCTGGAGCCTTTGTCTTTGGGATGATAGCTCAGTTTTGGGCTCGCTACACAGGCTTTCCCTCAACAGCAGATTTGATTATAGCTGGTGCGGTCATGCCTTTTGTACCAGGTATTGCCTTGACCAATGCGGTTCGTGATATTATGACTAATCACATAAACTCTGGTATGAGTAAGATGTTTGAATCTCTACTCATTACCCTTGCTTTAGGGGCGGGAACTTCTGTCGCCTTGGTATTGATGAACTAATATGACACTAACAACCTTTTTATTACAAGCAGTAGCAAGTCTTCTTGCCATTATTACCTTTTTAATCGTACTCAATGTTCAGCGGTCCATGCTCTTACCAGGAGGAATTTTGGGCATGGCTGTCTGGCTAATTTATCTCTTGCTTAAAGAACCGACCAATGTCATCGTAGCCACATTCATTGCGGCCATTATCGGTTCTTGTGTCAGCCAGATTTTGAGTATCCTTTATAAGACTCCTGCTGTAGTCTTTATCTTAGCAATCTTGGCACCTCTGGTTCCGGGTTATCTTTCTTATCGGACAACTGCCTTTTTTGTGACGGGGGATTACAGTCACGCCATTGCTAGTGCAACTTTAGTTGTTATGTTGGCTTTGGTGATTTCCATTGGAATGGCTAGTGGAACAGTGATTCTTAGACTTTATCATTATATAAAAACACATCGAGTATCGTAGATTTTACAGAAATAAAAGAATTTTCTGAAAAATGGTAACTTCTAAAACTAACTTCCAGTTTCTCACCACCTAGCATTTAGTATGAGAAAAACGCG
>NZ_JUUO01000116.1 GCF_001074975.1 Streptococcus pseudopneumoniae | reverse complement strand
TTAGCTACGGTCTTTTCGTTTAGTCCAACGGTACTTACATAGTATCCCCTAGCCCAAAACTTTCGATTTCCATACTTATATTTTAAATTAGCGTGCTTATCAAATATCATCAATGCACTTTTACTCTTGAGATACCCCATAAAATCGGAAATCGAAAGTTTGGGAGGTATCAGTACAAGCAGGTGTACATGATCTGGCATCATATGACCTTCGATAATCTCCACGCCACGACAACGGCATAGATGTTTAATAATATCTATCAAATCCGACCTGACTTTGTAATATATCGCCTTACGGCGATACTTAGGTGTAAAAACTATATGATATTTGCACATCCATTTG
>NZ_JUUO01000115.1 GCF_001074975.1 Streptococcus pseudopneumoniae | reverse complement strand
AGGCTGTACTTGAGTACGGCAAGGCGACGCTGACGTGGTTTGAATTTGATTTTCGAAGAGTATTATTTTGCCAATCCTTCAGCAATTTTATCAAGGTTGTATTTCATCATGTTGTAGTAGCTGTCGCCTTCTTTACCTTGTTCTGCGATAGAGTCAGTAAAGATTTGTGCGTAGATTGGGATATTTGTATCTTGTGAGACAGTCTTCATTGGACGGTCATCTACACTTGATTCTACAAAGAGTGATGGAACTTTTGTTTGGCGAAGTTTTTCAACCAAGGTCTTGATTTGTTCAGGTGTTCCTTCTTCTTCAGTATTGATTTCCCAGATGTAGGCACTTGGGACACCATAGGCTTTAGAGAAGTATTTGAATGCTCCTTCGCTGGTTACAATGAGTTTCTTTTCAGCAGGGATGTTATTAAATTTATCCTTACTTTCTTTATCAAGTTTGTCTAACTTATCAGTATATTCTTTGAGATTTTTTTCATAGAATTCCTTGTTGTTAGGATCTTTAGCGCTCAATTGTTTGGCGATATTTTTAGCAAAGATAATTCCATTTTCAAGGTTAAGCCAAGCGTGTGGGTCTTCTTTACCTTTTTCATTTTTTCCTTCAAGGTAGATAACATCAACGCCTTCGCTGACTGCAAAGTAGTCTTTGTTTTCAGTTTTCTTAGCATTTTCTACCAATTTGCTAAACCAAGCATTGCCACCTGTTTCAAGGTTGATACCGTTATAGAAAATGAGGTCAGCCTCAGAAGTTTTCTTAACATCTTCAGGGAGTGGTTCGTATTCGTGTGGGTCTTGTCCAATCGGAACGATACTGTGAAGATCAATCTTGTCACCAGCAATATTTTTAGTAATATCAGCGATGATTGAGTTTGTAGCAACAACTTTTAGTTTTTGACCAGAAGCTGCATCTTTTTTTCCGCTAGCACATGCTACAAGAGCAATAACGGAAAGAAAGAGAACGAGTAATGTACCTAATTTTTTCATTAGATCCTCCAATTTATTGGGGTTTTGCCCCTTATTTTAACAAATGTTTATTTTTCAGTTTCAAATATCGTTGTTTAGGAGAGATAAAGAAACTGATTAAGAAGAAGCTAGCAGCTGTAAGTACGATGCTAGAACCAGCTGCTAAGTTTAAACTATAGCCAATAAAGAGTCCCAAAACTGAAGCTGTAGCTCCAAAGGTTGAGGAAAGGAAAATCATACTTTTCAGGCTATTAGCATACAGATAAGCAGTTGCAGCTGGGGTAATCAGCATGGCTACAATCAGGATAGTTCCAACACTTTGCATGGCTGTCACAGACACGAGAGTCAGGAGTATCATGAGGAGGTAGTGATAGAAATTGACAGGCATTCCCATGGCTTTAGCCAGAAGTTCATCAAAGGAAGTGATCAAGAGTTGCTTGAAGAAAATCCAGATTAACAAGAGAATGACCGCCCCTACGCCCATAGTGATAAACATATCCGTATCTTGGACGGCTAGAATATTACCAAAAAGGATATGGAAAAGGTCAGTTGAACTTTTAGCGACACTAATCAAGATGATACCGAGGGCTAAGAAAGAAGAAAAGGTAATGCCGATGGCGGTATCGCTTTTGATAATCGAGTTCCCCTTGATGTAGGTAATGATGATAGCAGCTAGCAATCCAAAGACAATGGCTCCGATAAAGAAGTCAACTCCCAAGATAAAGGAGAGGGCTACACCTGGTAAGACAGCATGTGAAATAGCATCTCCCATGAGTGACATCCCACGTAGAATGATGAAACATCCCACAGCTCCAGCTACGACCCCGACGACAATAGCTGTTATCAAGGCATTTTGTAGGAAATGGAATTTTTGCAATCCATCGATAAATTCTGCAATCATAGGTCACCTCCATTGAAAAAGAGTCGATTACCGTAAGCTTCTTTGAGATTGGCTTCGGTAAAGGTTTCTTTGGTTGGACCAAAGGCAATCACTTCTCGATTGACAAGTAAGACTTGATCGAAGTAGTGGGAAACCTTGCTGAGGTCGTGGTGAACGATGAGAACCGTCTTACCAGCTTTTTTCAAATCTCTCAGCGTATTCATGATGATTTCCTCACTGACAGAGTCAATCCCAACAAAGGGTTCATCCAAGAGGATATAATCGGCTTCCTGCACCAAACATCTGGCAATCAAGACCCGCTGGAATTGACCTCCAGACAGTTGACTGATTTGACGTTCAGCGTAGTCAGCTAGGCCGACGATTTCAAGGGCTTCCTCTACTTTTTTCCAATGTTTAGCATTTAAACTGCGAAAGAGAGGAATAGAAGGAAATAGTCCTAGCGAGACACATTCCTTGACCTTGATGGGAAAGTTGTAGTCGATATTGATTTTTTGTTCGACATAGGCGATTCGATGTAAGGATTTTTTCACTTCCTTGTCATCGAGAAATGCCTGACCTTGATGTGGGATAATTCCCAGCATACTTTTTAATAATGTTGATTTCCCAGCACCGTTTGGACCAATAATACCGGTAATTGTTGGTCCATGGAGCACTAGTGAAATATCCTTAAGTGCCAACGTTTCTTTGTAGGAGACACTGAGGTTTTCGATACGTATCATACAGTTGTATTCCTCCTGCCTCTTAATATACATTAAAAAAAAAATTAAGTCAAGTTAATTTTTGAAAAAATTAAAATAATAACTGAAAAATGATAGAAAAGGAAAGTTCATTTTTAATTGCATTCCCAAGAAATTTTTGTTAAGCTAGCAATAACTTAAAAAAATGAAAGCGAGAACAAGATGACACGTTATCAAGACGATTTTTATGATGCGATTAACGGAGAATGGCAGAAGACTGCTGAAATCCCAGCAGATAAGTCTCAAACGGGAGGATTTGTTGATTTAGACCAGGAAATTGAAGACCTGATGCTGGCAACAACAGACAAGTGGTTGGCAGGAGAAGAGGTGCCTGAGGATCCTATCTTGGCAAACTTTGTTAAATACCATCGCCTAGTTCGTGATTTTGACAAGAGAGAAGCTGACGGTATCACACCTGTCTTACCACTTCTTAAAGAATTCCAAGAATTGGAGACTTTTGAGGATTTTGCAGCTAAACTAGCAGAGTTTGAGCTTGCAGGAAAACCTAATTTCCTTCCTTTTGGTGTATCGCCAGACTTTATGGATGCTAGAATCAATGTTCTATGGGCTAGCGCTCCAAGCACCATCTTGCCAGATACGACCTACTATGCAGAAGACCATCCTCAACGCGAAGAGCTCTTGACTCTTTGGAAAGAAAGCAGCGCAAATCTCCTCAAGGCTTATGATTTCTCTGATGAAGAAATTGAAGACTTGCTAGAGAAAAGACTAGAACTGGACCGTCGAGTTGCGGCAGTGGTGCTCTCTAATGAAGAAAGTTCAGAGTATGCTAAACTCTACCATCCATATGCTTACGAAGATTTCAAGAAATTTGCGCCTGCCCTACCTTTGGATGACTTCTTCCAAGCTGTTCTTGGACAAGCACCAGACAAGGTTATCGTAGACGAGGAACGCTTCTGGCAAGCAGCAGACCAATTCTATAGTGAAGAGGCATGGCCTCTCCTCAAGGCAACCTTGATTTTGAGTGTTGTCAATCTCTCAACCACCTATTTAACAGAAGAAATTCGTGTCTTGTCAGGTGCCTATAGCCGTGCGCTTTCAGGAGTTCCAGAAGCCAAAGACAAGGTCAAGGCCGCCTACCAGCTAGCACAAGGGCCTTTCAAACAAGCCTTGGGTCTTTGGTATGCACATGAAAAATTCTCTCCAGAGGCCAAAGCAGACGTGGAGAGAAAAGTGGCAACTATGATCGATGTCTATAAGGAACGCTTGGCTAAAAATGACTGGCTAACTCCTGAAACTCGTGACAAGGCCATCGTCAAACTCAATGTTATCAAGCCTTATATCGGTTACCCAGAAGAATTGCCAGAGCGTTACAAGGACAAGGTAGTGGATGAGACCGCTAGTCTTTTTGACAATGCTCTAGCCTTTGCGCGTGTGGAAATCAAGCATAGTTGGAGCAAGTGGAACCAGCCTGTGGACTATAAGGAATGGGGCATGCCTGCTCATATGGTCAACGCCTACTACAATCCACAGAAGAACCTGATTGTTTTCCCGGCAGCTATTTTACAGGCACCTTTCTATGACTTGCATCAGTCATCTTCTGCTAACTACGGTGGTATTGGGGCAGTTATTGCCCATGAAATTTCTCACGCTTTTGATACCAACGGAGCTTCCTTCGATGAAAATGGTAGTCTCAAGGACTGGTGGACAGAGAGTGACTATACTGCCTTCAAGGAGAAAACACAAAAAGTTATTGACCAATTTGATGGACAGGATTCTTATGGTGCAACTATCAACGGCAAATTGACTGTATCAGAAAACGTGGCTGACTTGGGAGGAATCGCTGCAGCGCTTGAAGCAGCTAAGAGAGAAGCAGACTTCTCGGCAGAAGAATTCTTCTACAACTTCGGTCGCATCTGGCGCATGAAAGGTCGACCAGAATTTATGAAACTTTTGGCTAGCGTTGATGTGCACGCGCCAGCCAAACTCCGTGTCAATGTGCAAGTACCAAACTTCGATGATTTCTTTACAACCTATGATGTCAAAGAAGGAGACGGTATGTGGCGTTCGCCAGAAGAGCGCGTGATTATTTGGTAAGGCAAAGAAGCAAGTAAAACTCCTATAATTATACCTTCCCTATCTATGTACACCCTAAAAAGTTAGATAGAATAATCTAGCTTTTGGGGTGTAGTTCATAGGGATTATGAAATTGAAGTCTTTTCTTATTTTAAAATTCATAGTAAAATATCCCTCTGTATCAAGATAACAGGAGGATTTTTATGTCTCAAAAGACTATCAACATAGGCTACGCCCGTGTATCTACTCATAAGCAAGACCTAGGCTTGGAGGTGCAAATCGAAGCTCTCAAACATTGCGATAAACTTTTTATAGAAAAGGAATCTGGTGCAAATAACACTCGTCCTGAACTTACAAAAGCCTTAAAACTGGCTTCTGACTTTTCGAAAGATGGCAAGCAGGTTACTTTCACTATCTATAAGTTAGATAGACTGATTCGATCTATGTTTAAGCTGCTAGAACTTATTGAACTATTTAATGAATCTAATATTCATCTAGTCAGTTTGCATGAAAAACTAGAAACAGATTCTCTTATTGGCAGGTTACTTTGCATTATTTTAGGATTTGTGGCAGAAAATGAGCTGGAAAATCTGAGGTTTCGTACAAAAGAAGGACTTCGAAAAGCTAAGGAAAATGGTGTTAGATTAGGAGCAAAACGGATTTCAAAAGAAAAGGAGGAGCGGATACTTAACAAATATCTACATTCAAATATAAGCATACGTAATATTGCAAAAGCTGAACAAATTTCTACATCAACCCTATATAAAGTGTTAGAACGTAATAAAGTGGCGAACAATCGTCAAAAAAAAACGGAAAATCATTGCTAAAAACGGGGAAAAATGGTAGAATGAAGCCGTAAATTTGTTTCGATTAACGACCGTTAAACGATACACAAAAAATACCAGTCTAATACAGATTAAAAACACTGTTAAACTCGCATTTTTTAAAATATTCATATTGTTGTTTTGACTGTTTTATCAAACGGTCGTTACGCGATACAGTTAGTTCCCTATCTCTAAAGGAGATAGCTAGCTTTTGGTAACAAAAAACTTAAAAATCATTAAGATATGTAATAGTATGATAGCTGTATTGTTCAGTTAATGGATGAAGGTTCATTTAAGGCTTCTATCAAGAACATTAAATGTTTAGATAATGAGTTGGCTCAAAATTTTGCTTTTGTGGTCTTGAAAGGAAGTTGATTTTGTCATTTTATAAGCCTAAAAAGGCAATTTTATATTCCTGAGGAGGAAAAATTATGAATAAACTCACTAAACTAGGTATTGTTACCTTTTCTGCTGTCACTCTTAGTGCTGTAGTGCCAACTTTGGTGCATGCCGAGGAAAACGTTGCGCCGCAGCCAAATGCTGCTGCTAAACCTAATGTTGCTCAACCAACACCTGCAACAAAACCTAATGGTAGCTGGGTTGATTTCAGTATGCTCGACCCAATCGCTAAGCCAAAACCAGGAAAAGAAGTTTCGAAACCTGCTGAAAAGCCAGTAGAAGAGCCCGCGTCTGTCGAAAAACCTTCGACCGAGGGCAACATTCTTGCAAACGGAACGGATGAGGCTATCGCAGAAGATAAGAAAAATGCTGAGATCGAGAAAAAATACAACGTTGATCCAACTAATCAGCTACCTGAGCCAGGCCTACCAATCATAACGCCTGAACCAGAACAACCTATAACAGACTCTGAAGAAATAAAAAAGAAAGAGGCGGAAGATTTAGCATACAAAACTGGCGCAGTTTTATCTATGACTAAAGAAGAGAACGACAAGGTTTATCTTGAAGCAAATCGAAAACTTTACGCGCTTTCTGGGATAGATTTTGACAAATTTTTGGCCACACCAATTCCCGGAACAAATGGACAAGCTTTCCCTACTTTATCAGACTCGACTTATCGAACATACGAAATCCAAGCAGATTTCTTAGATGCTGATCGTGTCAAGAAGCATGGATACACCAATGAATCAAGGATTGATGTTCCAAAATATACAACAGTTGTCTCGTCAAGATTCGATACCGATAGAGATAGTGCAGATGGAATACTAACAGCAAAAAAATTCTCCGACTACACTTTTAGCCACGTCGTAAAATCAGCTGCAGACCATCCAGATATTGACCCAGATCCAAAAGTTGTCAGAGTTAGTTATGATGCAGCCTATGCTTTGCGTGGTTCTGGCTACAAAAATGGTAAAGGAGATAATCTTTTCCGCTACTATTTTATTTACACTAAAAATAAACCAGTAGAAGAAAAACCAACACCTAAAGATCCGCAACCAGCGGAAACAGAAAAACCTGCTGAAATTTCAAAACCAGTTGAAACAGTTAAGCCAACTGAGCAGCCGAAACCAGCTGAGAACAAGCCGGTTGAAACTCCAATTCCGAATCCAAAACCAGCAGAAAACCCTCAACCAGAGGTTAAACCTACAGAGCAACCACAGCCTACCAAGCCAGTAGAACCAGCTGAAAATGCTGGATTGCCAAAGATTCCTTATCGAAACGACCAGCCAAAACGTTGGTTTAATAACGGAACAGGTCGCCCTACTCTAACAACAAACGACCTTGCTGTTCCCCTTCCTGCTGAAAATGTAGAAAAAACATCTTATGGTTGGTGGACAGCTGAACCAGACTTACTTCATGCAGGCTCTCATATAAAAGTAAATACTTTTAATTCGAATTTCAATAATCCGATGTTCGAAAACGGTAAAGAGATAAAATTTAAAGGTAGCGGATTTGGAGATATGGACAGTAGGTTTAAACCTGCTCTTGTTCGAGTAAAAGTTCCAGAATTGGAAGGAATGAACTACGAAGCTTATACAATCTTTTATGAAGTTCCTAATAAAAATGGAAATCCAACTTACGGAACAAATCGAACTCTCCAAGGTGGTGGCATCTCTTTAACTTTCAAATCAAAAGAGAAGAAAGAAGATATCCAGGTTTATACATTAACTAAGGATAAAAAACTAGAAGAACTCTATTTTCTAGGATACCCAGGTGAAGAAACAAATCGCTATGATGAGAAAACTAAAACTCATTCATACAATCTATATGGTGAAACCTACGATACTTACGTTTTCTTATTTAAGAACCCTGCTGAAAAACCAGCCGAGCAAGTGAAACCTGAAGTTAAGCCAAGCGAGCAACCTAAGCCAGACAAGCAGCCAAGTGTTCCTACTGTTCCAGCTGATCAACCACAGCCTACTAAACCAGTGAAACCAGCAGAAAAGCCAATCGAGAAACCTGTAGTTCCTGACACACCAAAACCAGTTACACCAGCTGTTCCAGATCAACCACAACCTGCTAAGCCAGAGAAACCAACTGAACAACCTGTGAATCCAGTTGCTCCAATAACACCGACAACTCCCGTAACGCCTACGCTTAATCCAGCCATCCCAAACAATACTCGTGTTCTTTCGAACAAAGCTGGAAGCGTTCAAGTGCATGGTTCAGAAGCAACACTCAAAAATGTCAGCTATATCAAGGTAGAAGAAACCAAGCCGACTTCACTTGAATCAAAAGACTACAAGGCCTTTGACATTCATCTATATGACGCGAATGGTAAAGCTATCCAGCCAAACGGCATGGTTCTAGTAAGTCTTTCTGCCGATAAGCCAGTTGAAAATGTCTATTATGTTGCTCCAGACGGTACTTTACAAGCATTGAAGTTCAAACAAGATGCAGATAAGGTGACTTTTGAAACCAATCACTTTAGTATCTATGCTATGACTTTCAAAGTTGCCGCAAGTCGTGATAACGGAGGTACTACAATTCCTGTTCCAGTTGTAAATAGTAATAATACTCCAACAACCACAGAACAAAAAGGAAATGACGCAAGTAGTACAAAAACTCAAGCTGAGTCGTTAGCAACTAAGACTGAAACTATTTCGAAACAAGTAGCTAAGACTTTGCCAAATACTGGAGAAAATCACTCAATTCTCGCCACCCTATTTGGAATGTTAACTCTAACTGCTGGATTATTTAGCTTTCGTAAGGAGTCAGAATAACTCCAATTCATAGTTTATATATCAATTATTTTAGACTGTGAAAAAATCAATTTGAGGAGATAATTTAGAAAATCTTTTCATGATAAAACGCATAATATCAAATTTTTCTACATCTGATATTATGCGTTTTTATAATTTTAAAATAGTATAAATATAGTGAGATGAAATAAAGTCTGAACAAATCGATTGGAAAATTGAAAGTAATTTATAAAAATGAATTAGAAGTCATGTTGTACTATTTCAATTTCAAACTGCTATAGTTTACTTAAATTGCGATAGTCATTATCATCATCTTGCTAGAAAAAGGGATTGAAGGTCTTTTCATGAGCGATGGTTGTAGCTGGACCATGCCCTGGATAGACGTCGTAGTTTGGTAGAGTGAAGAGTTGGGTCTGGATACTATGGAGAAGTTGCTCCGTACTACCAGTTGGAAGATCTGTTCGTCCGATAGTTTCACGGAACAGGGCATCACCTGTCAAGACTAGGTGAGCATCAGAAAAGACGATAGAAACGCCACCGATAGAGTGACCTGGTGTTGGCAAGACAGTGAAACGGAACTCTTCAATCTGATATTCCTCATGAAAGACAAAGGTGTGCTCTGCAGGTTTTGCGACCACATCTGCCATATCATCGTGGCGAGGGAGACCAGAGAGATTGTCGACAGGAGTATAGAGCCAGCTAGCTTCGCTCTCTGCGATATAGACAGGAGGATTGCCAAAAGTCTCGCGCACCAAGTCCAGACTCATGATATGGTCATAATGGGCGTGGGTCAAGAGAATAGCACAGATCGGTTTGTTGATCTTCTCAATTGTCTGACGAATGGCTTCCCAATGGCTACCAGGATCGACAACGATGAGGTGCTTTTCGCCTTCTAGGTAATAGGTATTTTCATAGGCAACAGGATTCACAGTTTTATGGATTTTCATATTAGCTCCAATCTCAAAGAATGTACTAAGATAAGTATAGCACAGTTAGGGAGAATAGGTAAGGATTTAGAATGAACTTAAAAACCAGCATGACTGGATGAAGACAGGCTGGTTATCAATTTATCACTATTGGAGAGGTGTCAATTGCCCTTCATAGGTTGCATAAACTCCGTCATTAGCTTGTTTGATAGATGTGATGTTTAGAGTGCCACCGTAGTTGGCTTCTTGTTTATCATTATATTCACTATAAGTTATCCTATTGGGCAGGTTCTGGTCCTTAGCATAGTATTGAACGACTGTTTTTTTATAGCCTTGCTGGCTGAATAGGAACAGGCAGCTAACTCCTAACACTAGGAGAGCAAAGATAGAAATAGCAGTTTTTTTCATAGGTGTTCTCCTTATAAACTAAAGGATAAAAGAAAGTATCTTGAGGATTTTAATTCCAAAATCCAGTCAAGGTACCAGTGTATGTGCCACGAGTTCCATCGTTTATCTTTCGTATCTTCAATGGAATTGGGGAAGTCAGAAAGTCTTTCGGTTACAATATGGTTTCCGTTCTTCTATCTCTCCTTCTATCACCTAAGTTTAAAATCTAACTTCGTAATATATTATAGACTAATAATTCAGAATTGTCAATCAATTCTGAATTATTTTTTTCTTATTCTGTTCCAATCTAGTTTTCATATTCTTAAAAAAGTGATAAAATGGTAGGAAGAATTGGAGAGTAGAGATGCCAAAAGAAGTGAATTTAACAGGCGAAGAAGTTGTCGCTTTAACCAAAGAATATTTAACGGAAGAGGATGTCCATTTTGTCCATAAGGCCTTGGTCTATGCGGTGGAATGCCATAGTGGTCAATATCGCAAATCAGGTGAGCCTTATATCATTCACCCCATCCAAGTGGCAGGTATTTTAGCTAAGCTCAAGCTTGATGCTGTAACGGTAGCTTGTGGTTTCTTGCATGACGTGGTTGAGGATACAGAGGCGACCTTGGATGATTTGGAAAGAGAGTTTGGGCCTGATGTGCGCGTGATTGTCGACGGGGTTACCAAGCTTGGTAAGGTCGAGTACAAATCGATTGAGGAGCAGTTGGCTGAAAATCATCGCAAGATGCTCATGGCCATGTCTGAGGACATCCGCGTTATCTTGGTCAAACTGTCTGACCGCTTGCACAATATGCGAACCCTGAAACACCTTCGAAAAGACAAGCAGGAGCGAATTTCCAAAGAAACTATGGAAATCTATGCCCCGCTTGCCCACCGTCTGGGGATTTCCAGTGTCAAATGGGAATTGGAAGACCTATCTTTCCGTTATCTCAACCCAACGGAGTTTTACAAGATTACCCATATGATGAAGGAAAAGCGCAGAGAGCGTGAGGCCTTGGTGGATGAGGTAGTTACGAAACTAGAATACTATACGACAGATCATCACTTGAAAGGGAAAATTTACGGTCGTCCCAAGCATATTTACTCGATTTTCCGCAAAATGCAGGATAAGAGAAAACGGTTTGAGGAAATCTATGACCTGATTGCCATTCGTTGTATTTTGGATACCCAAAGTGATGTTTATGCCATGCTTGGTTATGTGCATGAGCTTTGGAAACCCATGCCTGGGCGCTTCAAAGACTATATCGCCAACCGCAAGGCCAATGGTTACCAGTCTATCCATACGACTGTTTATGGGCCAAAAGGCCCGATTGAATTCCAGATTCGAACCAAGGCCATGCACGAGGTGGCTGAGTACGGGGTTGCGGCTCACTGGGCTTATAAGAAAGGCGTTAAGGGGCAGGTTAACAGCAAGGAATCAGCTATTGGGATGAACTGGATCAAGGAGATGATGGAACTCCAAGACCAGGCTGATGATGCCAAGGAATTTGTCGATTCAGTTAAGGAAAACTATCTGGCTGAGGAGATTTACGTCTTTACTCCAGATGGGGCTGTCCGCTCTCTTCCAAAAGATTCAGGACCTATTGATTTTGCATACGAAATTCATACTAAAGTAGGGGAAAAAGCAACTGGTGCCAAGGTTAATGGTCGCATGGTTCCGCTGACAACTAAGCTCAAAACAGGGGATCAGGTTGAAATTGTCACTAACCCCAACTCCTTTGGGCCGAGCCGTGACTGGCTCAACATGGTCAAGACCAGCAAGGCCCGTAACAAGATTCGCCAATTCTTTAAAAATCAAGATAAGGAATTGTCTGTCAACAAGGGTCGTGAAATGCTGATGGCTCAGTTCCAAGAAAATGGTTATGTGGCTAATAAATTCATGGACAAGCGCCATATGGACCAAGTTCTTCAAAAGACCAGCTACAAGACAGAAGAATCCCTCTTTGCGGCCATTGGTTTTGGAGAAATCGGTGCGATTACCGTCTTTAACCGTCTGACTGAAAAGGAACGCCGTGAAGAAGAACGTGCCAAGGCCAAGGCGGAGGCAGAAGAACTTGTCAAAGGTGGCGAGGTCAAGGTTGAAAACAAAGAAACCCTCAAGGTTAAGCATGAGGGTGGTGTGGTCATTGAAGGAGCCTCAGGTCTCCTAGTGCGGATTGCTAAGTGTTGTAATCCTGTTCCTGGTGACGATATTGTTGGCTACATTACCAAGGGGCGTGGTGTGGCTATTCACCGTGTGGACTGTATGAATCTGCGTGCCCAAGAAAACTACGAGCAACGTCTCCTTGATGTGGAGTGGGAAGGCCAGTATTCAAACTCAAATAAGGAGTATATGGCCCATATCGATATCTATGGTCTCAATCGTACAGGACTGTTGAACGATGTACTGCAGGTTCTATCAAACACAACCAAGAATATCTCAACAGTCAACGCTCAACCAACCAAGGATATGAAATTTGCTAATATCCATGTATCCTTTGGCATTGCCAACCTCTCGACGCTGACTACGGTCGTGGACAAGATTAAGAGTGTGCCAGAAGTTTACTCTGTTAAACGTACCAATGGCTAATTGTCCTAGCTCTTACTAGAAAGGCTATTATGAAAATCATTATCCAACGGGTTAAAAAAGCCCAAGTCAGTATCGAAGGTCAGGTTCAGGGAAAAATCAATCAGGGACTCTTATTGCTGGTTGGTGTTGGACCAGAGGACCAAGAGGAAGATTTGGACTATGCTGTGAGAAAGCTTGTCAACATGCGGATTTTTTCAGACGCAGAAGGCAAGATGAACCTATCTGTCAAAGATATTGAAGGAGAAATCCTTTCTATTTCTCAGTTTACCCTCTTTGCGGATACCAAGAAAGGCAATCGTCCAGCCTTTACAGGGGCAGCCAAGCCTGATAGGGCATCAGACTTCTATGATGCTTTCAATCAAAAATTAGCGCAAGAAGTGCCCGTTCAGACAGGCATCTTTGGAGCTGATATGCAGGTTGAGCTGGTCAATGACGGACCTGTTACCATAATCCTTGATACTAAAAATAGATAAGAAAGACCAAGTCCAGCCGGCTTGGTTTTTCTTATCTATCATAACATACTCCAAAATGAAATCTGTTTCTGATAGGCCTTAGGAAAATCTCTTTTCAGGCTTTGGCTTATGCGATAGGAAGGGATGAGATGTCCTAGGATGAGGAGAGTTCCCTGAAGGAAAAGTGGCACACCACTCAAACATATCAAGGAGAGAATCATCAGGCTATCCCATAGGAGGATTTGTAAGGCAAAACGCCAGAATCGCGGTCTAATCTGGGAATAGAGTTGACTAAAGTGGTCACAAAGCTGATTAGACAGATAGGTCAATAGCACAGGATGAAAGAAAATGAGCCAACCGCTATAAATTAAAATCCAATCCCAAGTAAGCCCTTCTTTAAATGTCAAAAATGCCAGCATAATTCCATCAATGACAAGGAGTTGAATAGTTTTGATGAAGATGATTTTTTTCATGCTAAAACCTCCTTTTCCTTAGAGACACTCCTATAGAGTGATGTGTTTGTCGTAAAAGTCTGGATAGTTTTCTCTTAGGTAGTCAGTCGTCAGATAATATAAAGTATAATGACAAGCAGTGACGATTGGCATAAGAGTGGAAAATCGCTGAGAACTAGTGAAGGCTAAGAGGACAAATAATAGAAAGTCGCTGATGAGCACCCCTAAATAGTAGAAGCGAATCATTTTATTGATTTGAGGATAAATCTCAGCGAATTGATTTTTTAGTTGGACGACCAAGCGAAATAGCAGGAGTCCCTGAGCAAGGAGGAAAATAAAACCAGTGAGCAAGAGCCAGTCGAAAGCTGTCTCGGGTCTAGTGCTAAAAAATGCAAATAGTAGCAAATCGATGACTGCAATTGCTGTAAAATGGATTCTAAAGAGTTTTTTCATGACAAGACCTCCCTCTTTTATCTATCTTCATTCTACACCAAACCAATGGGAGTTACAACTAATACTCAATGAAAATCAAAAAACAAACTAGGAAGCTAGCCACAGACAGTACTTGAGTACGGCAAGGCGAAGCTGACGTGGTTTGAAGAGATTTTCGAAGAGTATAAAATGATACTAAATAGTAGAAGGGGGATTCTATTAAGTCGTCTTGCTTTCTTTATTTGAGTTTCTTTCTATTTATCTAGCTTCTTCATCATTCCAGACAAATAAAGCTCCAATTGCATTGAGGATATAAAAGATGTATTTACCGATATTGGCGAAGTTTCCTTGAATGCCAGCCTTTGTCAGCTGAACGAAATTGTAAATCAGCCAAAATCCCCACTGAGTTGTGAGTTTTAATGCGTTCAAAGCATTGGCAATGAGTGACAGTGCAAAGGCAATCGTTGTTACGTAGGCAAGGAGATTCATCTTACCCCCATAGCCGATATAGTTTGTCACAAAGGCAAAGAGGAAGGCGATGATTGAAATGATGATGGCCGCTAATTTTACCTGTTTTTGGCTCATTTGGTTGGGTCTGCCTTCTTGCGAAGCTTCCCATTTCTTTATGGCAAAGGTATAAATGAGGAAGGTGACAGGATAGGTGATAATGGCAGCCTTATTTCCAAGGATATAATCAATGCTACCAGACAAAATAGTATTGATGATACCAAAGTAATTACCCCATTTGCTTAATTTTCCTGTAAAACGAGTGGACAACATGGAAATCCCAACGTTGGTTACGGAAATCAATCCAAAGGGCACAAGAGCAGTCCATGGTCCCCAGTCTACAAATTTGTCGAGTCGTGAGTTGAGGTAACCAGATGCAATTGCAATTCCAACGACCAAAGCAACCCCGAAGAGGTCAAACCATTTGGAAGTCGCAAAAATTTTTAGTGATTTTTTCATAGATTAAACTATCTTTCTTGTTTTTTACAAACATTCTACAACTAAATGAGAGTAAAATCAAATAATAGAAATAAAACCCTGAAAATTAAACTTTCAGGGTTGGTAGGGGGAATTGAGAAATTAGTTGATTTTCTCGACATAGAGTTGTTTTGCAATGTCCATATTCACTTGTAAATCCTCATTTTTAGTGAGGATAGTGAAGGTATTGCTGAAGCCATCAAACTGCTTGACTTGGAGAGGATCACCGATGTGAAGCGAGTGCTTGTCCAGATAATGGAGAATGTCAAAGCTATCGTGCACCCGAGTCAGACGGTAGGATCCAGCTTCCTTGATATCCGCAAGGGGTAGATTATTGATTTCAACCAGGAGTTCTCCCTTGGCTGGAATGGTTCCTCCGTGGGGGCAGGTTTTGGGGAAACCTAGCAGTTTATCCAGTCTTTCTACGAATAGCTCAGAGACAGTATGTTCCAATACCTCAGCTTCCTCGTGAATCTGATCACTCGTATAGTCTAAATGATGGACTAGAAAAACTTCAATCAAGCGGTGTTTGCGGTAGAGTTCTGAGACCAGTTTAAGCCCTAGGTCCGTCAGTAGATAGCCACATTCCTTGTCCTTAAGGATGAGGTTTTCACTTTTCATCCGTTTAATCATTTCAGTTACGGCTGGGGGAGAGACTTGCATGCGGGCCGCAATTTCCTTGTTGGTGATTTTATGCAGGTCTATGCCAATTTCATAAATACATTTTAGATAATCTTCTTTATTCGGGGTCATTCGCTTCCTCTTGTCTAATATCTTTATCTAGTATATCAAAAAAAGCTAGATTTCTCTAGCTGTGACTTTTTATGTTATACTTATTGCAAGAGAAAAAACGAGGAGATAGATATGACAAAAATAGCTCTTCTTTCAGATATTCATGGAAATACCACTGCCTTGGAGGCTGTTTTGGCAGATGCTCGGAAGCTAGGAGTGGATGAATACTGGCTTTTGGGAGATATTCTCATGCCAGGGACAGGACGTAGAAGGATTTTGGACTTGTTAGCTGAACTACCGATTACGGCTAGAGTTTTAGGAAACTGGGAAGACAGTCTGTGGCATGGTGTCCGCAAGGAATTGGATAATACTCGTCCTAGTCAACGCTATCTCTTGCGCCAGTGTCAGTATGTTTTAGAGGAAATTTCCCTAGAAGAAATTGAATTGCTTCACAATCAACCTCTTCAGATCCATCGTCAGTTTGGGGATTTGACGGTGGGAATTAGCCATCATCTGCCTGATAAGAACTGGGGCCGAGAGTTGATTCATACTGGAGCGCAAGAGGATTTTGACCGCTTGGTGACCAATCCCTCTTGTGATATTGCTGTTTATGGCCATATTCACCAGCAGTTGCTTCGTTACGGAACTGGTGGGCAATTGATTGTTAATCCGGGTTCAATTGGGCAACCTTTCTTTTTGGATGCCCAGTTGCGGAAGGACCTGCGGGCCCAGTATATGATTTTGGAGTTTGATGACAAGGGCTTGGTAGATATGGACTTCCGGCGGGTGGACTACGATGTGGCAGCTGAATTGCAACTGGCTAAAGACCTCAAACTCCCTTATTTTGATGTTTATTATGAAAGTCTGGTCAATGGTATCCACCATACTCATAATCAGGAATTTCTGAGAGAATTGGCCCAGAAAGAGGGCTATGATAGGGAGTTAGATGCCTGGTTGAAAAGTGGTAACGATTGACATTACAACCAAAAAGGGTATAATAAAAGAAAAAGAGGAGTAGAGGCAGGGCAGCCTCGTAAAAAGGAGAAGAGCATGCAAATTCCAAGTAGATTTACCATTGCGACTCATATGCTGATTATCATTGCCCTCAAGGGGAAGAAAAGCAAGGTGACCAGTGACTTTCTGGCTGCTAGTGTTGGGGTTAACCCTGTCATTATCAGAAAAACCTTGTCCCAATTGAAGAAGGCAGAGCTGATTTCAGTAGCGCGTGGAACAGGGGGAACAGAGATTGTCAAGGATCTCAAAGACATTAGTCTTTTAGATGTTTATCAAGCGGTTGAGTGTCTTGGTAAGACAGGCCAACTCTTTAGTTTTCATGACAATCCAAATCCAAATTGTCCAGTCGGAGCTCATATTCATGAGGTTTTGGATCAAAAATTGGAGAGAATCCAGCGAGCTATGGAGGCGGAGCTTGGTCAGACCAGTCTAGAACAAGTAGTGGCCGATGCAGAGAGTCAGATGAAGGAGTGAGAGGGATAGATGCCCTCTTTTTCTGCTTTTTCTTTTTGGATAATTATGATAAAATCTACTTACAAAAGGAGGAAATGATGTATCTTTTTGCAGGAATTATTGTAGCCGCATTTATCTTTTCATTTTGGAAGGATAACAGAAGTCTTTGGAATCCAGCCTTATTTTTACTATCTCTCATCTCAATCTATTTATCTGTGGCCCATTTTTTTTATCAGAATGGATATGAAAAGGTTCACATATTCTTTTTGGTATTTACCTTTGTCTTCCTTCCTTTTTTGCTTTTTCTAAGTGGGCTCTTTTTAATCTATAATGGAGTCATCCTACTGAAACGAGAAGGACATTCAAAAGCTAATTATCTTTCTATGTTACTTGGTTTTGTTATCCTGATATTTTTTGGGATCATGTCATTTAGATTGTGGGATAGGAATGAGCTATTTTCTACAAATCACTTTCTGAATCTCCTATTTCTATTTACAACTTATTCTTATTTTCTTTTCGGTTTTGCTTTTGCAGGATTTATGCTTTATTCTATCCTGTACCTGTTTATTCCTAAAAAGAAAAGCTATGACTTTATTATTATTCATGGAGCTGGCTTGTTAGACGGAGAAAGAGTGACACCCTTACTCAAGCGTCGGATTGATAAGGCAATCGAGGCCTTCAGGGCTTCTTCTAATCCAAATGTTAAACTGATTGCAAGCGGAGGTCAAGGAGAAGATGAGAAGATTTCTGAAGCGCAGGCCATTTGTAATTATATCTTAGAAGAGACAGATGTCAGTATGGAATCCATTCTTCTTGAAGACAAATCCAGAACGACCTATGAGAATTTATTGTTTTCAAAAGAAGTGGGAGAACAATTGGTTGAAAATCCTTGTTTCCTCTTTGTTACTAATGACTATCATGTCTTTCGTACTAGTACCTATGCACGTAAGCTAAATATGAAGGGAGATGGACTCGGATGTAGGACGGCAGGTTACTACATACCATCTGCTTTTATTCGGGAGTACGTGGCCCTCTGTGTCAAAATGAAATGGCTTTTCCTTGCCTTTTATGTCCTGCTATTAGCCCTCATTTTGATAGCCTACAAAGGGATTCTTTGGTAGTCAGATTCTATTTAAAAAGACTTAGAATGCACATGAAAGTCTGTATTCTAGGTCTTTTGTTTTATATATATTTGATTTTTGAAATGTATTATCTATTCTTCCATGCTTGGTAACGGGTATCAATCAATAATTGGGTAAGGCGTCCCATGGTTTCCCTTTCTGCTGGAGTGAGGGATTGAGCTTGGACAAATAGATGATGAATGTGTTCAATAGCCTTGAAGGAAGACAGGTCATTAATGGAGCTAATCCCAGCATCTAGAATGGTGCCAAAGAAGAGGTCGAAGTAGAGCTGAAGTTCCTCGTCAGGGACTGTTGCTACCCACTCCTTGAAGGTTGTGTCTACTTGTTGACTATCACTGTTGGTCTTATCCAGTTGAACGAATTGCTTGTTCTCAATTTGCCAACTAAAGGTATCGTGCTGGGCGATGCCACCTAAGGCAGTGCTTTGAACGATGATTTGGTGGGCAGGAATTTCCAGCATCCTACCGATAATGGAATCTTGTGGAATGAAGACCTTGGTTCTATCCATTATCCTTTGATAACCTTCGGTCTGTGTCAATTCTGTGTGGAGACCAGGTGCATCAAATGTATAAACTGCTGTGATCGGATCTTGCAAGCTTTGATCAATTTGGCTAGCAGCATAGATGGCTAGATTTCCTCCCTTGGAATGCCCAGCTAGAATGACTTTTTTCCTAGGGTGGTGGACAAAAAAGTTCTCTAAATAGCGGAGGGCGTGCTTTTGAGCAGGAATTTCCTTCATATAGGTCAGGTGGAAATCTTCCTTCCAGCCAATGATACTGTCATCAGTCCCACGAAAGACAATCAGATAGGTATCGAGAGTGAGGCGGTAGGTCATAGCCGCAAATTGCTTTTGCAGTTCAGGGTCGATGTCGTTGATAAAATGGGAGAGTTTGCAATTTTTGAAGCGCTTGTGTTGAGCTAGCTCATCCAATAGCTGGAGGCGATTTTTACTGGTCAACATGTTAGATTCTCTTGGAACCTGAGGTGCCAAATCTAAAAGTCGCTGAGGACTTGCGGATACTAGATTATCAAAGGGGAGGTAGGTAGCTTCTGTTAAGGCTAGAATGTCTAATTCATTCAATGGAAAGTCGTAAAAGGAATCGTAAGCGACATCTTTCAGGTAGTCAAAAATATTGGCCATAAGAGCTCCTTTCTTTTTATTTATCTTATCAAATTTTCCTTAAATTAGCTAGTAGGACTGCATCACTTTGTTGGCTAAAAACAAGCTCTGTCAAATTCAGTTTCAGGCCTGCTAGCATGGAAAAATCTGTTATAATAATAGAAAAGGAGGAGCGCATGCACAAGATTTTATTAGTAGAAGATGATCAGGTTATTCGTCAACAGGTCGGGAAAATGCTCTCTGAATGGGGATTTGAAGTGGTCCTGGTAGAAGATTTTATGGAAGTTTTGAGTCTTTTTGTCCAGTCGGAACCTCATTTGGTTCTCATGGATATTGGCTTGCCCTTGTTTAACGGCTATCACTGGTGTCAGGAGATTCGCAAGATTTCCAAGGTGCCGATTATGTTTCTGTCTTCCAGAGATCAGGCTATGGATATCGTCATGGCAATCAATATGGGAGCAGATGACTTTGTGACCAAGCCTTTTGACCAGCAGGTGCTTTTAGCCAAGGTTCAGGGCTTACTGCGCCGTTCCTATGAGTTTGGTCGCGACGAAAGTTTACTGGAATATGCCGGTGTGATCCTCAATACCAAATCTATGGATTTACATTATCAAGGGCAAGTGTTGAATTTGACCAAGAACGAATTCCAGATTTTACGCGTTTTGTTTGAGCATGCAGGCAACATTGTAGCGCGTGATGACCTCATGCGGGAACTTTGGAACAGTGACTTTTTCATTGATGACAATACCCTCTCTGTCAATGTGGCTCGTTTGCGTAAAAAGTTGGAAGAGCAGGGCTTGGTAGGATTTATCGAGACCAAGAAAGGGATAGGGTACGGACTGAAGCATGCTTGATTGGAAACAATTTTTTCTAGCCTATCTGCGCTCCCGTAGTCGTCTGTTTGTCTATCTGCTTGCATTAGCATTTCTGGTTTTGCTCTTTCAGTTTTTATTTGTCAGTTTAGGAATTTACTTTCTCTACTTTTTCCTCTTGTGTTGCTTTATAACCATTTTATTTTTCACTTGGGACATATTGGTGGAAATGCAAGTCTATCGTCAGGAAATTCTCTACGGGGAAAGGGAAGCTAAATCTCCATTGGAAAGAGCTTTAGCAGAAAAATTAGAAGCGCGTGAGATGGAACTCTACCAGCAGAGGTCAGATTCAGAAAGAAAATTGACGGATTTGCTGGATTACTATACCTTGTGGGTTCATCAGATTAAGACCCCCATTGCAGCTAGTCAACTCTTAGTTGCAGAAGTAGCCGACCGCCAACTGAAGCAGCAATTAGAACAGGAAATTTTCAAAATCGATTCCTATACCAATCTAGTTTTACAGTACCTGCGTTTAGAAAGTTTTCATGATGATTTGGTCTTAAAGCAGGTTCAAATTGAGGATTTGGTCAAGGAAATAATTCGTAAATATGCTCTTTTCTTTATTCAAAAAGGCCTAAATGTCAATCTACATGACCTTGATAAAGAAATCGTGACGGATAAAAAGTGGCTACTAGTGGTCATTGAGCAAATCATCTCAAACAGTCTCAAGTATACCAAGGAAGGTGGTCTGGAGATTTATATGGAAGGGCAAGAACTCTGTATCAAGGATACGGGAATCGGGATAAAAAACAGTGATGTCCTCCGAGTCTTTGAACGTGGATTTTCAGGATATAATGGGCGCCTAACCCAGCAGTCATCTGGACTTGGACTTTACCTATCTAAGAAAATTTCTGAAGAACTGGGTCACCAGATTCGTATCGAGTCTGAGGTCGGGACAGGAACGATAGTGCGTATTCAGTTTGCTCAAGTGAACCTAGTCCTTAAGTGAGAAGAGTAGATAAGAGCCCAGGATAAAACAACTGGGCTTTTTTATCTTTAACTGTGCATCCTAGTAAATTATTTTATCTACTATAAACAAATTTTTGAGGGATATGAAGACCACGAACGAAAAGGTAGATCTAGATCAAAAGCAGATTAAGCAAACCATTAACAAGCAAATCTTAACAGTTTGCTTCCTTCCTGTAATTTTTGCATTTCTCCATTTGGCCTTTGCTTATCATATGCTTAGTTTGGTTCTAGAGGTTATTGAAGTAGTCGATGATACCATGAGGTTGACGATAATTTTCTCTATCTGTTCAATTGATAGATTTCGTCAGAGAAAGACTGTAACATTTTTGATATAATGTTAAGGATGGACTGACGGATACTTAAAGGATCATTTTCAAAAGAATAACAGGTGAGAAGAAAAATATGTAAGATTGGACAGAAGTCTCTCTACTATCATCCATGCAGAAACAAGATTATATGAAATAAAAGGAGTAACCAATGACTGGAAACTATTCAACACGTGAATATCGTGAGAAATTATATGATGATCTTCATGTTCGATTAAGAGATACAGTGATTTTGATGTGTGCGATTTTTATTGCCTCTATCGGCCTAAATATGAATTCAACAGCTGTCATTATTGGAGCCATGCTGATTTCCCCTCTTATGACACCGATTGTTGGACTCGGATTTGGTTTAGCTATTTTTGATACGCGTTTAATCAAGCAATCTCTAGAGGTTTTATTTACCCAAGTATTGGTCAGCTTGCTTGTCTCGGCTCTGTATTTCTGGATTTCTCCCTTATCCTATGAAAGTAGCGAATTGATTGCACGAACCTCTCCAACCATTTGGGATGTGCTCATTGCTATTGCTGGTGGGATAGCAGGTTTCATTGGTTCAAGGAAAAAAGAAGCAAACAATATCGTGCCAGGAGTAGCCATTGCAACAGCTCTGATGCCACCTATCTGCACTGCAGGATATGGTTTAGCTAATGGAAATGTACGATTTTTATTTGGGGCTTTTTATCTTTTCTTGATCAACTGTGTCTTTATCATGCTAATCAACATTGTTGGAACAAGAATTATGATGAGAAAATCTCCCTTAAGTTCATTTAAAGAGTTAAATATTAAAATGAGAATTGGCTTGATATCCTTGATTGTATTATTGATTCTTCCAGCTAGTTATTCAGCAGTTACTCTGACGATGGATCAAGCACGAAAAGAAGGGATTAAACAATTTGTAGGAAAAGAGTTCGCCAATCATACGGTCATTAATCAAGTCTACAAGTCAAGGAGCAATGAATTGGTCTTGACGGTTGTTGGAGATCCAATTTCAGAAGAAGAATTAGAAACGCTCCACCAAAAACAAGCCTCTTACGGTATTCAATCTATTCAATTGAAAGTCAATCAAGTTCATAATTCGACAAAATTAGATAGTGAGACGGCCAAGGAATTTTATGAAACCATTAACAAGTATATCGATCAAAAACTCTCTGAAAAGGATTCACAAAACGATCTCGTAAAAGAAAATGAAGCAGACAAGGATTGAGGATATTGACCTTATCTAACTCATGAAAGTAAATCTTGTGTGGTAGTTTGACCAATCACTACTAGCTCATATTAAATAAAATATAAAAAGCAACAGCTGAAATAGTTGTTGCTTTTTCTGGCTCTGAAAAATGTTTCTCAGACTGTGATTATTTTATTTCTCAACGCGTGATTTGTTGGCGATATCAGCAAGGATAGCTTGAACAAAGTCATCAACTGAGACAGTTTGTGTTTCTTTTTGTCCATAGCGGCGAACGTTGACTGTTCCGTCTTCCATTTCCTTGTCCCCAACGATCAATTGGTAAGGAATCTTGCTTGTTTGTGAAGCACGGATCTTGAACTGCATTTTTTCATTGCGCTCATCTACATCAGTACGGACACCACGGTCACGGAGCTTCTTAGCCACTTCCCAAGCGTAGTCCACATGTTTCTCGTTAGAAACTGGGATGAGGGTTACTTGGTGAGGTGCTAACCATGTTGGGAAGGCACCCTTGTAGTTCTCAATCAAAATAGCTGTGAAGCGTTCCATAGTTGAGATAACTCCACGGTGAATCATGACTGGACGGTGTTCTTCACCATCAGCTCCGATGTATTTGAGGTCGAAGCGTTCTGGAAGCAAGAAGTCAAGCTGGATAGTAGAAAGAGTTTCTTCTTTACCAAGGGCAGTTTTAACCTGGATATCCAATTTTGGTCCGTAGAAGGCTGCTTCACCTTCGGCTTCAAAGTAGTCCACACCCATTTCATCAAGAGCTGCACGAAGCATAGTTTGGGCATTTTCCCACATCTCATCGTTATCAAAGTACTTATGAGTATCTTGAGGGTCACGAAGAGAGAGGCGGAAGCGGTATTCATTCAAGTTGAAGTCTTCATAAACATCGATAATCAACTGAAGGGCGCGTTGGAACTCTTCTTGAATTTGTTCTGGAGTAACGAAAAGGTGACCGTCGTTGAGTGACATTTCACGTACACGTTGAAGACCAGTGAGGGAACCAGATTTTTCATAGCGGTGCATCATACCGATTTCAGCGATACGGATTGGTAACTCACGATATGAGTGAACATGGTGCTTGAAGACTTGGATGTGGTGCGGGCAGTTCATTGGACGAAGGACGAATTCTTCACCGTCTCCCATGTCCATAGTTGGGAACATGTCTTCTTGATAATGATCCCAGTGACCAGAAGTTTTGTAAAGCTCAACAGAAGCAAGTGGTGGAGTGTAAACGTGTTGGTAGCCAGAAGCTAACTCCTTGTCAACGATATAGCGTTCCAACTCACGACGAATAGTCGCACCATTTGGCAACCAGAATGGAAGCCCTTGACCAACCTCTTGAGAAATCATGAAGAGGTCAAGCTCTTTACCAAGTTTACGGTGGTCACGTTCCTTAGCTTCTTCACGCATTTGAAGGTAGTTTTTCAAGTCTTTCTTGTCAAACCAAGCTGTACCGTAGATACGTTGCATCATAGCGTTGTCGCTATTTCCGCGCCAGTAAGCACCTGCTACATGGAGAAGGTGGAAGATTTGGATACGGCCTGTTGATGGAACGTGAGGACCACGGCAGAGATCCACGTATTCACCTTGACGGTAGATAGTCAAGCCGCCTTCGTCTTCAGAGTGTTCTTCAATCAATTCCAACTTGTAAGGGTCGTTCTTGAAGATTTCACGTGCCTCGTCTTTAGTAACTTCTTCACGGATTGATGGGAAGTTTTCTTTGACAATTTTTTGCATTTCTTCTTCGATACGAGGAAGGTCTTCGTTAGAGATTTGTCCAGCTGTATTGTCAGTATCGTAGTAGAAACCGTCTTCGATAGCTGGACCAACTCCCAAGTGAATGTCTGGGAAAAGGCGACGAGCTGCTTGAGCGAACAAGTGAGCAGCTGAGTGACGCAAGATTGGAAGGGCATCTTCGTGATCAGGTGTCACAATTTCGATGCTTCCATCTTCAGTGATAGCACGAGTAGTGTCGATGAGTTTGCCGTTGAATTTACCAGCCAAGGCCTTTTTAGCTAGAGAATTGCTGATAGATTGGGCAATTTCAAAAGTTGTAACGCCAGATTCGAATTCACGAACAGCGCCATCTGGGAAAGTAATGTTAATCATGATGTTCTCCTTAAATATTTATTCTATTTTTGTTGGACAATTTTAAGAGCCGAGCAACCTCTTCCGCAGTTTGCTTCTCTGATTGACTACCATCTGTTATGAGGCTAGGATAGCCTAATCTCACCGCTTCCTTACGAACCATTTGAGCAAAAAGAATGTCTCGTTGCATCCAGTTTTTAAAAGCTTGTTCAGGGTTGGTTGTACCCTCTAAGACATAAGGAACCCATTCCCTCTGTATGTAATGCTTTTTTGAAAATCAGCTGTCGGAGTCAAGCATAGATAAGAGGGTACTGGCCATTCAAGCTCCTTTATCAAGTGAGGCAAAAGTCCTGCCCCCTCCACCAAGAGAGGTCTATCTTGATTTTTTATCAAGTAAGATTTTACATAAGGAAAAATCTCTTCATAAAAGCGCCATTCTTCAACTGCCATCTCTTCTGGATTTCTCATCCAGATTTGCTCTGGATTTCTATCCTGCCTAAGAAGGCAAATTGGCTGTGAGTCTGCACTTGCTTGATTCATCATCTCTTCTATCAAATCATCCAGTTTGATATGAAGTAGTTGATACCGTCTAACAAGAAGTGAGGCAATTGTTGATTTTCCACTACAAGGCGATCCGCCAATCATATAAAGCATCATTCTTCCTCCTTCTGACAAAATAAAAGCGACATCCAAAAAGGACGTCGCAACGTGGTTCCACCTTCATTTATGTACCTCGAAAGAGAGGGACACCTCTGATTGGCTCTAACGTGGCCACCGTTTTATGTTTTCATAAAAAACTCAAGAGTAGTATCAATTTAGGCTTCCTATGCGTTTCCAGCAACCACGCACTCTCTAGTAGAAAGGGACTAAGTGACTTGTCTCTATGGATTATTATAGCATGATTGTGAAAATTTTCAAGATATTTGTAGATTTTTTTGAATTTCCTTGTTGGAAAGGTGTTGGCAATCAGATATGGTAATCTTTATAAGAAATTGACAATCTTAATTATGTTAGTGAAGTAAAGAGAAAGAAAGTAAATCTGTTGACAAAGATGATTCTTCTTTTCACCATAATAACAGTTAGTTTTACTTTTTATACTCTTCTAAAATCTCTTCAACCACGTCAGCTTCGCCTTGCCGTAGATAGCTGTAGATTTTATTCCAGATGGTGAAAAAACAGGAAACTACATTCTAGCAGGAGAAATTTTTACTACTAATGGAAAAGGAATAAGCTAAATTAGTTATGTAGATTATGCTATTGGATTGGTAGATGAACTTGAAAAAGGTCACCATATAAAAGAACGTATATCTTTACTTGAAAAATAGTATTTATGAGAGTATTAATGTTTGACAGGAAATTCAAATCTTGGTAGAATAAGGATTGTCGTAAAGACAAATAACTTCTTCTTGGTTACAGGCATGCCAACCTGTCACTCGGATGAAGCCAAATAAAAAGGAGAAACATCATGGCAATCTCAAAAGAGAAAAAAAATGAAATCATCGCACAATATGCACGTCACGAAGGTGATACAGGTTCAGTAGAGGTTCAAGTTGCTGTCCTTACTTGGGAAATCAACCACCTTAACGAACACATCAAACAACACAAAAAAGACCACGCTACTTACCGTGGATTGATGAAAAAAATCGGTCGCCGTCGTAACTTGCTTGCATACTTGCGTAAAAACGACGTTAACCGTTACCGTGAGTTGATCAACTCTCTAGGACTTCGTCGCTAATTCAAGATACAAAGGCCGTCAAAAGCACAAAGCAAAAATAGGAAAATTGACGAAGAAACTTCAGTTTCTAGGAGGTTCTATCTTTTTTGCCAAGTGCTTAGGCCGTGTTCAATTGAGCATATCTTGATAATGAAGCTACTCTAAATTGGGTAGCTTTTTTGTATGGATTTTAGACAGAGCTCAAGTCAGCTCTCTGATTTTCAGAGGGCTTTTTTATTGAGGTTTTATCGGTCACAATTTTGGAGACTACAAAAACTCAAATGGTATCAGCTGTTTGCAAGACCCCTCGGAGAGCCCACACTTTACGAAGTAAAGTATAGTGTGTTATACTTTACATGGAAGTAATCACCGAATTCCAGTGAGAAATTACTTTGTAACTACATTTTGAGGAGGAGTAAAATGCTTTCCTACGTTCGACATTACCCACTAGCGATAGCTAAATTAATGTGTCTGTGCTCTCCTAAAATCTGCTGATTTATTACTGACTAATACAGGAGGTTTTTATGGGACAGACAATCATATCTGCTATTGGTGTTTATATTTCCACCAGTATCGATTATTTAATTATTTTAATTATTTTATTTGCACAGCTATCACAGAATAAACAAAAATGGCATATTTATGCGGGGCAATATCTAGGCACAGGCTTACTTGTAGGGGCGAGTTTAGTTGCTGCTTATGTCGTTAATTTCGTGCCTGAAGAATGGATGGTTGGATTGCTTGGTTTAATCCCTATCTATTTAGGGATTCGCTTTGCAATTATTGGAGAAGGTGAGGAAGAAGAGGAAGAAGAGGAAGAAATTATTGAAAGATTAGAACAAAGCAAGGCAAATCAACTGTTTTGGACAGTTACATTGCTGACAATTGCGTCTGGCGGAGATAATTTAGGTATCTATATACCTTATTTTGCTTCATTAGATTGGTCACAGACCCTCGTGGCCTTGCTTGTGTTTGTAATCGGCATAATTATCTTATGCGAGATTAGTCGGGTGTTATCCTCTATTCCCTTAATATTCGAGACAATTGAAAAATACGAGCGAATCATTGTGCCCTTAGTATTCATTCTACTTGGACTATACATCATGTATGAAAATGGCACGATAGAGACTTTTCTGACCGTGTAGATTTTTTTGTTTCACTAGGATTTTATCCCGAGCTCAAATTGGCTCTCTGATTTTCAGAGGGCTTTTTATGTTGTCACCTTATCTCGATATACTCAAGTATAATCTTCGGTTACGATTATTAGCACTGTAAGACCAACTATATTTATTTTTCTCATCTTGTTCCATTGTTGAAAATATGGTATACTTTTCATGAGAATTTTCTAAATTTTTAAGATTCTATCAAAGGAGGTTTGCATGCTTTCCAAATTTTCTGGAAGCCGACAAGACCAGCAATTTGTGTTACTTTTAGTTGTTTTGCTAGGTATTTTAGGGATTTCTCTCTTTCTAGCAGTTTCAATGGGATCTGTTGCAATTGATCTAGGAGATACCTATCGGATTATTTTGAGCAGGTTGGGATTTCCTCTTGAGATAGGAGAGGTTTCCAAGTCTACTCTTGCCATTGTATGGAACATGAGATTCCCTCGAGTATTGTTAGGTCTGATAGTAGGAGCAGGCCTTTCTATGTGTGGTAGCGTGATGCAGTCTACAGTGAACAATCCTATCGCAGAACCTTATGTCTTAGGAATCTCTGCGGGTGCAACTTTAGGGGCAACCTTGAGCATCATTCTTGGTTTAAAAGTGATGATTAGCCTTGGAGCTTTTCTTGGAGCTATCTTGGCAACAATTGCTGTTCTCATCATTGCCTCTATGCAGGGAAGGATGACGACTTCTAGTCTGATCTTATCAGGAACGGTGGTCAACGCTCTCTTTCTGGCTTTTTCAAACTTTATTATCTCAGTTGGCGCTAATGCGGACAGTGTGATGACCATTAAGTTTTGGACCATGGGTTCGCTTGCTGGGACTTCCTGGGCAGACTTGGTTCTGCCAACTATAGTAGTAGGAATAGCCTTTCTATTTTTCGCTACTCAGTATCGTGTTTTCAATGCGATGATGATGGGAGATGAGGCTGCTTTAACTTTGGGGATTCCCTTACGCTTTTATTGGTATCTTTATGTGACCATGGTGGCTGTGCTGACAGCAGTCTTAGTGGCAACCTGTGGGATTATTGGATTTGTCGGTCTGATTACTCCACATTTAGCTCGAGGGTTAGTAGGAACGAATTACAGGAGACTTTTTCCTGTTGCAACCTTGCTGGGTGCCCTCTTTGTCATCTGGGCAGACGTACTCTCTCGTATCATCATTCCAAATGCTGAGTTGCCTATTGGTATTTTCACAGCCTTAGTAGGTGCTCCCTTCTTTATCTACATTGTTGGAGGTAGGAGAAGGGAGGTGAGGGTCTGATATGGACTTGATTTGTCAGGATATCCATTTTGGACTAGGAGAGAAAAAAATCCTCAAAGGAGTCTCTCTTAAGGTTGAAGGGAATCAATTTCACACGATATTAGGACCAAATGGAAGCGGGAAAACCAGTCTACTTAAACTCCTCTATCGTCAGGAAAAGGCGGACAAAGGATTGATAAGCCTAGATGGAAAGCCTCTGGAACAATGGACGCTCAAAGAAACAGCCAAGCAAATGGCAGTTGTGACCCAGTTTAACCAGCTGCAGTTTGATTGTACAGTTGAAGAAATCGTCTTGCTGGGAAGAACTCCCCACCTCTCTTTTTTACAGAAGGAAAAGGAAAGGGATTTTACACTCGTTCAAGATGCCCTCGTTAAGGTGGATATGCTTGAGAAGAAAACTCGTCTCTATTCGTCTCTGTCAGGGGGAGAGAAACAGCGAGTCTTACTAGCTCGCGCCTTGGTGCAAGAACCGACTCTCTTGCTCCTTGACGAACCAACCAATCACCTGGATATCAAGTATCAGCTAGACTTGTTGGCCATTGTGAAGAATCTCAAGGTCAATGTTCTAGCTGTCCTACATGATATTCAACTTGCTTGTCGCTATTCGGATTATCTCTATCTGATGAAAGAGGGGGAAATCCTTTACCAAGGGACTCCAAAGGAGACCATCACCCCTGAGTCATTGCAAACTGTATACGGAGTGCAAAGTCAGGTGACTTGGACCGAGGATCAGCAAGCTATGATTCACTATTTATAAGAATGAAAAGGAAAATAAGATGAAAAAAACACTAAGCATTTTACTGGTAACAGTAGCTACCTTAACTTTGGCAGCTTGTGGTAACACTACTACAGAAAAAACTACCACACAGTCTAGCACAGAAACAAGTCAAAAGGCAAGCGCAGAGACGACTTATCCGCTAACGGTCAAAACTTATGATGCTAAGGGAAATGAAGTCGAACAAGTCTTTGACAAGGCACCTGAAAAAGTTATCACCAACAATCTTTCAACCACGGAAATCTTATTGGAGTTGGGGTTGAAGGATAAAATTGCTGGCATGCTCAATCCAGACAATGCTGTGACGGACAAATACAAGGACGCGATTGCGACTATTCCTCAAATTGGGGATAAAAAAACAGTCTCACAAGAGACAGTCCTTTCTTATGAGCCAGACGCTGTGATGGGTCGAAACATGATGTTTTCTGAAAAATCCTTGGGGACAGTTAGCACTTGGAATGAAAACAAAATCCCAGTTTATACGCAAAAAGCTTCTCTCTCAACGATTCAGCAAGATTTGGGGAATATCGTAGAAGATGTTAAAAATCTTGGAATGATTTTTAATGTTCAGGATAAGGCTAATGAATACGCAGCTCAATTACAAACTAAAATTGACGCTGTTAAGAAAGCAAATCCAGTAAGCCAAGGTGAAAAGAAAAAGGCTTTGATTATGGTTGCATATAATGATCAAACCTTCGGTGCCTACAAGTCTGCTTTGCAAGAAAGTTTGCTGAACCAACTTGGTTATACAAACGTTGCCACGGGGACATCAGGCTTGACCTTGGAAAATCTTGTGTCAATGGATCCTGAATTGATTATCTATGTAACTAGCGACCGCAATAAAAAATTGGATGAAAAAGCAGTAGAGTTGATGAAGGCAAATGCTGTTTTGGAAAGCGTTCCTGCTATTAAGAATCAAAAAATCATGACCATCTCTTACGATGAATTGATGGACTATGGTCCAGCAGTGATTGATTCCCTTGAAAAAATCAATGATTTTATCAATAAATAATGAGTTTGATTGGGAAGAAATTCAAGTCAAAATCAGCCTTCCTTCTAACTATGATCCCAATCAAACCTATCCGGCTATTTTATTGAATGATGGAAACTTGGATTTTCTATCTTCCCTTTCCGAATCTGTGATTTTAGTGGGCTTGACCTCTAAAAATCGCCTAGACGACTACACGCCCTGGAAGGCAGCTGCTCTGAGAGATGAATTTCCAGATTTTGGCGGTCAGGCAACAGCCTATCATGATCATTTATTTGGAGGTCTTTTAGACAAGTTGCAGTCGCTTTATCGCCTGGACAAAAATCGCCTTGCCTATGGAGGTTACTCACTAGGTGGTTTGGCGACAGTCTACAGTCTTTTCAGCTTTGACAAGGTCTCCTGTGTCTTTTCAATCTGCGGTTCCTTTTGGTATCCTGATTTTGTGACTTACTGCAAGGCAGAGACAGTGAAAAATCTAGACTGTTTGCTGTATTTACAGAATGGTCAAACAGAAGGAGCCCATCATACCAATCGCTTGGCTCAAGCACCAGCCTATGCTGAGCAGATCCATACCAGTCTTCAGAAATGCTATCCGAACGGCCAGTTTGTCTTTGATCCTTATGGACACCATGAACAAGTAGCTGAGCGATTTCTAGCTTTTTCCAGCTGGTTGGCCCAAAAATGGAAAATCGAATAAAAGATTTATCCCTTGGCACATGCCAAGGGATTGTTGTATTTATTTAATACTCTTCGAAAATCAAATTCAAACCACGTCAGCGTAGCCTTACCGTACTCAAGTACAGCTTGCGGCTAGCTTCCTAGTTTGCTTTTTGATTTTCATTGAGTATAACAAAGAGCCTCTCTCTTCTTATCTGGATTCCATACGAAGCTTGCGATAAAGCTAAAGATGATAGTTAGGATAGCGAGGATAATGGCAATGATGAGAGCAGGGATGCGGATAAACCACCAGAGTGGGTTTGGTTTTTTATCATTATGCCATTGTTTCGTTTCTTGGTCCAAACGTTGAAATTCTGCATGGATACGATTGGCGACTGTTTCAATGCCTTCATCATTCATTTTCTTGATATCTGAGATATCGATTGGATTTCCAAAGTTCATATCGACACGCTCGCGGCTAACCAAGCCTTTCAAGGTCATAGGACCCGTATAGGTAACAGGCATGATACGGACCTTGGCCATTTTGGCAATCAGGGCAACTCCACCCTTGACATCGTTTGAGTGACGGCTCCCACTTGGAAACATGATGAGAGAGCGGTCACTTTTTTTGAGAACATTGATAGGGTATTTGATGGCTGAGGAGCTTGGATTTTCACGGTCGATAGGAAAGGCACCACACATACGAATCCACCAGCCAAAGATACGGTTGGTAAAGAGTTCTTTTTTGGCCATAAAGATAAATTGTTTTGGCTTGGTCGCAAAGGCCATATAAACAGGATCCCACCAGGTGCGGTGAGGCGCCACCAGGATATAATTTTCATCTTGATTAGGAATTTTATCAGTATTATGATAGTGGGCATTGCCATTGATGGACCATAGGAGCAATACAACCAATCCACGTAAATAAGTATAAAACATGCGATCTCCTTCGATTGTTTTCTTGTTATTATTATACCTTATCAAAGGAGGGCTGGCAAACTTTTTTCCGTGACTAGGTGCATATTTGAGATGAGATTAGAATTCTTTTAGAAAAAATGATATGATAGGATTCATGGATAAAAATAAGATTGTGGGATTAACCCAAAGAGAAATCAAGGAAAGACAGGCTAAGGGCTTGGTTAATGATTTTACTGCTTCTGCCAGTACCAGCACTTGGCAAATCGTTAAACGAAATGTCTTTACTCTTTTTAATGCTTTGAACTTTGCCATTGCTTTGGCGTTAGCTTTTGTGCAGGCTTGGAGCAATCTGGTCTTCTTTGCCGTTATTTGCTTTAACGCCTTTTCTGGTATTGTGACTGAGCTGCGGGCTAAACACATGGTGGACAAGCTCAATCTTATGACCAAGGAAAAGGTTAAAACCATTCGTGATGGCCAAGAAGTGGCTCTCAATCCTGAAGAATTGGTTTTAGGAGACGTCATTCGTTTGTCTGCTGGGGAGCAGATTCCTAGTGATGCCTTGGTTTTGGAAGGCTTTGCGGAAGTCAATGAAGCCATGTTGACGGGGGAAAGTGATTTGGTGCAAAAGGAAGTTGACGCCTTGCTTTTGTCTGGAAGTTTCTTAGCCAGTGGGTCAGTTTTGGCTCAAGTCCACCATGTCGGTGCTGACAACTATGCTGCCAAACTCATGCTGGAAGCCAAGACCGTTAAACCGATCAACTCCCGTATCATGAAATCGCTGGACAGGCTAGCTGGTTTTACTGGGAAGATTATCATTCCCTTTGGTCTAGCTCTCTTGCTAGAAGCCTTGATGTTGAAAGGCTTGCCTCTCAAGTCATCCGTTGTAAATTCATCGACAGCTCTTTTGGGAATGTTGCCTAAGGGAATCGCCCTTTTGACCATCACTTCGCTCCTGACTGCGGTGATTAAGCTAGGATTGAAAAAGGTCTTGGTGCAGGAGATGTACTCTGTTGAGACCTTGGCGCGCGTGGATATGCTCTGTCTGGACAAGACGGGGACCATCACCCAAGGAAAGATGCAGGTGGAGGCGGTTCTTCCGCTGACTCAAGCCTACGGTAAAGAGACTATTGCCAGTATCCTGACCAGCTATATGGCCCATAGTGAGGATAAGAATCCAACAGCTCAAGCTATTCGCCAGCGTTTCCAAGGTCAGGTAGCCTATCCTATGCTTTCGAATCTTCCCTTCTCTAGCGACCGCAAGTGGGGTGCTATGGAATTGGAAGGTCTGGGGACGGTTTTCTTAGGTGCGCCTGAGATGTTGTTGGACTCTGAAGTTCCAGAAGCCAGAGAGGCCTTGGAGAGAGGGTCACGTGTCTTGGTCTTAGCCCTCAGTCAGGAAAAACTAGATCATCATAAACCACAGAAACCATCTGATATTCAGGCTCTGACCTTGCTGGAGATCTTGGACCCCATTCGAGAAGGAGCAGCTGAGACGCTGGACTATCTCCGTTCTCAGGAAGTGGGACTCAAGATTATATCTGGTGACAATCCAGTTACGGTGTCCAGCATTGCCCAAAAGGCTGGTTTTGCAGACTATCACAGCTATGTAGATTGCTCAAAAATCACTGATGAGAAATTGATTGATATGGCTGAGGAGACAGCTATTTTTGGACGTGTTTCCCCTCATCAAAAGAAACTCATCATCCAAACGCTGAAAAAAGCAGGGCATACAACAGCTATGACTGGGGATGGAGTTAATGATATCCTGGCTCTTCGTGAGGCGGATTGTTCTATCGTGATGGCTGAAGGAGACCCTGCGACTCGTCAGATTGCCAATCTGGTTCTCTTGAACTCTGACTTCAATGATGTTCCTGAGATTCTCTTTGAAGGTCGTCGTGTGGTCAATAACATTGCCCATATCGCACCGATTTTCTTGATTAAAACTATCTATTCCTTCCTGTTGGCAGTTATCTGTATCGCCAGTGCCCTTCTAGGACGGCCAGAGTGGATCTTGATTTTCCCCTTCATTCCGATCCAGATTACCATGATTGACCAATTTGTGGAAGGTTTCCCACCATTCGTTCTGACTTTTGAGCGAAATATCAAACCTGTTGAACCAAACTTCCTCAGAAGATCCATGCTTCGTGCCCTACCAAGTGCCCTTATGGTTGTGTTCAGCGTTCTCTTTGTGAAACTATTTGGAAGTAGCCAAGGTTGGTCTGAGTTAGAAATCTCAACTCTACTCTATTATCTCTTGGGGTCAATTGGTTTCTTATCCGTATTTAGAGCCTGCATGCCATTTACACTCTGGCGTGTCCTCTTGATTGTTTGGTCAGTAGGGGGCTTCCTAACTACAGCTCTCTTCCCAAGAATTCAAAAACTGCTTGAAATTTCGACCTTGACAGGACAAACATTGCCTGTTTATGGAGCCATGATGTTGGTCTTTACCGTGATTTTCATCCTGACTAGTCGCTATCAAGCTAGAAAATGAAGAAAGACTGCAATCTGTGGATTGCGGTTTTTTTATACGGCGAGTCTATCGTAGATCTGATGTGCAAGATCTACGTGTCTATTATATCTATAGGTGAACCTAAGAGCGACTTTTATACTCATCCATAGCAGATTGAAATAAGATATGAACAAATCAATTAGGAAAGGAAAAATAATTTCTAGAAATAGTTTAGCAGTTACAGTGTACTGTTCTAGATTCGACCTACTATGCTTTTTGAAAACAGATGAGTATAAAAAAGAACTAGATAGATCCACTTAGTGTGGTACTCTAGTTCTTTTCCACTTATTCAACACCCAAGATTTCTTTAATATCATCAACGCTCAGATTGCTTCTGCTTTCTTGTCCTTCAAGGACGGTGTTGAAGAGTTCTTTTTTACTTTCTTGGAGTTCTTGGATTTTTTCCTCTATGGTGCCAAGGGTGATGAGGCGATAGACATCGACTTGTTTGGTCTGGCCAAGGCGGTGGCTTTGGCCGATGGCTTGCATCTCAACTGCTGGATTCCACCAGAGGTCACAGAGGATGACGGTATCAGCTCCTGTTAGATTAAGTCCTGTTCCACCTGCTTTTAGTGAAATGAGGAAGCAGTCTTTTTCCCCTTGATTGAAAAGATTGACCATTTCTTGACGTTTATCTGAAGGTGTTTGTCCTGTTATTTTAAAGTGAGACAATCCCTTTTTCTCTAGTTCTTGCTCAATGAGATCAAGCATAGAGGTGAATTGTGAAAAGATAAGTGGTCGTGATTCTTTTTTACGAATGGTGTCCAGAAGCTCGAATAAGCTGTCCATTTTTCCGCTATCCCCTGTGTAGTCTTCTAAAAAGAGAGCTGGGGTATTACAGATTTGTCTAAGTCGGGTCAGTCCTGCTAAAATTTCAATTTTATGATGTTTAATCTCATCAGCGCTGGCTCCTGCAAGCATTTCTTGCATACGTCGAAGTTGAGCTAGATAGAGCGTTTTTTGTGAACTGGTGAGTTCATTGCTGTAGAGGTGCTCGCTCAGTTCAGGCAATTCTGTCAGAACTTCGTCTTTTTTCCTACGCAGAACAAAAGGTTGGATCAGTTTAGCAACGAGTTGAGGTGACAATTTTGAAAATTCCTTTTTACTTGGTAGGAGTCCTGGTAACACTATCTGGAAAATAGACCAAATCTCTTCAAGACGGTTTTCGATAGGAGTTCCAGATAGGGCATAGCAGGTTTTGACATCAAATTCTCTTAAAGCCTGTGCTATTTTTGTCTGACTATTTTTTATCATCTGTGCTTCATCTAAAATGAGGTAGTCATAAGACTGCTTTTGATAGTGTTCAAGGTCAGATCGAAAAGATGGGTAGCTTGTGATAGTGATAGTAGCAGATTTATCAATTTGTTTGATACGCTCAGTTTTTGTGCCATAGGCTACTTCAACCTGTTTGTGAGGTACAAATTTTTGGAATTCTTCCTTCCAATTGTAAAGAAGGCTGGCAGGAGCTAAGATAAGTACTTTCTGTTCTGGTTTAAGGTTGGCTTCCAGAAGAGTGATGGTTTGCAAGGTTTTCCCTAGTCACATATCGTCAGCCAGGATTCCCCCAAAATGATAATGATCTAACATACTCAACCATTTGACTCCTTCTTTCTGATAGGAGCGGAGTTTGGCCTTGACTTCATAAGGTTTGATATCAAATTCTTCAGGGTGGGTCAGATCATAAGCCATCTTTTTGAAATCACGAGAAAAATTGACATGTTCATTGTCTTTGAAGGTTTCAGAAAGGCTATAGGCACGAGATTTGTGCATCTTGATTTTTCCGTCTGAAAATTTAGCACGAAGATCTTGGAGACTTTGGGCAACCTTGAGACTTTCATCGTCAAAGACTAGAACCTTTCCTTGCTTGGTTTGGTAGTGGCTTTCTTGATTCCATAAAGCTTGGATAGCTTTTTCAACCTCATCTTCTGAAATCATAGAAAAATCAAACTGAATTGAAAGGAAATCTTCGTCGTCAAAAATGTCAATGACAGCAGGATCTTCTACTAAGAGTTTTTCAAGCGATTCATCTAGTTGAACTTGCCCCAGAGTACGAAAACGAGGTAGTTCTTTTAGGAAGAAATCAACGACTTTGATTTTGGAAAGACTATGAAAATCCTCTTTGAAACCAGCAGAAAGGAGTTGATGATAGATTTTTCTAGCTTTACTAGCTTGGTAAGTATAGGGGAGGGATAGGAGATCTTGTTTAGAGTGGGCTTGCTTTTCTCCAAACGACCACACCATGTTGACGGCAATTTCATTTCTAGTCTTGGAGAAGGCAAAGATGGGGATGAAGTCATGGATTTGTAATTCATCTGGGATACTGATAGGAACATAGTTTGAGATAATATTACATATTTGCATGAGTTCAGCCTTATTTTCCTTTGAAAAGATAAGAGGAGAACTTTCCTGATAATGGTAGATCCAAGTAGCTAATTTATCTAAAAAGTAACGGTGCTCTTTTTTGATGATGTGGAAGTGATTGTGCCGAATCCAAAGTTTGTTTTGAATAATGAAACCAAAATAAGCTGTATTGATGATTTCATAATGGTTATCAGATTGACAACTTTAAAAATTTCTTCTTCTGGGATAAAGGGATTATCATCTAAGAATATAAGAGGGTATTCGGCTTTTGAGGTTACATATTGAAACACGTCCAAAGCTTGAAAAAGTGGGACAAGGTCGTTTAAATAGCTAACAGGAGTCTCTAAATAGCGTCCACAATCTCTAGGGCTAATGCCATAACTGAAGTTGGAATAAGAATGTTCATTTCTATCGATGAAATATTTTTTGATATAGAGGATTAGATTTTGAGAAGCTTTATTAAACTGGTCTAATGATAAGTTGATTGTCCCGATTTTCTGTGAAACAAAGTAATCTTCCTGTTGGAAAATGAGAAAAATGAAGTGAGCTATATCCTTGATAACATAGGCACGAGGAGCCTGTTCCACCTTTAGTTTTAAGGTCCAGGATAGGCTATGATTTCGGATTTCGAATTGTCCATGAAGTGCAAGTGAAGGTGCCTCTGCTTTTTCTTCTAGCAGTTCGTTTTGGAGCTCTTCAGATGGCAAGGTAGGAATCAGTTGGCTGGCAAAACTTGGTTTATGACTAGATTTACGAATGCGTTTTTGAATAACTTGGGGGAGACTATGAAAGTAGTGATCCATTGCAACCCAGTGTTTACAGACTCCTTGATTTTGGAAGTCATTACATTCACAATGAAAATCAGTCAAATCGAAGTACTTCATACTGGTCAGAATGTTGGGCTCCAGATGCATGGAAATACCATTATATTTATTGGGGTGATTAAAATATTCCTTGTTTTCAGTATCAAAATAGCTTTTTATCTGTTGGAAAATAACTTGTCCATCCATTCTCATACGAGCAGGTAGTCTATCGGGAACCGTCATTGAAGCAACCTCTATTCTAATCATTCTTTTCTCTATATTATCAGATTTTATAGGAAAAGAATAGACTTATACTCAATGAAAATCAAAAAGCAAACTAGGAAGCTAGCCGCAGGCTGCTCAAAACACTGTTTTGAGGTTGTGGATAGAACTGACGAAGTCAGCTCAAAGCACTGCTTTGAGGTTATAGATAAGACTGACGAAGTCAGTTACATATATCTACGGCAAGGCGAAGCTGACGTGGTTTGAAGAGATTTTCGAAGAGTATTATCTTACATAAATTGCATCTTGATAGCAATGCTAAAATACAGAGTTTCTCTTGAGTGTCAATCTTTCAAGTGAATCCATCTATTGCGTTAGGACATTGAAATTTCTTTCGCCGGAGCTACTTATATTACTGGAAAGTTGAGGATTGAAATGTGGTATAATAAGAGGTAATAGAGTTTGGAAAGTGAGAGAAGATGATTTCAAAGAGATTAGAATTGCTGGCTTCCTTTGTGCCACAGGGTGCTATTTTACTAGATGTGGGGAGTGACCATGCTTATCTGCCTATCGACTTGGTCGAAAGAGGCCAAATTGCAGCTGCTATTGCAGGTGAGGTGGTGGAAGGTCCCTACCAATCTGCAGTTAGAAATGTTGAGGCTCACGGCCTAAAGGAGAAAATCCAAGTCCGTTTAGCCAATGGCTTGGCAGCTTGTGAAGAGAGTGACCAAGTGTCGGTCATCACCATTGCTGGCATGGGTGGTCGTTTGATTGCTAGAATTTTAGAAGAGGGCTTGGACAAGTTAGCTAATGTAGAGTGTTTAATCCTCCAGCCCAATAATCGTGAAGACGACTTGCGGATCTGGTTGCAAGACAACGGATTTCAGATTGTAGCAGAAAGCATCCTAGAGGAAGCAGGGAAATTCTACGAGATTTTGGTGGTGGAAGCAGGACAAATGAAGTTATCAGCCAGTGATGTTCGCTTTGGACCTTTTTTGTCCAAAGAAGTTAGTCCAGTATTTGTCCAAAAATGGCAAAAAGAAGCTGAGAAGCTAGAGTTCGCCCTCGGACAAATCCCAGAAAAAAATCAGGCAGAACGACAGATTTTAGTAGATAAAATAGATGCCATCAAGGAGGTTCTCCATGCTAGCAAGTGAAGTGATTAAACGCTATGAAGCTTTTTGTCCTCAGGAATTTTCCATGGAGGGAGATAGTCGTGGACTGCAAATCGGGACTCTGGACAAGGATATCCAAAGGGTCATGGTTGCCCTGGATATTCGTGAAGAGACGGTGGCTGAAGCCATTGAAAAGGGAGTGGACTTGATTATCGTCAAGCACGCGCCGATCTTTCGTCCGATCAAGGATTTGGTCGCTAGCCGTCCGCAAAATCAGATTTACATCGACCTCATCAAGCATGATATTGCAGTCTATGTCAGCCATACCAATATTGACATCGTTGAAAATGGCCTCAATGATTGGTTCTGTCAGATGCTAGGCATTGAGGAGACGACTTATCTACAGGAGACAGGTCCTGAACGTGGAATTGGTCGTATCGGGAATATTCAGCCTCAGACCTTTGGAGAATTGGCTCAACATGTCAAGCAAGTCTTTGGTCTAGATAGTCTTCGAATGGTGCATTATCAAGAGAATGACTTGCAGAAGTCTATTTCAAGAGTGGCCATCTGTGGTGGAAGCGGGCAGTCTTTCTATAAGGATGCTTTAGCAAAGGGGGCAGATGTCTACATTACTGGTGACATCTACTACCATACTGCCCAGGATATGCTGTCTGATGGCTTGTTGGCATTGGACCCAGGTCATTATATCGAAGTGCTTTTTGTAGAAAAAATTGCAGAGCTTCTTAATCAATGGAAAGAGGAAAAAAGTTGGACTATTGATATTGTAGCTAGTCAAGCATCGACCAATCCTTTCCATCATATCTAGTTATACTTTTCGAAAATTAAATTCAAACCACGTCAGCTTCCCCTTGCCGTAGATATATGTAACTGACTTCGTCAATCTTATCTACAACCTCAAAACAGTGTTTTGAGCAACCTGCGGCTAGTTTCCTAGTTTGTTCTTTGATTTTCATTGAGTATTAGAAAGTGAAAACAATGAAAAAAGTTGCCATTATCGGAGCAGGAATTGTAGGTGCAACAGCTGCCTACTACCTCTCGAAAGAAAGTGACATAGAGGTGACCGTCTTTGACCATGGACAGGGTCAGGCTACCAAGGCAGCGGCAGGAATTATCAGTCCTTGGTTTTCAAAACGCCGTAATAAAGCCTGGTACAAGATGGCGCGCTTGGGTGCTGACTTTTATGTGAATTTGTTGGCTGATTTAGAGAAATCAGGGCAAGAAATCGACTTTTACCAGCGTTCGGGAGTTTTTCTCTTGAAAAAGAATGAAAAAAAACTCGAAGAACTTTACCAACTGGCCCTCCAGCGTAGAGAAGAATCTCCCTTGATAGGAGAATTGGCCATTCTAGACCAAGCATCAGCAAATGAATTATTCCCTGGTTTGCAGGGATTTGACCACCTGCTCTATGCTTCTGGTGGAGCGAGAGTAGATGGTCAGCTCTTAGTGACTCGTTTGCTGGAAGCCAGTCACATCAAGCTGGTAAAAGAAAAAGTGGCTCTGACACTTTTAGCATCAGGTTACCAGATTGGCGAAGAGGTGTTTGATCAGGTTATTTTGGCGACGGGAGCTTGGTTGGGGGACTTGTTAGAACCCTTGGGTTATGAAGTGGATGTCCGTCCTCAGAAAGGACAACTCCGAGATTATCGGCTTGCCCAAGACATGGAAGCTTACCCTGTTGTCATGCCAGAAGGGGAGTGGGATTTGATTCCTTTTGCTGGTGGGAAATTATCCCTAGGCGCTACCCATGAAAATGACATGGGATTTGATTTGACGGTAGATGAAGCCTTGCTCCAGCAAATGGAGGAAGCAGCTTTGCCTCACTATACAGTTTTAGCTAGAGCGACTTCAAGAGCTGAGCGTGTGGGAATCCGTGCCTACACAAGTGATTTCTCTCCTTTCTTTGGGCAGGTGCCAGAATTGGCAGGTGTCTATGCGGCCAGCGGACTAGGTTCATCAGGCCTCACAACTGGTCCTATCATTGGTTATCATCTAGCTCAACTGATTCAAGACAAGGAGATGACCTTGGACCCTGAAAACTATCCAATTGAAAACTATGTTAAACGGGTAAAAAGCGAATAATACTCAATGAAAATCAAAGAACAAACTAGGAAACTAGCCGCAGGTTGCTCAAAACACTGT
>NZ_JUUO01000114.1 GCF_001074975.1 Streptococcus pseudopneumoniae | reverse complement strand
CAAGAACGTAAAGCAACTGCTGAAAAAGCTGTTGAAAACTTCTCAAGAAGCCAAGCAGAAAAACAAACTGCTCTTGAAACAGCTAAAGCTGAACTAGCTACAGCTAAAACTGCTCAAAAAGATGCTGAAACTGCTCTTACAAATGCGCAAGCAAAATTACAAGCAGAAGAAAACAAGTTGACTGCACTTCAAGCTGAACAAGAAAAACTCCATGCAGAAAAAGACAAATTGATGTCAGATGCTAAAGCAATTGCAACAAAATTGAGTGCTTATCTAAACGCAGATAAGAATCTTGCAGATGCGCAAGCAAAAGTAGCTGATTTAGAAGCAAAATTGACTCAAGCAAAATCTTCTGCAAAATTGGCACAAGATAAATTGGATGCAGTTACAGCTAAATTGAAAGCTGAACAAGCTAAATTAGCTGAAATCCAAGAAGAGTTTGATAAGTTGGTCAAGGCTGAAAGAAAGGACTACTACAATCTATCAGGTTGGTATCTGGAGTATCTTGCAGGGAAACAAGCGGATAAGAAAACAGATACAGAACTCAAGAAAGTAGAAGATGAAAAACCTTCACAAGATGGCAACTGGATTCAGTCAGCTGGTCGTTGGTGGTACAAACACGCTGACGGTTCATATACAACCAACGGTTGGGAACAAATCAAGGGTACTTGGTATTACTTTGACCACGCAGGTTGGATGCAAACTGGATGGGTCAAGACTGGTGGTACATGGTATTACTTGAACAAGTCAGGCTCAATAGCTACAGGTTGGTTAAAAGATAACGGTACATGGTATTACTTGAATAACTCAGGCTCAATGGCTACAGGCTGGGTTAAAGAAAATGGCTCATGGTATTATCTTGACCAGTCAGGTGCTATGAAAACAGGCTGGTTTACAGTTTCTGGTAAATGGTACTATGCTTATAGCTCTGGTGCACTCGCAATCAATACAACGACCCCTGATGGTTACCGTGTCAATTACAATGGTGAGTGGGTAGAATAGACCGATTTACTAAATAGACTAAGAAATAAAAAAATCTTCTTGCGTTTGTAGGAAGATTTTTTGGATTCACAAAACTAGCTTCTATCATTTTTATATATAAAAATTTTACACATTTCTCTTGACAGGGCTTTCTTTTAGATGTACAATGTATGTGTAGAAAAATTATATATAAAAATCTTACACATTAGAAAAGGAGGTTCCCCATGTACTTTCCAACATCCTCTGCCTTGATTGAATTTCTCATCTTGGCTGTACTGGAGCAGGATGATTCTTATGGTTATGAGATTAGCCAAACCATTAAGCTGATCGCTAATATCAAAGAATCTACACTCTATCCTATCCTAAAAAAATTGGAAGGCAATAGCTTTCTGACAACCTATTCTAGAGAGTTCCAAGGTCGCATGCGCAAATACTACTCCTTGACAAATGGTGGTATAGAACAGCTCGTGACCCTAAAAGATGAATGGGCACTCTATACAGACACCATCAATGGCATCATAGAAGGGAGTATCCGCCATGACAAGAACTGAATACCTGACTCAGCTAGAACTCTATCTCAAGAAACTACCTGAAGCTGACCGCATCGAAGCCATGGACTATTTCAGGGAACTCTTTGACGATGCTGGAGTCGAGGGAGAAGAAGAACTCATCGCTAGTTTGGGAACTCCTAAGGAAGCAGCTCATGAAGTCCTCTCTAATCTTCTCGATAAAAAAATCAATGAGGCACCCGCTCAAAAAAATAACCGACAAATTTTGCATATCGCCTTGTTAGCTCTCCTTGCAGCACCCATCGGTATTCCTCTGGGAATCGCCATCCTCGTGTCCCTGTTCGCAATCCTTGTGGCAGCCTTGACTGTCATTCTAGCTTTCTTTGCGGTTTCCATACTTGGTATCATCGGCGGATTCCTATTTTTAGTTGAAAGTTTCACTGTCCTCGCCCAAGCCAAATCAGCCTTTATCTTGATTTTTGGTTCTGGTTTACTGGCTATCGGTGCTTCTTCACTAGTCTTACTAGGTATTTCCTATGTAGCCCGCTTCTTCGGCCTACTCATTGTTCGCCTGGTGCAATTTGTTCTTAAAAAAGGAAAGAGAGGTGACCAGCATGCGTAAATTGACAAAAGGATTTCTCATTTTTGGTGTGGTGACTACCGTTATCGGATTTATCCTGCTCTTTGTAGGCATCCAATCTGACGGAATCAAGAGCCTACTTGCCATGTCCAAGGAGCCTGTCTATGATAGTCGTATGGAAGAGCTGACCTTTGGCAAGGAAGTCGAAAACCTAGACATCACGCTCCACCAACACGCACTGACCATCACAGACTCTTTCGATGATCAAATCCACATTTCTTATCATCCATCTATTTCTGCTAACCATGATCTTGTCACAAATCAAAACGACAAAACTCTAAGCCTCACTGATAAGAAACTGTCTGAAAGTCCGTTTCTCTCTTCTGGAATTGGCGGTATTCTCCATATCGCAAGTAACTACTCTCGTCGTTTTGAAGAAGTTATTCTACAAGTTCCAAAAGGAAGAAGTCTAAAAGGAATCAACGTCTCAACCAATCGCGGTCAAACCAGTATCACTAATGCCACTCTTGAAAATGCGACCCTCAATACAAACAGCTATATCCTCCGAATTGAAGGAAGCCGTATCAAAAACAGTAAACTCACAACGCCCAATATCGTCAATATCTTTGATACAGATCTTACAGATAGTCAGCTAGAGTCAACAAAGAATCACTTCCACGCTGAAAATATTAAAGTATATGGTAAAGTAGAACTATCTTCTAAAAATGCGCTCAGTATCATGCTAACTCAAAAAGAAAGCCAAGAAATTAACTTAGACCTCTCGAGTCACCATGGTCCTATTTATCAGTTATCGAGAGATGAGAGTCAACGCCACCCCAACGAATTAAGCAACCCTTACAAAACTGAAAAAACTGATGCAAAAGGTCAACTCATCGCTAAGGCTGTTGATTATATTAGTCTTGAAACTACAGCTAACAGACCTTAATAAACCTATTTATATCGACCACTATGACACATAACCCACTAAAAAGGAGGTTCTACCATGAAACAAGAATGGTTTGAAAGTAATGATTTTGTAAAAACAACAAGCAAGAACAAGCCTGAAGAACAACCCCAAGATCTTGCAGACAAGGCTGAAGAAAGGATAGCCGATCTCGATACACCAATTGAAAAAAATACTCAAGTAGAGGAGGAAGTCTCTCAAGCGGAAGTCGAACTTGAAAACCAGCAAGAAGAGAAAATTGAAACGCCTGAAGACAGTGAAGCGAGAACAGAAATAGAAGAAAAGAAGGCATCCAATTCTACTGAAGAAGAGCCTGACATTTCTAAAGAAACAGAAAAAGTCACTATAGCTGAAGAAAGTCAAGAAGCACTTCCTCAGCAAAACACAACCACGAAAGAGCCACTTCTTATCAGTAAATCCTTAGAAAGTCCTTATATCCCCGACCAAGCTCCAAAATCTAGGGATAAATGGAAAGAGCAAGCGCTTGATTTTTGGTCTTGGCTATTAGAAGCTCTCAAATCTCCTACGAGCAATCTTGAAACAAGTAGCACACATAGTTACATAGCCTTTCTCTTGCTTATTCTGTTTTCTGCGTCTTCCTTTTTCTTTAGTATCTACCACATCAAACATGCTTACTATGGACATATAGCAACTATGCATAATCACTTCCCTGAACAATTTGCTTCATTAAATCTCTTTTCGATTATCTCTATCCTAGTAGCAACAACACTCTTCTTCTTTTCATTCCTCTTGGGTAGTTTCGTTGTGAGACGATTTATCCACCAAGAAAAAGACTGGACGCTAGAAAAGGTTCTCCAACAATATAGTCAACTCTTGGCAATTCCAATCATCCTCACTGCCATTGCTAGTTTCTTTGCCTTCTTTGACAGCCTACGATTTACAGCCCTCTTGTGTGTGATTAGCATTGGAATCATTCTGCTTGCCAGTCTCCATATCATTACAAGACCAAGTCAAGCAAGTGAAACCGACTCCTTCTATCAGTTATTCTTGTCTGTCCTTGTGAACGGAGTCATTATCCTCCTCTTCTTTGTAGCTGAAGTGGCACTGATTGGAGATTACCTTCGTATCTTGGCCTTTCTTTAAACTTCAATCCTGTCATCCATGGCAGGATTTTTTATATGTCAAAAAAGCAAGTCGATTGACCTGCTTCTGCTTTACTCTTCTTGTGCTAATGCTTTAAAATCTTGTCCTAGGATGGGCTGTACTTCTAATTGATTGGCGTCTAGTTGGTGGTAAGATGCTGAAGGTAGTGACTCTAGGAATTTTGCATAGTTCAAGCGGGCAATGGCTTCATAGTCTTCTGGTTTAGAGCCGTCTCCTGTGATTTGAACCAAATCAATCTCCCACTGGACTTCATTATCCACCAATTGCTCAATATAGGCAGCAGGAACAAATGGTTCTCTCGGTAAAACGGTCTTGACTCCCTGAGCCAGATGGTAAACACCGTGCACTTGGCCTTCTCCATCCTGATAAAAGGAAACTCTTGCAAAGTAAGCATCTGTCTCTTGAACCGCACGTACACGCGCTTCAAATTGAGCCAAGCCATCTTCCTCTAAAAAGCTTTTCAAATCCTCATGACTAAAGAAAACAGGATTAAAAATTCCTTGGCAAATCGTAAAGCGGGCTGCAGTGTCTGCTAGATAGGCTTGAATACTTGCTTGGAAATAAGCTTCAAAATCAAAACCATCTAGTCCTTCAATCTCCGTTCCTGTGTAAGCAAGCAGAGCATCTAAAAATGATTTGATAATCCGCCAGTCTGTCTTCGTTAGTAGGGCAGGAAGATCGACACGATATGCCTTTTGATCGTCAGCATAACTGACTTTAAAAAGAAATTGTGATTGCCCCACTATCGCACACTCGATATACTCGAGACGATTAAGAGGCTGACGGAGATAAACCGCATCATAACTATGCGACTCCAAACTGTCTACCAAGGCCAAGATAGACTTGGCAGTCAAAATTTCCTATTCTCCTAAAATGCTCTGTTTATTTGGAATAAAAAATGTTTTCGTCATAACTGGACTCCTTTGAAATCGTTTACATATAGTATACCTTATTTTCCTGAAAGATACAGAAACAAACTTTAGATTTTTGAGTAAAAAGCATAGAAAAACAGCCCCTAAGGACTGTTTGATATTATACAGTAGCTGCTTGATCCAAGCTTTCACCGATAGCGGCTAGGCGCTCGATCACTTCAGCTTGTGTCAATTCATTTTCTGAAACATAGCGGTTACGTGGGTGAACACGGCACTCGTGTGAGCATCCACGAAGGTACTTGTCTTCATTTTCTTCTGATGTCAAGATACGGCGGTTACAGAAGGGATTTCCACAGTTGACATAGCGTTCACATGGTGTTCCATCAAACCAATCTTTCCCTACGATAGTTGGATTGACATGGTTGACATCGACTGCAATACGCTCGTCAAAAACGTACATTTTTCCATCCCAAAGTTCCCCTTGAACTTCTGGATCCTTCCCGTAAGTCGCGATTCCTCCGTGCAATTGGCCAACATCTTTGTAGCCTTCACGGACCATCCAGCCTGAGAATTTCTCACAGCGAACACCACCTGTACAGTAAACCACGACACGCTTGTCCATGAATTTTTCCTTGTTGTCACGAACCCATTGTGGCAACTCACGGAAGTTGCGAATGTCTGGGCGGATAGCTCCACGAAAATGTCCTAGGTCGTACTCATAGTCGTTACGTGTGTCAAGGACAACTGTATCTTCGTCAAGAAGGGCTTCTTTGAACTCTTTTGGAGACAGGTAAGCACCTGTTGTTTCAAGTGGGTTGATGTCGTTGTCAAAGTCGTTGTCTTCCAAACCAAGGTGGACAATTTCTTTCTTGTAGCGAACAAACATCTTCTTGAAGGCTTGTTCATTTTCTTCGTCAATCTTGAACCAGAGGTCTTCCATGCCTGGGAGGCTGTGAACGTAGTCCATGTATTTTTGAGTTGTTTCATAGTCACCTGAAACTGTCCCGTTAATTCCCTCGTCAGCGACTAGGATACGGCCTTTAAGGCCGATTGATTTACAGAAAGCCAAGTGGTCTGCAGCAAATTGCTCTGCATTTTCAATTGGAGTATAAAGGTAGTAAAGTAAGACACGAATATCTTTTGCCATAAGATTTGTTCTCTTTTCTATTCTTAAATTTTCAGAATTTTTCATCTAACTATACTAGTATACCTGCTTGAGAAAACGAATGCAATTTATTTGACTGGAAATTGCTATATTTCAATTTAGAAACAAATTTCTTGTACACTACACTTAGTATCAATCATATTTTAAAAAATCCTTGGATTTTCCAAGGATTCAGTTTTAAACTTTTTTAGCTTTAGCCATATAGAACAGTTGGAGTAAAATACCAAGGATAGCCATACCGATAACGATAAAGAAGGCCATTGTATAATCTCCCTGGTTTGCCTGTGCAAGACGTGCTCCTAACTGAGGGCCAGCAATAGCAGCTACACCATAAGCAGTAAACATCCATCCATAGTTTGTCCCTACGTATGTAACTCCCCAGTTTTCAGCAGTAATTCCTGGGAATGAACCGAGGAAGCCGCCAAATGACAAGGCAACCATCATAATTCCAAGGATGGCCAAGATGCTTCCAGGACCTTTGAATAAGGCTGTGAGCAACAAACCAGTAGCAACCGCTCCAAACATGGCAATAACGGTAGGATAGCGACCAATCTTATCAGATACCGTACCCCAGAAGATACGACCAAATGTATTAGCGATAGATACCAGCATAACGAAGAGTGTAGCTTCTCCTACAAGTTTATACTGGTCAGAAATTGATGCTGCAGTACCGATAATCATCATTCCACCAGTAGCACCAAGAACGTAAATCAACCATAGAAGCCAGTAATTTCCATCACGAAGCATTTCTTTGTAAGTTTTACCTTCTGGTTGAGCTGTTCCAGCTGCAGGAGCTGCTGCAGGAGCTTTCTCCATTACCAATGAAGAAGTACAAATAACAATTAGAAGAATGATTCCTAATACTTTGAATGTTGAGTAAACACCCATAGAAGCAATCAAAGCTTTGGCAACTGGACCGATAATGAGCGGGCCTAACCCAAAACCTGCTGCTGTCAAACCACCAGCTAAACCTTTTTTATCTGGGAACCACTTAGTGGCAACTGAAGTAGATGCTCCATAAGCTGAACCAATACCAAGTCCTAGGACAACCCCGTAAGTGAGGTAAAGGACTGGAAGAGAAGTAGCAAATCCAGTAGCAAACATACCAGCACCGAAGAGAATACCACCTAGGAATACAAATTTCTTAGGTCCTGCTGAATCAACCTTAGGACCGAAAATAATCATACCAACAGGTACCATTGCAAAAGAAATACTAAAGGCCAAAGAAGTTTGGGCTTGAACCCATCCTTGACTAGCATTGGTTTCTAGCAGCGCCTTTTGAAAGACTGACCAGGCATAACCAGCACCTAGAGATAGATTCGTTAAAATGGCTGCTGCCAAAATTAACCATCGGTTGGGTGTTTTTTTCATTTGAATAACCTCATGTAAAATTTCTTGTTCCTAAAAAGAATAGAGAACAACTTTTATCATTTTTTCACCTACCTCGTTTAAATTGATCATTTTATAAATTTTTAGGTATATAGAACTGTGTAAACGACATACATCTATATACGACTGCTTAAAAATTTATATCTATAAATCTCTTAAATCAGAACAAGATGAATTTTCACAATATTAAGCGCTTTCATTGCACTCTTATTATAAGCTACTTTATTCTAAAAATCTACTTAATTAAACTAATAGAGGTATTAATTAAATTAATCTATATTCATATTTTATCCTTATAGCTTTGTTCATTAGTACAAAAACACCGCCTCCTTTAGTAATACCTGAGGAGGCGGTGTCAACATTTTTAGGAATGAATACACGAAATCAATTGATCTTATGATTTTTTATTTTTCAAGAATTCATCGTATTGTTTTTGCATTTCGTTCAATACTTTTTCGTAGGCACCTTCAGATTTCAATTTTTCCATCAATTCTGGAATAGCTTTGTCTGGGTCTACAGTACCAGTGTTGATAGCTGTATCGAATTGTTGCATTGTGTTAGAGATTGCTGAGATTTCAGATTTCACACTATCAGTGTTAAAGATGAATCCAAGCGCTGGAGATTCTTTAGCTTCTGCCAATTGTTTCTTAGAATCTGCAATTTGTTGGTCTGTAACGTTTTCGTTGATGTAAAGAATCCAGTTATTACCAGTGTTCCATCCACCCATGTGAGTGTTGCCTTTGTAACCATCAAGGACTTTAACACGGTTCTCTTTACCTGCAAGTTTTTCCCAGTTCTTGCCTTCTGGACCGTAAACAAGACCGTTCAAAAGTTCTGCGTTAGTGTTCAAGAGGTTCAACACTTCCATTGATTTTTCTTTGTTCTTAGAGTTGTTTGAGATAACAAAGTTAGCAACTTGAGTTGTTTGGTTTTTCTTGATGAAGTTAGTAATTGGTTTGATTTGGATATCTTTGTTCGCAACACGTGAAAGCAAGCTGTTACCGTAGTCAGCTGGTCCTACTGTTTCTTCACGAACGAACCAAGTATCTTGTTGAAGGTCAAATGAAGTATCGCTTGTTGCTACGTCTTTTGGAATGTATCCAGCTTCATAGAATTTGTGAAGAGTCTTCAAGTGTTCTTTAAAGCGAGGCACTTCGTAACGGTTTACGATCTTAGTAGTATCTCCTTCAAGGTCGATAACGAATGGAAGTCCATTTGGAACTGGGTAGTCAAAGTTATCAGATGGGATGAAGTTCTTAGTAACCGCAAATGGCACTACATCTGGAGCTTTTTCTTTGATTTGTTTCAAGACTGGTTCAAGTGTTTCGTATGAAGTGACACCTGAAATATCGATACCGTATTTAGCAAGAAGAGTTCCGTTGAAGGCGAAGTTTTGAGATGATGCAACGTTGGCTGCAACTGGAACTGCGTAAATTTTACCGTTAATGCTGTTACCTTTGATGTAAGCTGGGTCAAGTGCTTTGTAAAGTTCTGCCCCTTCTTTCTTGTACAAGTCAGTCAAGTCAGCATAAGCACCTTTTTGAGCATTTACAACATAGTTAGATGCAAAGGCGATATCGTAGTTTTCACCCGATGATGTGATAACTGACATTTTCTTATCATAGTCACCCCATCCAAGATATTGGATATCCAATTTAGCACCAACTTTTTCTCCGATGATTTTGTTAGCATTTTCTAGCAATTCATCCAAGTTATCTGGTTTGTCACCAATTTGGTACATTTTGATAACAGGTTTTTCACCTGAAGCTGAGTCAGCAGCTTTCTTGTTACCTGAAAGGTTTCCACAAGCAGCGAGACCAGCAGCCAAAGCGACTACACTAGCAGATGCGAAAGCATATTTTTTCCAGTTTTTCATGATAAAAACTCCTTTTTTTATTTTTAAACTTATAAATAATTTAATGATTTTAACTTCACGCAAGGGAAGTTTGGAAATGAGAAATGTTTTTCTCAATAAGCACTATTCTTTCACACCACCGATAGTCAAACCTTTTACAAAGTAGCGTTGGAAGAATGGATACAAAATCGCGATTGGAAGGGTTGCCACCACAACCATGGCCATACGTCCTGTTTCTTTTGGTAGAGCAACTCCCAGTTGACCAGATAGACCGACTGCTTTTGCGATGTAGTCCATATTTTGTTGAATTTGCATAAGCAAATATTGCAATGGGTACAAGTTGTCACTCTTAATGTAAAGAAGGGCGTTGAACCAGTCGTTCCAGAAACCAAGAGCTGTTAAGAGCGTGATGGTTGCGATACCTGGTAGTGATAATGGTAAACAGATTTGGAAGAAGATCCGGGCTTCACTGGCACCATCGATACGAGCAGATTCTAGAATAGCTTCTGGAATGGTCTTCTTAAAGAAGGAACGCATCAAGATGATGTTAAATGGTGAGAGAAGCATTGGAACAATCAAGGCCCAAACTGTATCACCAAGTTGAAGCAAACGAGTGACCACGATATAGCCTGGTACCAAACCAGCATTGAACAACATACTAAGAAGGGCAAAGATCGTAAAGAATCTGCGGTACTTAAAGGTTGTCCGTGAAATAGCGTAGGCATAGGTTGTTGTGATAAAAACGTTTGTGATAGTCCCCACCACTGTTACAAAGACTGAGATGAAGAGGGCTTGGAGGATTTTATCCTTAAACTGTGCCAAAAATTCAAAACCGTCTAATCCAAATTGGGATGGGAAGAAGCTATATCCATTTTGGAGGATACTCTTTTCATCTGTCACCGAAATAACAATAACGAATACGAAGGGTAGGATACAAGAGAGGGCAATCAAACCAGAAATGGTACTGAAGAAGATATCTGCTTTCTTACTGAAGGAGTGAATGCCGACATTATCAATTTTTTCTTTTTTAATTTTCTTTTCTGCCATATTCTCCTCCTTTCTAGAACAAGGCTGAGTTTGGATCAACTCGTCTTGCAAGTAAGTTTGATAGGATAACCAAAAGCAAACCGACTACTGATTGGTAGAGACCTGCCGCTGAAGCCATACCGATATCCGCTGTCTGGGTCAAACCATTATAAACATATACGTCCAAGACGTTGGTTACGTTATAAAGCTGACCAGCATTGTGGGGGATTTGGTAGAAAAGACCGAAGTCTGCACGGAAGATATTTCCGACTGCCAGGATGGTCAATACAGTTACCAACGGTGTCAACTGCGGAATGGTTACATTGCGAATTCGTTGCCATTTGCTAGCCCCGTCCACTGTTGCTGCTTCGTAGTAGGTTGGATCAATTCCCATGATTGTCGCATAGTACATGACACTGCTATATCCAAAACCTTTCCAAATACCTAGGAAAAGTAGGAGATATGGCCAGATACCCAAGTCAGCGTAGAAATTGATTTCCTTCATTCCAATAGATTCTAGGAAATGGTTGAACACCCCTTTATCAATATTTAGGAAGGCATCTGTAAAGAAACTGATGATAACCCAAGACAAGAAGTAAGGGAACAACATAGAAGTTTGGAAGATCTTAACCATTCTCTTAGAACGGAGTTCACTGAGGATGATGGCAATCCCTACAGATACAATCAAACCAATAAAGATAAAGCCGAGATTGTAGAGGACAGTATTTCGTGTGATAATAAAGGCGTCTTTTGAACTAAACAAGAATCTGAAATTATCGAGTCCGACCCATTTACTATTCATGATACTATCTATGAAACCATTACTGGTCATGTGGTAATCTTTGAAGGCAACCACGTTCCCAAATACTGGAATGTAGAAGAATAGAATCAACCAGAGTGCCCCTGGCAAAACCATCAAGAGAAAGATCCAGTTATCTCTCAAGGTTTTTGAAAACTTATTCATAATTTCCTCCCTTTTTTATTTTGATACCCATCTAAAAATTCCTTTTTAGACTTTTGATAACGATTACATTATTAGTATACTCCTATTTGAAGGTTAGGTTAAACTACTAATTATAGAAAAAACTCCACAAATTATTTTATGTGGAGTACTAACAAAAAAATAAGTTGCGACTCATTTTTCATCTTATGCTCAATGAAAATCAAAGACCAAATTAGGAAGCTACTCAAAGTACAGCTCTGAGGTTGTAGATAAGGAGGTTGGAAAATTAAAAAACAGCTCTCTTATCTGAAACTATCACAAAAAAACAATTGAAATGCTAAGCCTACACAGACTGATTCCAATTGTTTTTTAGATTGCTTAACAATCAATTCTACCATTCTTCATCGTCAAAACCATCATAATCCGGATATTGTTCTGGTGGTGTTCCAACTTCACGAACAATATAAGCTTCTTCATCTTCCGCCTCGATTTCTCTCAGCACTTGACATTCGAAACGCCATTCATCACCAAAGTCAAAAATAAACTTAAATTTTTGTTTGACACTTAGGATATCCAGATGGACATTTTCCGTGTATCGTTCTTCACCATCGTCACTAACAAAGCTAACAAAGTAAGAATCTACATCACTCCAAACAACGTTATCCATGAAAAATGCATGAGCATGATCATTTATAAAATCGAAACTCCATAAAATAACATCTGCTAGTTCCGCTAACGTTTCTGTTTTGGGAATCTGTATATGTCGGTAGCAGCCTGTTCTAAGTTTTACTGATATAACCCAGGCAGGCACAGACGCTGGCTTTTCAGCCTCTATTTCGTTTTTGATTAATTTTAAGTGTACCATAATACCTCCAATAGCCAATCGATGGAGTTACTCCTAAGAGAAATTCCCTCACAGTCATTTTAACATAAGTTTGTCTAACTGTGGTATTTGAAACTAGATAATTCTTCTGTTTCACGCGAAACACCCTGTGCTAGGCAAGATGTTCTTGTTTTAGGTCGTATAAATCGTCGAAGCTGTCGCAATGGTATGTCACTGGTTGGCTGTTGTGGCTGCGAAGTCCTTGTCTGCGTAAAAGTCAGTAAATGGCAGGATTTCCACTTCTAACTCATCGATGCGGTCAAGCTGACCATCCAGATAAGCCTCGATGCGGCTTTCTTCTCGTTTGATACGTTGTAAGAGTCCGCCCATACGGATGTCAACTGTATCCAAGCCAAAGACCTTGTTTTCCTTCAGCCATTGGTGGCTAAAGAGAGCATGGAAGTGCTCAATTTGGCTTCTGAGTTCTGGTAATTCTTGTCTTGCGATTTCTTGCAGACTTTCCTTATCATCCGCTTGGTAGGCCTGACGAATGCGTCGTCCCACATCGACTTTGCTACTTAAAATGGCATTCAACTGGGCCTGAGTTTCGAAGAGATAGGCGTAGATGCCTGCTTTTTCTTTAATGTCAGTAAGCGTCTCAGCTGCTTGAGCGAAGTGTGGCTTGTCCTGTTCAGGTGTCATATGTCGGTCAAGGATCGGACAGAGAACATCCTGATAAAAGACATAGCGGTTAGGATTGATCCCACTGAGATTGCCTGGTAGATCTGGTAAGAGATTGGCAAGGTCAATCTGCATGAAATCCTCAACCGATAGACCAGTATTGGTCTGGAAGTGAGCAGACAAACGGTCTAAGTCATTGCGGTAGCTGAGTTCTGCCCAGATTTGCAAGCTTGGGAGAATAGAAAACTGGGCTGTTTCCCCACCATTATCCCCCCAACCCGTTACAATGACTTCTTTTATCTCATTGGCACGGCAGGCTTTATTAGCCTCAATAGCTACTAGACGGCTGAAATGGTTATTGGGTGTGAAACCAATCCACTTCCAAGCTCCCCCTGCAAAGGCAAGATCATGACTAATCTTATGATGATTGCGGAAATTACGGCTGTATTTTTCCTCGCTATCCTGATAATAGTCCCAGTAAACCAAGGTCACACGATCTTTGAGACGGTCGAGGTAGACACGCGTTTCCTCTGGAATTTCCACATCACGGTCGTACTGGCCATCTGCTGACATAAGTTTAAAGAACATATCGCTCCACATCTGGCAGTGGAAACCATATTTGTCAGCAATATCCAGCACGCGCTCCAAGTGTTGACACATGAGGAGACTACGATCCACAACACCGTTCAATATCAAGTAACGTCCCAAGCCAACCAAGTGGGCTTCGTCCATCCCGATATTGACCTTGCGAGTTTGTAGTTTAGATAGAGTAGCAAACATCCCATCAATCAGGTTATAAACCTTTTCTTCGCCAATAAGGAGAATGTCCTCTACATCACGGAGTTCTTGCACTTCCTTGACACCCCATTTGACGAAGGCTGACAAGTGGGCCAAGGTCTGGATGCAAGGCACAAAGGTCATATCAAACTGCTGGGCATAGGCTTCGATTTCCTGCAATTCCTCAGCTGAGTAGGCTCCACGGAAATAGCCAAAGTAAGGCTGCCCTTCAATCTGGTAGGTATCTTCCATGTAGAGCTCAAAGGTTGAGTAGCCCATGAGAGCCAAGATCTCAATCATCTGCTTGGCAGAAGCGACATTCAGCACCGCATTGCGCGAACAGTCAGCCATATAGGCTAAATCTTCATAAGCCGCTTGCTCCTCAATCTCTACTTTATCTCCTTCTGCTAGAGCCGTTGCCAACAAGGACAAGGCACGGTAGAGTTGGTGAGGTTTGCGGTAAGTCAATTGATAATGACCACCCTCACCCTTGATAGAGATAGAGGCTTGGTCAGACTGAGCGACTGCTACCTCTACATCTGGCAGAGAAATGTGATTTTTTAATACTTCAATAGCTTGCGCTTGTTTGTCACTAATTCCTGTAAATCTTACCATTGGTTTTCCTCCTGTAACCAATTGACAAGGGCACCGTAGAGATTGGCATCTGCCTGATAGGTACAGGCTTGGATAACTGGTGCGACCGTGTATTCTTCATAGCTTTCGACAAAGTCATCTACAGCCTTCTTGACACCCTGGATAAAATCTGGATTTTGACTGATAGAGCCACCTAAGCTAATCACATCTGGGTCGATGAGATACTGGATATTGAGCAAGCCTTGCGCCAGATTGCGGTTCATACGCTCAATAGCTTCTTGACAAAGGGTATTACCTTCTTTAGCTTCTTGGTATATTTTGCGACCGTCCCAGTCAGTCTGACCAGATTTTTCAATCACGTATCGCACCATGTTGCCAGTTGACGCTAGTTGCGACCAGTTGTTGAGTTTTTCAGCAGGGGCAAGGGTTGTCATGTAGCCAAATTCTCCACCCAAGCCGTGGCGACCTCGGTGAAGTCTACCATTAATAATCATGGCTCCGCCGATCCCAGTCCCAATCACGACACAGGCTGCATTTTCAATTTCTGGGTGAACCAACAATTCACTAAGTCCAACACAGTTGGCATCATTTTCAAGATGGACAGGTAGCTGATAAAAGCTAAGTGCCTCATACCAAGAAAAGCCGTGGATATAAGGCACCGCACTGAAGCCATCAATCACACCTGTCTCTTGATTGACCGCACCTGGAACGCTCATAGCAATCCCACGATAGTCCTGTTCTGACAAGCGTTGGTCCAACCAAGCCAACAAATCTTCCAGAGTTTCTGGAGTTGGGATGCTGGTCTTATCTAAAATCTTTCCATCAGGAGTCAGACTGGCAAACTTAATCCCAGTCCCTCCGATATCAATCGTTGCAATGGTCATTGTTTTTTCATAAAAAGGGGCGAATCAGCACTTAGTTCTTACCTTTTCGCCCCTCCTTTCTTTTTATGTTTACTTTTTGAAATTAAATTTCTTCTTTTTTAATTAATTCTGTACGAATTTCTTGTGGAGCCAATAGTTCTGAATGAACTGGATATGATTGCTCAAGTAAGTCAAGAATAGTTTGTTGGTGTTCTGATATGCGCACATTTTCTTGACTCATATTGTAGTAACGGAGGACATAGCCTTCTTCATTTTCCGCCACTTTAAAGGCTGTTGGGCAAACTTGTGGTAAGCTGAGTGCCGCATGACTCAAGAGGCTACCAGTCGCAGCAACACTTCCTTCTTGTTTAGCAAGCTGAAGGCTGGTAAACGGTGTCTGCAAGGCTTTAGCACGACGATAGGCTGAGAAGCGTTCTTGGGCTTGGTGGCATTCAAGTGCAAACTCGACTTCAAACTCACGCAAACACTGTGCTTCTGGTGTTGGGAAGTAACCCCAGTCTCCCAGCTCACCTGATGCACGCAAAATAGTCACTGCAATGGTGTCGTCTCCAAGGATTTCGTATTCATTCAATCCCTTGTTAGATACAGTCACACCTTTTTCATCGTCATACAGACTGACAAAGGCTTGTTGGTGTTGAGGATTTTCAGGATTTTCCCATGAAGCAGCTGGTTTGTTTGGTCGTGTCACCACCTCATAGATGCTTTCAGAATCATTGCTTGGACGCGTGTTGTGAGTCTTAACCAAAAGACGGATACGGTGATCTTTGGCAGTGTTAGTAAAGCGAGTCTTGCAACGGATTTGTGGATTATCAACGAAGACAGTCATCTCAGTTTCCAGAGGAATGCTTGTCAATTCTTCTGAACGTCCAGCCTCACGCTTCATAAACTCGATGATGCCTTTTTGCTCTTCTTCTAGTTTTTCATCCGCACTGACAGGCACAGTCAATTCATGTTTGAGCAAAATTTTAGCATAGCGAGCTGTGTTTTCCAAGACCTCGTAGCCCTTAAGCTCTGCATAAATAGGCTCTGTTCCTTTTGGTTGGAAATAGATATACTCGTTTCCGATGTCACCACGGTCCTCAAAACGGATAAAATCTTCATAGGATTCGTGAGTTGTCTTGTCATAAACTGTGATATTGTCATCCACACTCACCCTTACAAATGGCGTATCAATCAATCCGTTTTTGTAAATACCCTCACGGTGTTCTTGCTCTCCTTCCAGCAATTGGAAAGTTGTCCAAGAAAGCGGTGCTAGGTGAACTGGAATGGTCACGCGCACTTGGCGAGCGATACGAGCTTGGCGGAACTTGTCTTTTGGTAAATCATACTCAAAATTTGCCCCAAGGTCTTCAATTTTAGCCTCTACAGGACGACCATCCAAGTCCTCTACACGGTAGCTTGGCAAGGTCAAGGCTGCCATCTTCTTGTAGCCTTCTGTTGGATGCAATTCCTTGAAATCACAAGTCGCCACATCAATCACTGTGCTGACAGTATCAACCTTATCATGCAAGCCTGTGTTAATGACAGTAAAGAGACAATCACTTTGAGCTTCGTGAGTTGCAATTTTGCCCTTCCACTCATTGAGAAGATTGGTCTTAACAAAGTTTCCTACTTGGTTGACCTTAGCAAAACGCGTTTCCATCTCTCGATGAACTTCGTCCACGCTACAGCCACAGATGCTATCATGCGGCGCATTCTGCAAAAGTGTTTTCCAAGCATAGGTCAACTGATCCTTGTGGTTGTGGCCACCAGTGATAATTGTCAAGGGTTCTACAACCTGTTCTAGGAGGTTGCTATTTTCTTGGAAGGCTTGTTTGAGATAAATACGAGATGAAGAAGTGTTGGCAAGTGTGTACCAGCCATCTGTTTCCTGACTGGTCAACTCACCTGTCACCGTTGATAAGTGTTCAGGAAGCGCACTTTCCACAGCTTGAACATATTCATCAAAGGAACTATGAACAAAGGTTACATCTGGGAAGAGTTCATTTGCCACACGAATGGCTTCACTCAAATTTTTCTGTACAGGCTGGTGGTCACATCCGTTCATCATCAACCATTGGTTAGTCGAAGCATAGGCACGCACGTCTGCCAATTTTTGTTTCCAGAAGCTCAAGGCCTCGTCTTTATCAACTGGAATTTCATTCCCATTACTGTACCAGTTGGCAAAGAGAATCCCCAGGACACGACTACCATCTGCACCCTGCCAGTACATTTCTGAAAACTGAGAAGTGAACTGCTCATCTTCGAGGACTTGGTTGTCAAATCCGATTGGTTTGACACCACGACCAAAAGCTGCCACGTGAATGCCTGATTTTTGAAGGATTTGAGGCGCTTGTCCCATATTTCCAAAGGTATCTGGGAAGTAACCAATCTGGGTTGATTTGCCCCATTTTGCACATTCTGCTTGACCAATCAAGGTATTGCGAACGTTGGCTTCACTGGAGATCAAGTAGTCATCCTGCAAGATATAAAAGGGACCAATCTTCAATTTTCCTTCGTCAATGTAGCGTTGGACTTTGTCGCGATTTTCAGGGCGAATCTCCAAGTAGTCATCAAGGACAATGGTTTGTCCATCTAAATGGAAGCTCTTGAATTCAGGGTCATTTTCAAAGAGATCAAAGAGATTGTCAAACAATTCCACCAACTGCATACGGTGGCTTTCAAAAGGCAAGTACCACTCACGATCCCAGTGACTATGTGAGATAATATGTACGACAACATTTTCCATGAAGTAAAACCTCATTCTAAATTAAATTTTTAATGTTTTAAATGTAAATTTGTGATTCTGACAAGAATCGGTTGCGCTAATACTAAATGAAAATCAAAGTGCAAACTAGGAAGCTAGCCGCAGGCTGTACTTGAGTACGGCAAGGTAAAGCTGACGTGGTTTGAAGAGATTTTCGAAGAGTATTAGCGAATATCCAAGTAATCCAAGACTAATTCGCAGAACATCATGTTGGCCCATGAGAACCATTCGCGTGAGTAGAGTGTTGGATCATCGACGTGGAAGCTTTCATGCATAACACCTGTTCCACCATCACAAGCGACGAGCTGATCTAGCAAGAATTTTTTCTCAGCTTTATCGGTAGCTGTCAAGCCTTGGATAGATAGGGCAATCGGCCAGATATAACGATAGAAGGTATGGGAACTTCCGAGACCGCTAGCGTATTCTCCTTGGTAGAAGTATGGATTTTCTGGACTCAGAATGGTACGACGAGTGGCTTGGTAAACTTCATCATCGACCGCACAGTAACCCAGATAAGGCGCAGCCAGCAGACTCGGTACATTTGGATCATCCATAATACTAGCATTTCCTAGGCCATCCACTTCAAAGGCGTAAATCTTTTCACCCTTACTGTTGGTGGTGTAGGCGTAGTTTTCGATTCCTTCTTGAATTTCATCCTGGAGACGCTTAGCGTCTGCGATAATGCTCTCGCTATCAGCTAGGTCTAATGCTGCAAAGATTTCTTGGACATAACCTAAGACAACGACTGCAAACATATTGGATGGAATCAAATAGCTATACTGGCAACAGTCATCACTCGGACGAAAGGCTGACCAAGTCATACCTATCACTGCAAAGTCAGGTCCAAAGCCATCATTTACCAAGGTATCTTCCTTGCGGTCCGTATCTCGGACAAAACGATAAGGAGAGTTCTTGTGGTCTTGTTCTACCGTCCAAAGATGGAGAATCTCCTTAGTCGCTGCGACAAAAGTCTCATCAAATTGGCTAGTCTCGCCAGTCTCTTTCCAGAGGAGATAAGCCAACTGCAAAGGATAGCAAAGCGAGTCCACCTCGTACTTGCGTTCCCAAATCCAGCCATTCAGGTCGGTATGGTCTGTCTCATGGTGACCCTTCCAGTTTTCCTCTATGTTAAAAGAATTGGCATAAGGATCCTTGAGGACCAAGGTCATCTGACGTTTGACCAAACCTGCAATGGTCTGACGCAGGAGAGGATCTCTTTTAGCCACATGAAGATATGGTCTGAGTTGGGCTGTCGAATCACGAAGCCACATAGCAGGATTATCCCCAGTCAAGACAAAAGTTGAACCGTCTTCTAGAATCTCGACCGTATTGTCCAAGGTGTCGGTGTAGCAACGCTCAAAGACATCCACCCACTCCGGATGGTCCTTAGCCCGTTCTGCTACTTCATCTAGCCATTCTCTAACAATTTCTTTTGAATAAATCATCATGCAGTATCCTCTTTCAAACAAGTTTCATTTTCAGTATATAGCTTTTGAGACAGAAAATACATACACAAATGATAGTCATTTTTCTACAAACTAGTTATCTTTGGAACTCCTTTTCTAAAGGCTATCTTTTTCTGATATAATGTAGAAAAACAGCTAAAGGACAGACTATGAAACCACTACTTGAAACCATCGATACCCGATTTGGCACTGCTAGTAAGCACGCCTTTTCTCGGGGAAATACCCTGCCCTACACAAGCATTCCTTTTGGGATGAATTACTTTGTGCCCCAGACCAGCGACCAGGAGGGAGCTTGGTTTTTCGATCCACATCTGCCCATATTTCAGGGGATTCGTTTAACCCATCAGCCCAGCCCTTGGATTGGGGACTACTCTTGGCTCCTTCTGACACCTGTCACAGGTCAGCTAGGTGGAGACAGCCTCTTCCATCGTCAGTCTTCCTATGACATAGATAGGGCCTCTTTCCAACCACATTATCTGAAAATTTTCTCCCTACGCTATCAGATTGAAAGCCAGCTTACACCGACTTGCTATGGTGCTTCTATTCGTTTGAAGCAAAAGCAAGGCAAAACCCTCTCCCTCTATCTTCACGCAGCAGATGAACTGACCGTGGAGCAAGTAGATCAGAGGAATCTTGCCCTGCGACAGAAAGGAAAAACTGAGACCAACAAAAATCCACTGATACTTTTCACCACCCTGAAAATGAATACAGATATTCTTGCGGTCAGCCAAGAAAGTGGAGACTGGCGAATTGACCTGACAGATAGTCATGCTGAAATTCAGCTAGCCACTTCTTTCATCTCTCCTTCTCAAGCCCTAATCAATCTACCTCAAAAGGATTTTGATAGTTGTAAAGCAGATGCACAAGCAGATTGGGAAAATCTCCTCCACCGTTTTGATATCGTGGAGACAGGAGATACTGACCGAACCTTCTTTGACCACTGTCTCTACAGACTCTTCCTCTTCCCACAAACTTTTTATGAGGTTGATGAATCAGGGCAAGCCATTCACGTGGATCTGGCTACTGGAACTGTCAAGCCTGGTGTCCTCTTCAGCAACAATGGTTTCTGGGATACCTTCCGTACCACCTTCCCCCTCTTTGCTCTTATCATACCAGAGCACTATCACCTCTTTTTAGAAGGTTTCCTCAATAGCTACCGCGATACGGGGTTCCTTCCAAAATGGCTAGCCCCAGATGAACGTGGTATGATGCCTGGTACCCTTTTAGATGGTATTATCGCAGATAGCGCCTGCAAGGACATGGCCCCTGACCTAGAAGAAGAACTCCTCCAAGCCATGCTTGAAACAGCCAGCAAGTCCGATCCTCTCGGGATCAATGGCCGTCACGGACTAGCCCAATACCAAGAACTAGGCTATCTATCCACAGACAATCATGAAAGCGTCAGCCACACTCTAGACTATACCTATAGCGATTTTTGTATCGCTAGCTGTGCCAAAAAACGAGGGAAAAGAGAAATCGCTGAAACTTACAAGGCCGCATCACAAAATTACCGCCATCTATTTGACGCTGAGACAGGTTACATGCGAGCGCGTGACAGTCAAGGCAACTTCCGACCCAACTTCTCTCCTTATAGTTGGGGACGCGACTATGCCGAATGCTCTACCATCCAAGCAACTTTAGGTGTCCTCCATGACATCCCAGGCTTGATCCAGCTTATGGGTGGAAAAGAAGCCTTTAGCAACTATCTTTTGAAAACCTGTCAAGATGCTCCCCTCTTTGAGACAACAGGCTATGGTTACGAGATTCACGAAATGAGCGAGATGGCTACTGCTCCTTTTGGACAACTCACCATTTCCAACCAACCAAGCTTCCACATTCCTTATCTCTTCCGCTACAGCAATTACCCTGACTACACTGCCCTTCTCATCAAGACTCTACGTCAAAAAGCTTTTCACCCAAGTTGGGAAGCCTATCCTGGCGATGAGGATAACGGCAGTCTCTCGGCCTGGTACATCTGGTCAGCTCTCGGATTTTATCCGACCTGTCCAGGAAAACCAAGCTATGACCTCGGAGTCCCTCTCTTTGACCACCTCCGAGTCTATCTGGCTAAAGAAGATAAATGGTTGGATATCCATACTAAACAAAACCACAGCCATTTTAACTTTGTAAAAGAATGCCGACTGGACAAAACCCTAGTATCAACTATTCAACACAAATACCTCCTAAAAGCTGAACAACTGATCTTTACACTTAGCTGGTTGCCAAATCACTCGTCAATTTCATGAAATGCAAAAATCTCCTAGCAGACTTTCCTGCTAGGAGATTTTCTTATGAGAGGTACTTGTTTAAGCTTTGAAAATCGGATTTATCATCTGATGTTTATCAAACAATCTACCAATTAAGCTTCTTCGTCTTCTTTACGACGACGGCCTGCAAGACCAAGACCAAGTAATGCACTTGCTGCAGCTGCTACCATAGCTACAGTAGAATTTGCTGTACCTGTATTTGGTAATTCTTTAGCTGCTTGACGCGCATTTGCTTGTGCTGATGCTGTTTGACTAGCATTAGCTGCTGCTGGAGTAGTAGCTGGAGCTACAGCTGGTTTTTGAGCAGCTTGGTCGTTAGCTGGAGTTGCTGATGGATCTTGAACTCCGTTTGAATCAGCTGATTTAACTGTCTTATCTGCTGGGATAACAGCTGTAGTACCATCTTCAAAGGTTACAACTACTGATCCGTCTTTGTTTACCTTGATATCTTTCGCAGTTGGGTTAGATTTCTTAACTTCTTCTGCTACTTTAGCTTTTTCTGCGTCTGTTAAGTTAGCTGGATCTTTAACTGGTGTTACCGCTGGATCCGTTACTTTGTTCTTAGACGCATCTGTGGCTGGTGTACTTGGATCTTGAACTCCGTTTGAATCAGCTGATTTAACTGTCTTATCTGCTGGGATAAAGGCTGTTGTACCATCTTCAAAGGTTACAACTACTGATCCGTCTTTGTTTACCTTGATATCTTTCGCAGTT
>NZ_JUUO01000113.1 GCF_001074975.1 Streptococcus pseudopneumoniae | reverse complement strand
TTGACCTGGTTTGCTTGGATCTTTTGGATCTGGCAAGTATGGTTTGTAGCCTGGAACATCTGGTACAACTGGTTTACCTGGTTTGCTTGGATCTGTTGGATCATTTGGATATTTCACATCTGGTGTTGATGGGAATTTCGGATCATCAGATTTTGGAACCAAGCTACCAAGCGGTTTGTAAGTAACTGTATCTGTTGCTTCAGGATTTTCTGGAGTAACTGTCTTACCACCGGCTTCTGTCTTATCAGCGTAGTAACCTGGAATTACTGGTACAGATACCTTACCGTAAGTATGGCTCTTCTCATTCCATGTTGTAGTTCCAGAAGCTTTGTTTTCTTTACCAGTAAAGGTGAAGTCATCTTGGACATTGTCTCCTGGAGTCTTATCGCCTGCTCCTTCAAACTTAACTGTTTGTTTAGTTGGTTTCTTCACATCATTTACGATTGGAACGTAGATGATTGGTGTGTCGTCACCTGGTTTTTCAGGAGTGATTGGTTTTCCTGGTTCTACTGGTTGACCTGGTTTGCTTGGATCTTTTGGATCTGGCAAGTATGGTTTGTAGCCTGGAACATCTGG
>NZ_JUUO01000112.1 GCF_001074975.1 Streptococcus pseudopneumoniae | reverse complement strand
AAGCAGTGCTTTGAGCAACCTGCGGCTAGTTTCCTAGTTTGCTCTTTGATTTTCATTGAGTATGAATCTTACCATATCATCTATGTGATAAATCGGTAACTCGAATAACTTGGTCCACTTGCTCCCAAATCAGAGGATTGTGGGTCGCAATAATAATAGTTCGATTCGGATTTTTTAAAGATTCTAGGATGGAAAGTAATTCCTCAGAGTTTTTGGGGTCTAGTGAAGCGGTTGGTTCATCTGCAAGAATCAAAGGCGGATCCTTTAAAATTATCTTCGCTAATGCAACACGTTGTGCTTCTCCTCCTGATAACTCAAATATAGGTTGCTTCAAATCCAAATAAGAGAGGTTTACACGGTTTAGAGCTTGTTTCATCAAAGAGATTTTCTCTTTTTCTTTCAACTTTTTACCAACTAAACCCAGATTGAGATTCTCTTTGACGGTTTGACTTTCAATTAAGCCAAAATCTTGAAATAGATATCCTAAGTAATCTCTAAAGAAAACAGAAGGCTTGATGTCCTTAAGAGAGGTGCCATCATAGATAATTTGCCCTTTGTCATATGGCTCTAATCGTCCAATCATATTCAAGAGTGTTGTCTTACCACAGCCACTTGTACCGATTAAGGCATAAATTTTCCCACCTTCAAAATGAAGATTCGTATCTGAAAATAGCTGACGGCTTCCAAATTTTTTAGATATATTCTTTAGTTCAATCATCCTATTTTCCTTTCATAATTGTCATAGAAACACGAGATTCTTTATGAGCTTGACGGTAAAGCGTCAAAACTGCACTAGCTAGAAAGACTAATAAAGTGAGCAAGCCAATCACCAAGTCTCGACTGCTTAAAATAAAGAGACTAGCACCAAATACAAAACTGGCAAATTGACTAACCATATACTGAGCATGTGTTTCAAAAAATCGTAAACCTGAAATTCGTTTAATCAAGATATCTCGACGGAATTGCTCGAAATATAGAAGATTGACAGAATAAAAGAGTAACAAGGAACTAGCTATTCCAACCATAGCTCCTAGGATTAAAGTTGCTGTTTCAGTTTGCACTTCATTATAACGAGTTAGATAAACACTTCTTCCTTCTTTAAGATAGGATACTTGCTCATAAATTCCAGCTTCCTTCAAGAGAGCTAGACCACTCTCATATCCTTTGATAAAGAGTTGCTTTCCAGCATTAATAGACCAAACAGATTTTGAAATGAAACTATCGCCTGTAGATGTTGGAGTGAACACAACTAAAATCGGATCGGTTAAGTACTGAGTGGATACTGGACTTTCACCGTTATTATAAATAAATCGCTTTTCTCCTGTTGGTAGATAGCTAACAATCGCTCTCATTTCATACTCTAAAGGAGCGTTTTCATCCTCGCTTGATTTTCCGTAATAGTTTAAACTTTCTTCAAAAACTTTCTTAAGTTCTGCTTCCTGTGAACGAAGAGATTCTGGTAATAAGAGTCCAAATTCCCCTTTTTGAAGATGAGCTATTTTCTGTCTAGTCTCATCATTTACAGACACATTTTCCTTGTCCAAATAACTTGGACTGACATAGAGAACATTAGCATCTGGACTATAGGTATCCAGTGTTTCCCCTTTTTCATTTTTTCCTTGAGGATTTGCAAAATGAATGAGATTATCTTTTACAAATAGAGCCTGTTCTTTTTCAACTGCTTCTTTGGAAAATTCATACCACTTATTCTGAGTTTCTGTATCTTTTCCTCTATCACCTAAACCAAAAGAAATTTGATAATAATCTGCTCTATCCTTCCATGCTTGTTTTGAAATTTCAAGTTCTTTCAATCGTTGGTAAGACGTCAAACCCGTCTTAACAGCGTAGCCTACTGTAAAAACAGCTACTAACTGACACAATAGGGTTAAAGCCATCAAGCGTTTAAGGGGTAATCTTCCCTTAATAACGGGAACTAATGCTTTATAACTCAAACTCATTAGGTAAAGGAGCATTAGTAAAATTGAAATACCCAATAAAAACAAAAGATAGAAACTAATCCCAAAACCATAGGTAGCTAACAAGATAGGATAAAACAAACCTTGACTAAAAAGAATGACTCCCCCACCTAGGAAGGAAAGGAGGGCTGATAGAAGGAGCCACTTGATATCAGTAGATAAAGAATGGCCCATGATTGATAAGAGTGTCTGACCAGAAAAGAGTTTTATACCTGCTACTCTCATTTCCTTAATCCGAGTGATAATCACTAAAGAAAAGAAAGATAAGCCAAATATTGCTAAACTAATTAAAATAAGTGGATTTAGTAAAATTCGAAAAGCAAGAGAATAGGGAGGAGTTTTGCGGTCTGCAATCGCTTTATAACCTAAATCATCTAATTTTGCAGCTAATTTTTCCTTGGTAAATGAACCAGATAAGAGAAGGTAACTATTGAGAGGATCGCTCTGTTCACGACTTTCTTGGCTAGCTTCTTGGAATTCTTTTGGTAATGTTCCCTGACCATAAGTTGCATAAGTAAAGTTGGTAGTCCCATCCTTACTCGGCTCTGCAATTCTTCTAGCTATTAAACTCTGTTCTGAGTTTGCAAAATTCTCTAATTCCTTTTCAAATACCTCACGCGACGGTTCCTGAGTATCTTTTTTGACACGAAGTAAAGAAACGGAATCATAGCTTGCATATAAATATTGTGGCGCACGTAAGATAATAATCCAAGCAAAGAAGAAGCTGAGAAAAAAAGTTGATAATAATATGAATAGTTTCTTCATAGTAGACTCCTTGTATAAGAGAATAACACTATAGAAAAAGATTTTATCTTTTATAAATCCTTAGAATTATTTCCCTAGTTTAATCCATCACACCCTGAGCATCAATACAACAAATTTAATCCTCTCTTATTTTGAAATCGGTTTCTTATGACATAAATATATCACTTTCTATATAACCTGTCAACATATTTTACTAAGATATCATTAGTAATAAAATTTTACAGTTCCCTTAAAAATAGATGTCGATAGCGATTTTTATTCAAGATTTTCCCATTCATATTATCTGTGAAAAATAGATGATGTTATAGTAATACTCTTCGAAAATCAAATTCAAACCACGTCAGCGTCACCTTACCGTATATATGGTCACTGACTTCGTCAGTCTTATCTACAACCTCAAAACTGTATTTTGAGCAGCCTGCGGCTAGCTTCCTAGTTTGCTCTTTGATTTTCATTGAGTATAAAAGGCAATTCAAACTATTGTAAAATTTCTACAAAAAAAGAGAGTCAAAACTCTCTTCAGATTGAAGACAAACGTCATTTTTGGCGTTTGTCTTTTTTGCTTTTCAAAAATATTTTGTCTCATCATCTGATATTCCAACCAAAAACTGGATTTAGAACAAAATAAAAAGGGATATTCGCTATCCGTTTCACCAATTTTTTGATATTTAAGCATGCCAAAGTAAGCCCAACTTTATCCTCCATTTTGGACTTTCCTTTCTCTCTAGTGTATCTCAAATTATGGTACTCCTTAGCTGTCCCAAAGAGTCGTTCAATTGTTTCTTTGCGCTTCTTATAGAGTTCCTTCATTTCTTTTTGGTGACGGATTTCCTCACAAAATTCAAGATCATCCTTCCAGACATGTCTCGTGATTACTTTTTGGTGATTTTGGCTTTGGGTACAAACGGATAATAAAGGACAGGCAACACATACTTTGGGATTACTCTTATACTCACGGTAGCCTTCTCGAGTGGTAGTGCGATAGTTTAATACTTGATTCTCTGGACAGACATAAGAGTCATCACTTGCATCATAAACAAAATGACTAGGTCTTAAGTTTCCCTTTACTCCCTTTGGACGAGTATAAGGGAAGACAGGGATGATGTTACGTTCTAATAAATAATGGGCAATAGCTGGGGTCTTGTAGCCTGCATCCGCAATAATATAGCGTGGGGAGAAAGGTTCTAACTTTGAGAAAAGAGCAGGGAAAGCCTGACTGTCATGAACATTTCCCGCTTCAACCGTATAAGCTAAGGCCCAACCATGCTTATCGCAAGCAACTTGGGCAGAATAGGCAAATACTTCCTTGTGTTCACCCTTGTGAAACCAACCACACTCGGGATCTGTCGTTGAGATCTTCTTTTCTTTAGCCTCACTTTCTTTTGCGGGCTTTAAGGACTTTTTTGCGTGTTTTTTCCTATCTAAATCAATCTCAACTTCCAATTGTTCACTCATAAACTTAGCTTGTTGGTCTACCATTTCCTTACGATATTTGTGACTATTAGCTGCCGCTTTGATATGGGTGCCATCCACAAATATTTCAGAAGGATCAATTAAACCTGCATACAAAGCTTGGTTGAGTACTTGGGAAAAAATCTCAGAAATGAGTTCTTTATCTTGAAAACGACGGCTGTAATTCTTCCCATAGGTAGTAAAATGAGGGACCTTATCATCTAAAGTCAGACCAAGAAACCAACGATAGGCCACGTTTACTTCAATCTCTTTAATGGTTTGGCGCATGGAACGGATACCATAAAAACATTTGATCAAAGGAATTTTGACTAACATGACGGGATCAAGACTAGGACGACCCTGATCTGGACTATAGGTATCTTCTACCAAATCATAGATAAAGTCAAAATCAACTTTTGAATCAACTTGTCGAAGAAAGTGATCTTTTGGGACCAATTCGTCTATTGTATAGAAACCATATTGCTTACGATTATAATCAGGTTTTTCTTTGTGAAACATAGGGAACACCTCACAACTCTTCTTACCTCTATTATACGACTTTACACAAAGAAAAGCCCTTAGAAACTGGAGTTCTAAGGACTTTGTCTTCAATCTGAGACAAGGTCCTAGACCTTGTCTTTAATACTATACTATACCGGCGGCCGGGGTCGAACCGGCACGTCCTTGCGGACACTGGATTTTGAGTCCAGCGCGTCTGCCAATTCCGCCACGCCGGCAAATAGTAACTGGGGTAGCTGGATTCGAACCAACGCATGAGGGAGTCAAAGTCCCTTGCCTTACCGCTTGGCTATACCCCAATAATATAAAATAGGCGAGTGATGGGGATCGAACCCACGCATGCCAGAGCCACAATCTGGTGTGTTAACCACTTCACCACACCCGCCATAATTCTATTAACACGGGCAGTAGGAATTGAACCCACACTGAAGGTTTTGGAGACCTTAGTTCTACCTTTAAACTATGCCCGTAAAATGGAAGGGGAGGGATTCGAACCCCCGAACCCGAAGGAGCGGATTTACAGTCCGCCGCGTTTAGCCTCTTCG
>NZ_JUUO01000111.1 GCF_001074975.1 Streptococcus pseudopneumoniae | reverse complement strand
ACAGGACTAAGTCCTTTTAGTTTTACCTTAATTCGTTTGTTGTTGTAATAATCAATATAGTCTACAATAGCTTGTTCTAATTGCTCAAGTGACTGAAAGGTAGCCTCATAACCATAAAACATTTCGGATTTCAAAATGCCAAAGAAGGATTCCATCATACCATTATCTGGACTATTACCCTTACGTGACATGGACGGTTGGATTCCCTTATCCTGCAAAATCTGATGATAAGAATCGTGTTGATATTGCCATCCCTGGTCACTATGGAGAATAGTGTTCTCGTAGTATTTCTTTGTGAAGGCTTGTTCTAACATCTTTTTTACTTGTGCTAAGTTTGGTGACCTAGAAAGATTATAGGCGATAATTTCGCTATTAAATCCATCTAAAACTGGCGATAAATAGAGCTTTTGGCTGCTTGCTGGAATGGCAAATTCTGTCACATCCGTATAACACTTTTCCACTGGTTTAGAGCCTTCAAATTGACGTTGAATGAGATTCTCTGCCTTCTTACCAATGTCTCCTTGGTAGGAAGAATACTTTCGTTTCCGACGAATTCGAGCTGTTAAGCCAAGGACCTTCATCAAGCGTTGAACTCTTTTATGATTGACCACATAACCACGATTTCTTAATTCTAAATGAATTCGACGATATCCGTAATTTCCCTTGTGTTCGGTAAAAATGGATTGAATTTCAGCTTTAATCTCTTGATCTTTATCTGGTTTGTCTAGCTGTTTCACATGATAGTAGTAGGTCGAACGAGCGAGTTTAATGGCTTTTAGAAGAATATCTAACGAAAAATCAGTAATTAATTCTCGAACAATTTCTGTCTTTCTGCTTGAAGACGTTCTAAATCTGTCATCTCTTCAGTTTTTTTCTTTGGTTTACGTCCCATTTTAGATGGTCTCCCTCTTGTTTTCTCAACAATAGTATACCCGTTTTTTTTGTATTGTGCCAGCCAATTCGAAAGCATTCCTTGGTTTGGGAGAGCAAAATCAAGGCTTACACTTCTTCGTGAACGACCTTCAAGTAAGACTTTATCAATCATTTTTTGTTTTAGTTCTGAAGAATAGTAACGATTCTTTCCTTTTTTGACACTGTCTATTCCATAACGGTCAATTAATTTCACCATGTACTTTAGTCCAGAAATATCCACTCCAAATCTTTTTGAAAGCTGCTTGAAGCTTTGACCTTGCTTTCTAAGTTCATAGATCTGAACTTTATCCTCATAAGTTAATTTCATAATAAAACACCCCAAAAGTTAGTTTTTTAGTGTCTAACTTTTGGGGTGCAGTTCAATACACCAGTCGTTACAGTTCATTCAATAAATACTCAAATAATTCTAAATTGCCATCTTCTTCATTAACCAGAAACTCTGGATGCCACTGCAAACCGATAATGCGGTGCTCGTCGATAGACTCAATCGCTTCGATGGTTTGATCTCTCGGATCAATAGCAGTTACACGGAAATTAGGTGCCAAATCTTTGATACTCTGACGATGTACGGAGTTGACCTGACTTTCTTTTCCAAATAGCTTAGCCACCACGCTTCCTTCCACTGTCTCAATAGAGTGAGATGTCCCAAAAGGCAGTCCTTGCCAGTGACCTTCGATTTCTTGATTGAGGGTTCCACCAAAGGCAACATTGACAAGTTGAACACCGCGACAGATTGCCATAATTGGTTTATTCTGACAAAGCGCTTCTTTCAAGAGGGCCAATTCAAACTCATCACGCACTAGATTGTAATCATCGCTCTCGATGGTCTTTTTCTCTCCATAAAACTGAGGGTGGACATTTTGACCGCCTGTCAAAATGAGTCTGTCAATCATTTCCACATAATCGCGTACAACTGACTCATCACCAACAGGAATGACTAAAGGGAGACCACCGACTTGACGAATGCTCTCTGCGAATCTACAAGATACAGATGAATGAATGTTTTTGCCTTCTGCGTCTACGGGACATAGATTTGCAGCAACTCCTACAACCGTTCTAGCCATGATGTCTCTCCTTTCGAATGTTAATACTCTTCGAAAATCTCTTCAAACTACGTCAGCGTCGCCTTACCGTACTCAAGTACAGCTTGCGACTAGCTTCCTAGTTTGCTCTTTGATTTTCATTTAGTATAACGATAGTCCTATCATATCACTCAAAATGACTTTCGTCTAATATGTTTTTTTAAGGCTGTGATAAAAATTTTTTATGGACAAGAAAAAGCTGCCCACACAGGACAACTTTTTCTTATTCAAAAACAAATTGATTGTGATAGAGTTCTGAATAGAAGCCACCTAGCTTCAAGAGTTCATGGTGGTTACCACGTTCAATGACTTCTCCATCCTTAAGGACAATAATCTGATCTGCATTGAGAATGGTTTTTAAGCGGTGAGCAATGACGAAACTGGTTCTGCCTGCTACAACCGCCTCCATGGCATGCTGAATCTTACTTTCTGTCACCGTATCTACGTTTGAAGTAGCTTCATCTAGAATGAGAACTTCTGGATCTGTCATCAGGGTTCGAGCGATAGAAATCAATTGTTTCTGTCCTGTTGAGAAGATGCTCTGATCATCATCGATAAGAGTATCATATTTATCAGGCAAACTTTCGATATAGTCGTGAATGTGGGTTGCCTTGGCTGCTGCCTCAACCATTTCTTGACTAGCATCTGGCACACCGAAACGGATATTGTCTCGAATCGTTCCGCTAAACAAGACCGAATCTTGCAAGACAATTCCCACCTTGCTTCTGAGACTATCTAAATCATAGTCACGAATGTCTTTTCCGTCAAAATAAATACCGCCAGCATCAACATCATAAAAGCGATTGATGAGATTCATAATAGTCGTTTTCCCTGACCCAGTCGGACCAACAACTGCTGTCATCTGACCTTTCGGAGCGGAAATGCTGACATCTTTCAAAATAGGTTTATCAGGCAAGTATGAAAAATCAATATGACTGATTTCAACACCTTCTTGCAACTTAGTGAAGGTCGGAGCCTTTTCAGGTCGGATTTCTTCCTCTGCATCAAACATTTCCTGAATCCGTTCAGCCCCTGTAAAGGCTAACTGAAGGCTTCCCCAACTAGCTGCAACTTGAATAATAGGCTGGTAGTACTGCTGAGAAAATTGGGCAAACATAACAATCAAACCTAGGGCTGTACTTGTTTCAATAGTCCTATCATTTAATAGGACAGCCGAACCCGCAAAGATGACGATGGCTGTATTAACCAGACTCATCCCATTCATGACAGGGAAAAGAATTCCTGAGAACATTCTTCCTTTAAAGGTTGCCTTGCGCACGCTCTCATTTTGTTCAATAAATCCTGCCATCATATCCTCTTGAATGCCTTGGACAATGACAGCTTTTTGGCCTGAGATACTCTCATCCATATAGGCGTTGAGCTTCCCTACCTCTTTTTGCTGGAGGTTGGTGTATTTGCGCGCCATTTTCACGATGAAAATCAGCATAAGGAAGGCTACTGGTGTGCTGGCAATGGTGATGAGAGCCAGCGTCACATTTCTAGAAAACATGACAAGAATCAGACCAAGATATAAAACAATATTGCTCATGACCTGAATCAAGCTCTCGTTAAAGGCTTGGAGGATATTATCCAAATCACTGGTAAAACGAGATAGGATATCGCCATCTTGTCGGCGGTCAAAGAAAGAGACCGTCAAACGAGCAAGCTTACCGAAGAGGCCTTTGCGCATCTCGTTGGTCGACTCTGCAATCACGCGCGTCATGAGACACATGTATATCACACTGGAGATAAATAGAACCAAAACCAGCAGGCCAAGATTGACCATGATTCCTGATAAACTTTGCCAAACAAGTTCTGGATTGCCATCTTGATAAGCTTGCACTAAATTAGCTAGCTGCGTCACTGCTTGTCCAGAAAAGACTGGAAAGAGGGCTTGGGCAAGAGTCGCTAAAACAATCATCAGGATAACAACTACAAATGATAGCTTATAGACTTTAAAATAATGCCAAAAAAATTGAACTGTCTTCATTTTACTCCTCCTTTCCTTTCTGTGTTTCGTAGATTTCACGGTAAACGGCATTGTTGGCAACCAAGTCTGCATGCGTACCTTGACCAATCAATCGTCCTTGATCTAGAACCAAGATTTTATCTGCATGGACAACCGAGCTAATCTTTTGCGCGATAATAATGGTTGTTGTCCCCTTCAAGTCCTTATTCAAGGCTTCTTGAACCAGACGCTCTGACTTGGCATCCAAGGCTGAGGTCGAATCGTCAAAAATCAGAATACGTGGATTGCTGACAATTCCACGAGCAATCGACATCCTTTGTTTTTGCCCACCTGAGAAGTTGGTTCCCCGCTCTTCAACTGGACTTTCGAAGGTTTTCTCCATACGATGAATGAATTCACTGGCTTGGGCAATATTGGCTGCGCGCTCCATTTCAAATAGAGTGGCATCTCCCTTACCCTGTCTCAAGTTATCTGCAATCGTTCCACTGAAGAGAATGGCACGTTGGAGAACGATAGAAACAGTTTTACGCAGGGTTCCTTCACTCACTTCTCGAATATCCTTGCCTCCGATTTTGATGGCCCCTTCCTGTGGGTCAAAGAGACGTGGAATCAATTGAGCCAAGGTCGATTTCCCTGCACCAGTCGCTCCAACTACACCAACCATTTGACCGGGTTCGATGGTAAAGGTCACATCTTTCAGCATCGGTTCCTTATCCATTGGATAGGTAAAGGTCACATTTTCAAAGCTAAGACTTCCGACTAACTCTTCATCTGGTACATCCTTGAAAGTCATAGCTGGCTCTGCGTCAAGAATTTCTCGAATACGACGCATGGAAATCATGGCACGACTGACAGAATTTCCCAAAAATCCAACCATAACAATGGTAAAGATAATCTGGCTAAGATAATTGACAAAGGAAGCAATGGAACCCACAACCGACGGATCCGACTGAACCATCCCCGCAACTAGCCAAATAGAGAGGAATACCGCCCCATAACCGACCAACATCATGAAAGGTTCCACTACTGAAAAGGCATAACCGATGTAAAGGTTTTGACCAAGAAGCTCGTCTGAAACCTCCGTAAACTTAGCAAATTGCTCTTTTTCTTGGACAAAGGACTTGACCACACGAACACCGCGTAGATTTTCCTTGGCAATGGCATTGATGCGCTCAAGAAGGGTTTGAAACTTGGCAAAACGAGGTCCCATCATTCCCATCATGACAGCAGTCAAACCAAAAATCAAGACTACCATGAGAACAATCACCCACCACAGAGAGGGTAAAGTTTGAACCGCCAGGATAAACGACCCTATGAACAAGAGGGGAAGTCTGAAGAGAATTTGGAAGGTCATCATGACCACGTTCTGAATCTGGTTGATATCATTTGTCATGCGAACGACTAGATTGCCCGCATTAAATTGTTCAATATTGGCATAAGAAAAGGTTTGAATTTTACGGAAGGCATCCTCCCGAAGGTCAGATGAAACTCCTTGGGCAATATAGGCTGCAAGGACAACATTGAGCCCACCAGCAACCAGACCAACCAAGGCCACACCAATCAACCAAACCCCGATACTATAAATAGCTTCATATTCCCCAGCAAAGAGGGCGTCTAAGACTTCCTGCAAATAACGCGGTTGCAAAAGTGAACTAGCAACCATCAAGCCTGTCATCAGGAGCGAAGCCAAGGCCTGCCACTTGTAGGTTTTTATTTTCTGAATCAGCATACTTTCTCCTTAAAAAAATAGACAAAAGGGAGCGACAATGCGTCAGCTCCTTCTCATTCTGTTTGTGTGATGTTATTCTAGCAAAAAAGCGGGGAATTGTCAAAGAAGTTTCCTTGATACAGTTAGATTAACTAGTGAATCTTGGTTTTATAGTTTCTGTTTGAACTCAACCAAAACATTCATAGCCTGCATAGGTGTCATGTTGTAAACATCCAGTTTAGCTAATTCTTCTAGGATAGGATGTTCTTCTGCCGTATCAAAGAGTGAAATCTGTTCTGTGACAGCACTTGTTTGTCTCATGGGAGCAGGACTCTCTGTTCCCTGATTCTCTAGCTGAGTCAAAATCTTATCCGCCCTTGCTAAAAGGTCTGCTGGCAAGCCAGCAATCTTGGCAACATGGATACCGTAGGATTTATCAGCTGGCCCCGGTTCAATCTTGTGAAGGAAGGTAACCTGCCCATCCTGCTCTAAGGTTGACACGTGGACATTGACCAAGTGTTCCAAGCTGGACTCCAGACTAGTCAACTCATGGTAGTGGGTCGCAAAGAGGGTCTTGGCTCCAATATGCTCATGGATGTATTCGATGATAGACTGAGCAAGAGCCATCCCGTCATAAGTTGCAGTTCCTCGTCCTAACTCATCAAAGAGAATCAAGGAATTCTTAGTCGCATGCGAAATGGCATTATTGGCCTCCATCATCTCTACCATGAAGGTTGATTGACCCGAAACTAAGTCATCTGCTGCTCCGATACGGGTAAAAATCGCATCAAAAATCGGTAAATGGGCGCTTTCTGCTGGCACATAAGAACCCAACTGAGCCATAACCGCCGTCATGGCTAACTGACGCATATAGGTTGATTTCCCGCTCATGTTGGGCCCTGTAATCAGTTGAATACTGGTATCTTCTGCCATCTGAATTGTATTTGGAATATAGGTCTGAGCCCCCATAACCTTTTCAACGACAGCATGGCGCCCTTTCTGGATATCGATTTGTGAATCCTCTCCGAACTCTGGTCGAATCAAATGCTGGGTTTCAGCCACAACCGCCAGACTCTGTAAGACATCAACTGTCGCAATTCCTTGAGCTAGAGCTTGTAAACGTTGGATGTACTTGCTGACTTCTTCACGAATACGCATAAAAATTTCGTACTCTAGGTTAGCTGACTTCTCACGCGCCTCCAGCATATCTCCCTCGATACGGGCTAATTCTTCGGTTCCAAAGCGTTCTGAGTTTTTCAGCGTTGCCTTGCGGAAAAAGTGAGCAGGCACATTTCCCAGTTGAGAATTGGTCACATGGAAATAGTAACCATCCTTCTTATTGTAGTCAATCTTAAGCGTGCTGATACCAGAGTTTTCTCGCTCCTTAGCCTCAATCTCAGCAATCCAGCTAGTCCCTTCTCTGAGAACGCGACGGTACTTATCCAAAGTCTCATCAAATCCAGTCCGAATAATGCCACCTTCTGTAATCACATGAGGAGCTTTAGGAGCAATCGCTGCGCTAATCAAGCTCTCCAACTCAGGGATTCCATCCAATTGTGCGATCAGATAGGCTAGAGCAGGTTGCTCCATCCCTTCTAAAATCGCACGAATCCTTGGCACACTAGACAAGGTGGTCGCTAGCTGCAAGAGATCCTTAGGATTGGTTTTGCCAAAAGAAACCCGACTGGCCAAGCGTTCGATATCATACACACCCTTGAGACTGTCTGTCAAATCACTACGCTCAAAGAAATGGTCGAGAAAGACCTGAACCACTTCTTGACGTTGGACGATTCGTTCCTTATCAATCAAAGGACGATGAATCCAAGAACGTAACAGACGCATACCCATGGCTGTTTTGGTTTCATCCAAAAGCCAGAAAAGACTGCCTTGCTTCTTGCCTGAACGAGCATTCTCAACCAAATCCAGACTAGCCTTGGTCGCATAATCCATCTGCAAGAAATCCTTGATTTCATAGCGGATAACAGGTTTGAGGTGGTTCAATTCGCGCATCTGAGTCCGATGGACATACTGGAGCAACTTACTAGATGCCGCTTGCTCCACAGCTGCTAATCGTGAATCCAGTAAATGAAGGTCTTCAAAGCTTTCTTTTTCATAAGAGAGTACCAGATTCATCTGGCGACTGAGGATTTGTTCTTCTTCCTCAGACAAGTCATAGCCCAGCACCACTTCTCGCGCCTTGAGATTGCGGATTTCCCCACAAACTAGCGTGAAATCCAAAAGACCTGTCACATAAAAGTCACCCGTCACCAGGTCCATATAAGCGAGGCCAAATTGACTGCCATCACGATCTATAGCAACCAAGAAGTTGTTCTGACTGTCTGGCTTACTGCTATCGACCACTGTCCCTGGCGTAATAACCTGAACAACTTCTCGTTTCACAACCCCAACAGCTTGTTTAGGATCTTCCATCTGCTCTGCGATAGCTACCTTATAGCCCTGCTCAATCAAGACATCGATGTACTGTTGGGCAGAATGATAAGGGACACCTGCCATAGGAATCGGATTGTCCGCATTCTTGTTGCGACTCGTTAAGGAAATTTCCAGAATCTGCGCAGCATTGACCGCATCCTCATAAAATAATTCATAAAAATCACCCATCCGAAAGAGCAAAAACGCATCTGGATATTGCTTTTTAATATCCACATACTGTTGCATGCCAGGTGATAGCTTTTCTGTCGCCATTTTCCGTCTCTCCTTGTCAAAAATAAGTCTTGAGAGTAACTCCCAAGACCTTACTTATCTTTCATCAAATCTAGCAAACGATCTTCCATGAGTTTGGCAACGTGCTGGTCTCGACAAATGACCAATAAGGTATTGGCACCAGCAACTGTTCCTAAAATCCATTCATCCTTGTTTGCATCTACAATATTTGCCAAAACAGAGGCTTCTCCCAATTTGGTATGAAGTACCAAGGTAAACTCTGCTCTTGCAACACCTTCTAAATGATGAGACAAAAATTCCACCAAATCAATCTTTTCTGTCTCATTTGCTAGTACATAATACACCATATCATTTTTCTTGACCTTGGTCAAGCCGATTTCGCGCAAATCACGAGATAGGGTTGTCTGCGTCACAAAAACATTGTGCGCCTCCAAGCGATCTTGAATTTCTTTTTGTGTACTTAATTTCTCCTCAGTAATCATTTTTTTTATTAACTGATGACGATCTCTTTTTCTCATAAAATCCTCTTATGTGAATATTTATAACTAATTTTATAACTATATTATACCAAAAAAACAGGAGATTTCAAAAATTTTTTCTTCTTTCTTTAAAATTGTGATAAAATAGTAGAAAAGTCCAAAAAGGAGCTCTTAATGAATACAAAAGAATTGATTGCTAGCGAGTTGGCTAGCGTCATTGATAGCCTGGACCAAGAGGCTATTTTAAATTTACTGGAAACCCCTAAAAACTCAGAAATGGGAGACATTGCTTTCCCTGCTTTTTCACTTGCAAAAGTCGAACGTAAAGCACCTCAAATGATTGCGGCTGAACTAGCTGAAAAGATTAACAGCCAAGCCTTTGAAAAGGTTGTTGCAACGGGACCTTACGTTAACTTTTTCCTTGATAAATCTGCCATTTCTGCTCAAGTATTACAAGCTGTTATCACTGAAAAAGAACACTATGCTGACCAAACTATTGGCAAACAAGAAAATGTTGTTATCGACATGTCTAGTCCCAATATCGCTAAACCATTTTCTATTGGTCACCTACGCTCAACTGTTATCGGAGATAGCTTGTCACATATTTTCCAAAAAATCGGTTATCAAACGGTCAAGGTCAATCATTTAGGAGACTGGGGTAAGCAGTTTGGGATGCTGATTGTTGCCTACAAAAAATGGGGTGACGAAGAAGCTGTAAAAGCTCATCCAATTGATGAACTCCTTAAACTCTACGTCCGCATCAATGCTGAGGCTGAAAATGACCCTAGCTTGGATGAAGAAGCGCGCGAATGGTTCCGTAAACTTGAAAATGGAGATGAGGAAGCTCTCGCTCTTTGGCAATGGTTCCGTGATGAAAGTTTGGTGGAATTTAACCGTCTTTACAATGAATTGCAAGTCGAATTTGACAGCTACAATGGAGAAGCTTTCTACAACGATAAGATGGATGCAGTTGTAGACATTCTTTCTGAAAAAGGGCTTCTTATTGAATCAGAGGGTGCCCAAGTTGTCAACCTTGAGAAATATGGAATTGAACATCCAGCCCTTATCAAGAAATCTGATGGTGCAACTCTCTACATCACACGTGACTTGGCTGCAGCCCTTTACCGTAAAAACGAATACCAATTTGCTAAATCCATCTACGTTGTTGGTCAAGAGCAATCTGCCCACTTTAAACAGCTCAAAGCTGTCTTGCAAGAGATGGGCTACGATTGGAGTGACGACATTACTCACGTTCCTTTTGGTTTAGTTACAAAAGAAGGGAAAAAACTCTCTACTCGTAAAGGGAATGTCATCTTGCTAGAACCTACTGTTGCAGAGGCCGTTAGTCGTGCCAAAGCCCAAATTGAGGCTAAAAATCCTGAACTAGAAAACAAAGACCAAGTAGCCCATGCTGTTGGGGTTGGAGCCATTAAATTCTATGACCTCAAAACCGACCGTACAAATGGATACGACTTCGACTTAGAGGCTATGGTATCCTTCGAGGGTGAAACTGGACCTTATGTTCAATACGCCTACGCTCGTATCCAATCTATCTTGCGCAAAGCAGACTTCAAACCAGAAACAGCTAGCAACTATAGCTTGAATGATGCTGAAAGCTGGGAAATCATCAAACTCATCCAAGACTTCCCACGTATTATCAACCGTGCGGCGGATAACTTTGAACCTTCTATCATTGCTAAATTTGCAATTAGCCTGGCTCAAGCCTTTAACAAATACTATGCACACACGCGTATCTTGGATGAAAGCCCAGAACGCGACAGCCGTCTAGCTCTCAGCTACGCAACCGCAGTCGTTCTCAAAGAAGCCCTTCGCTTGCTTGGAGTAGAAGCGCCTGAGAAGATGTGATTCAGTACTAACAATTGGAACTAAAGTTCCTAATTGTTGGACGCTAGCCGCTTATATGCGGACTAGCTAACTGCTTCACTAGTTCTGTGACATAATATTATCGATTTATGTCCCAGAACGTCGTAACCTGAGATACTTACCTAAACGCTTTACTCACTACTACTTCTTTATCATACAGGGAGATATCCTATGAGCCAATATGCTTATATCCTCGTTGTGATTAGCTTGGTATTCCTTTTTCTGCTTAATAAGTACGAGAAGGAAAGACTTCAAAGACTCTACCAAGAACAACTGTTGAAGGATGAAACATTTAGAACTGACATCAAAGAGAAAATTCACACGACTGAAAATATCAATGATGTCATTGCTTACATCAATAAAACTTATCATCTGGGAATGTTGCTATCAAAAGACATTACGGATCAATTGAAATAAACCTAGCTATACTATAACTAAAATCAAAACCGAGACTGAGAGTTTAATACTTAGTCTCGGTTTTTGTGTATTTTTCAAGTAATACTCTTCGAAAATCAAATTCAAACCACGTCAGCGTCTCCTTACCGTACTCAAGTACAGCCTGCGGCTAGCTTCCTAGTTTGCTCTTTGATTTTCATTGAGTATAACAAAGCAACCACTTCCCAGTAATGCAAGTGCAAAATCCTCTAGAATATGATAGAATAAGAGAAAGAACTCTATTAAGGAGGAAATCATGGAAAAACAAACCGTCGCCGTCTTGGGGCCTGGTTCTTGGGGAACTGCCCTTTCACAAGTCTTAAATGACAATGGACACAAGGTACGTATTTGGGGAAATCTTCCCGAACAAATCAATGAAATTAATACCTTTCATACTAACAAGCACTACTTTAAAGATGTCGTTCTAGATGAAAATATCATTGCCTACACCGATTTAGCAGAGGCACTGAAAGATGTAGATGCGATTTTGTTTGTTGTCCCAACAAAAGTGACACGACTTGTTGCCCAGCAGGTTGCAAAAACCTTAGACCATAAGGCTATCATCATGCACGCATCAAAGGGATTAGAACCTGATAGCCATAAACGATTATCAACCATCCTTGAAGAAGAAATTCCTGAACATCTCCGCAGTGATATCGTCGTTGTTTCAGGGCCTAGTCATGCAGAAGAGACCATTGTGCGTGACCTAACTTTAATCACTGCTGCTTCTAAAGATTTACAAACAGCTCAATACGTTCAAGAGCTCTTTAGTAATCACTACTTCCGACTTTATACCAATACGGATGTTATCGGAGTCGAAACTGCTGGTGCTCTTAAAAACATTATTGCTGTCGGTGCTGGAGCTTTACATGGTCTGGGATTTGGTGACAATGCTAAGGCAGCCATCATCGCTCGAGGCTTGGCAGAAATTACCCGCCTAGGGGTAGCACTCGGGGCTAGTCCACTAACCTATAGCGGCTTATCTGGTGTGGGAGATTTGATCGTAACGGGAACCTCCATCCACTCTCGTAACTGGAGAGCTGGAGATGCTCTTGGTCGTGGAGAGCCTCTAGCTGATATCGAAGCCAATATGGGTATGGTAATCGAAGGAATCTCAACGACTCGAGCAGCCTATGAACTAGCCCAAGAACTTGGAGTCTATATGCCCATTACGCAGGCTATTTACCAAGTTATCTACCACGGAACAAATATCAAAGATGCCATTTATGACATCATGAACAATGAATTTAAAGCAGAAAATGAGTGGTCTTAACCCTCTAAAGAAAGGATTCTTATGACATCAAAAGTTAGAAAGGCAGTCATCCCTGCCGCTGGACTCGGGACTCGATTTTTACCAGCAACCAAAGCACTTGCTAAAGAAATGTTGCCAATTGTGGACAAACCAACTATCCAATTTATCGTAGAAGAAGCTCTTAAATCAGGTATTGAAGATATTCTGGTTGTCACTGGTAAATCAAAACGTTCTATTGAAGACCACTTTGACTCAAACTTTGAGCTTGAATACAATCTTAAGGAAAAAGGCAAAACGGATTTGTTAAAATTGGTAGATGAAGCAACTGGTATGCGCCTTCATTTTATCCGCCAAACTCATCCTCGTGGTCTTGGCGATGCTGTCTTACAAGCAAAAGCTTTTGTAGGGAATGAGCCATTCGTTGTCATGCTGGGTGACGACCTTATGGACATCACAGATGACCATGCTGTTCCTTTGACAAAACAATTGATGAACGATTACGAGACGACTCACGCATCAACCATTGCTGTCATGCCTGTACCTCATGAAGACGTTTCATCATACGGGGTTATCGCTCCTCAAGGAGAAGGAATCAATGGTCTCTATAGCGTTGAAACTTTCGTTGAAAAACCAGCTCCAGAAGATGCTCCAAGTGATTTGGCAATCATCGGACGCTATCTGCTTACACCAGAAATTTTTGAAATCCTAGAAAATCAAGCTCCCGGTGCTGGAAATGAAATCCAGCTTACCGACGCTATTGATACGCTCAATAAAACACAACGTGTTTTCGCCCGTGAATTTACAGGAGCTCGTTACGACGTTGGCGATAAGTTTGGCTTTATGAAAACATCTATTGACTACGCACTCAAGCACCCACAAGTCAAAGATGACATGAAAGATTACATCATCCAGCTGGGAAAAGAATTGGCTGAGAAGGAATAGCATAAAAAGATAAGGTTCAAAAATGCCTTATCTTTTTCCATTACACAAATTTTCTTACAGAATTATCACATTCCCATTCCCTTGTAGAAAAGCAAAACTGCGAGTCCTAAAAACAAGACTACTGCTCCTAGCCTCTGGCTAGCACTATACATCCGTCTTTCTCCTCGAACTGGAAAGATAGCTGCTAGAAATGCTCCACCGACTGCACCTCCGATATGGCCTGCTAGGCTGATTCCTGGAATCAGAACACTTCCAATAATGTTAACCACAAAAAGTGTCAGATAGGATTGACCCAACTGCTGGATATAAGGATTACGCGTTGCATAGCGAAGAATGATAATCGCGGCAAATAGCCCATAGAGAGAAGTCGAGGCTCCTGCTGCTAAGGATTTGGGACTAAATACAAAAACAAAGAGATTGCCCATCATTCCAGATAAGAGATAGAGAAAGAAAAACTTTTTGGATCCGAAAATCTCCTCTACTTGCCTACCAAGATAATAGAGCGAAAGCACGTTGACAATAAAATGCTCCCAACCAATATGAACAAAAATGGCCGACAAGAGACGCCAAGTCTGCTCAGGAAATAGACGAATAGCAGGTCCATACATGGCTCCAAATCGAAATAAGGTATCTGCCCTATCAAAGTTTCCACCTGTAGTCACCAACATTAGTAGAAACACCAAGGCCGTCACTAAGAGGAAAAAACTCGTCACAGGATAACGTCTATCAAAGATTTCCTTCATCAATTAATACCTCCTCAACAGGAATATCATGGTTTTCAGGCATAAAGTCCTGAACTTGACAAGGATAAACCGTACTCAAAGTATGACCAGAAAACTGTTCCAGATAGCGGTCATAATAACCTCCACCGTATCCAACCCGATAGCCATCCGTCGTAAAAGCCAAGCCAGGAACATGAATCAAATCAATCTGAGAGGCATCCACAACTTCCAAATCTCCCTGCGGTTCCAGTAATCCAAAGGAAGTTTTTATCAACTGCTGTGGATGATAGACCACAAAGTCCATGCGACCTTTGGGATAGGTTTTAGGTATCAGAACCTTCTTGCCGTCCTTCAGCGCCTGCTCAATCAATCCCTGCGTTTGAAATTCGTGCGGAAAAGAGAGGTAGCTTGCGATGATCTTAGCTTCTTGGTAAAAGGAGTTTTGTAAGAAACGCTCAGTTAAAGCTTGATCCATAGCCTGTTTTTGCTCTTGAGGTAAAGCCTTCATTTCTTGCAAGACTTGCTTACGTAATTCTGATTTCATAGACAATTCCTCTACTCTGCTGCCTTCTTTTTCAGGAAACTAGAGACCGCATCCACCCCAATAGCTAAGGCTTCTTCCTTAGGACTCATCTGAGGGTGATGAAGGGCATAAGGACTATCAATCCCAAGCCAAAACATAACCCCATCAACCTTTGATAGGAGATAACCAAAGTCCTCACCTGTCATAGCAGGCTCGATATCAATCAACTCAATTCCGTCTTTTTCTTCAAAGAAGTCCATTAGTTCACGCGCCAAGGCTGGATTGTTCTCAACAGGCAGGTAACCACCTTGTTTGAGTTCCACTTCAACTTCCATATCAAAGGCTGCTGCAACGCCTTCTGCAACTGTTTTAACCCTCTTTTGCACCAAGAGACTCATGTCCTGAGTTAAGGCCCGAATAGTCCCATGCAAAAAGGCTGTGTCTGTGATGACATTGTTAGTTGTTCCAGCCTGAAAAACACCAAAGGTCACCACTGCTCCCTCGATTGGGTTAACATTACGGCTGACGACTGACTGCACCTGGGTCACAAAGTAACTAGCAGCCACCAAGGCATCATTAGCTTCATGCGGAAAGGCTGCGTGTCCCCCTTTACCCTTGAAACGGATCTTCACCTCGCAAGTCCCGGCAAAGAGTGTATGCGTATTGGTCGCAATCTGACCGACTTTCAAATCTGGTCGAACATGAAGACCATAAAACTGGTCTGGCAACCAGTCTCCAAAAGCGCCATCCTCATACATGAGCATACCACCAGCTTCATTTTCTTCAGCAGGCTGAAACAGAAAGAGCAGATTGTTCTTTGGTTGCTCCTCAAGGGCTCGCTCAAGACAGCCCAAGGCAATAGTCATATGAAAATCATGTCCACAGGCGTGCATGCGACCTTGGTGCTGAGAAGCGAAAGGAAATCCTGTTTGTTCGACGATAGGCAAGCCATCAATGTCTGTTCGCCAACCAATGGTTCGCTCTGGTTGACTTCCCTGCAAATAAACCAAAATCCCTGTCCGCCAAGTACGAACTTGAACAAAATTCTTGCCCGCAGTCAATTTTTCAATCACATCCAGCAAGTAAGCCTGAGTCTTGAACTCCTCCAAGCCAATCTCTGGAATCTGGTGCAAATCTCGTCTAGTCTGAATCAAATCTAACATCTATCTATCCTCCTATATAGCAGAAAGAGGCTGGAAAAAGGGTTCCGCCTCTATTTTTCTTTTACAAATTACAAGGTACGAAGCGCATCCTCTAGCGCTGTTTTTTGTTGGGTTTGAGCATCAATCTCTTTTATAATACGAGCTGGAACACCTGCTACCACCACGTTTTCTGGGACATCTTGGGTAACGATAGCTCCTGCTGCAACAACTGAACCACTACCGATTTGGACTCCTTCGATAACCACTGCATTGGCCCCGATAAGAACATTGTCTCCTACACGGACTGGTTCAGCGCTAGCTGGCTCAATCACACCTGCAAGAACGGCACCTGCACCAACGTGACTGTTTTTCCCAACGATAGCACGGCCACCAAGGATAGCCCCCATGTCAATCATAGTTCCTGCACCAATTTCAGCACCAATATTGATAACAGCTCCCATCATGATAACAGCATTGTCACCAATTTCAACTTGATCACGAATAATAGCACCTGGCTCGATACGAGCATTGATAGCACGTTTATCTAGCAAAGGAACTGCAGAATTACGAGCATCTTGCTCAACAACATAGTCTTGATTTTCTACTAAACCTTCTAAAAGCGGAGCCACGTCCTTCCAGTCTCCAAATAAGACATTCCCTAATTTGACAACAGAGCTAGGTACAGTAGTTGCAAGCTCTCCCTCAAAGGTTACTTTAACACTGGTTTTCTTTTCAGCATTGGCGATAAATTGGATAATTTCTTGTGCGTTCATTTTTGTAGCAGTCATAGGCGCCTCCTAGTTCATTTTAATGATACCTATTCTACCAAAAAAGGCCTCAAATTTGAAGCCTTTTTGTTTGTTTTTAGGTATGATTTTTAGGGATGTGAGATAAAACGTGCTGTCGGTAAAAGCAGGCCCCTACCGATACAACCTAAAAACACTCTTCACAACTATCTCCCCGTGTTTTATTGACTATTCTAGTATAGCACACTTTTAGAATTAAGAAAAGACTTTTTATTTACTTTCTTTCGCTTCTTCTATCGATAGGAAAATCATAGGTAAAATAATCAAGACCATTGCTAGAAGAAGGGACCAATCCACTACCAAACCTAAAAATAAAACACTCAATAAGGCGGAAGACAGAGGTTCACTGGCACTGATAACGGAAACCACCAAAGGAGAAACCAAGGACACAGCCTTCATGGAAATAAAAAAAGCAAAAGCTGTTCCAAAGAAAGCGATAATGAGACAAATCAATATACTCCAAATATCCGGAGTAAAGGAAAGATGGTAAACCGGCGAAAGAACATTGCTAAATAAACCTGCCAAAATCATCCCCCACCCAACCGTGGGAACAAAACCATAACGCTTAGCAAAAGGTTGGGGCAAGATAACATTAAACATAACCCCCATAGCACTTAGCAGACCTGTTATAAGGGCTAGTGGAGTCATGGATAACCGAGAGAAATCACCCTTTGTCGCCATCAGGCAAACACCCAGCATGGCAACCAAAACATAGAAAATAGCGCTTTTTGACGCTCGTTTTTGATAAACCAAGCGATTATAAAAGAGGATAAAGACAGGACTGATAAACTGTAAAATAGTCGCTGTCGCTGCATTTGAGTATTCTACACAGAGATAGAAAAAATACTGAACTGAAAAAATCCCCAAAATAGCATAAGCTAAAAAGGGTAGGTAATTTTTCTTATCTCGCCAGATATCTAACACTTGCGATTTTAATTGCATTGCAGACCAAATGAGTACAAGACTCCCTGCCAGTGTCAAACGCATAGAGGTAATCCAGCCGGAAGACACCTGATAATGAGTAAAGAAATACTCTCCTAAAATTCCACAGATGCCCCAGATTAAGCCGGATAGGAGCGAATAAATGGTTCCTTTAACAATCTTTTTCTGATACTGATTCATACCTTTATTGTAACACGAAAGGACAAAAGAAAAAAGTGGCAATCCATTGATTAGCCACTTCATTTAGAAAAGTTTAAAGAACTTATCGTCTCGTCCTTGAAGAAGAAGGTCTAGTAGCGCTTGAATTGCCACTGTTGTTAGAACTACTACTTGAACTGCTGAAGCTTGATGGAGTTGGTAGACTCCCCACAATGCTAGACCAAGCATTCTGATAATCCGCATCACTTCCACCAATAGCAAAGCGATAACTGGTCGCTGGCGCTCCTGCCTTATTAGCCCAATAGCTGGTAACAGTCGAACCTGTGACCTCTACCTCTTTTCCTTCAACAGAAACTTTACCTGGTTTCTGGCCTGTTGATTTCAGGACTTCTGATTTTACTACACTAGGATCTAAAGAGAATCGCTCGTTCCCCCAAATTCCAGGTTCAGACTCTTGGATGGCATTAACCAGATGAGCCATATAATTAGAGTTATTTGAATATCCTGCTCTACGAGATAATGAATGATTATCATCATGCCCAATCCAACCACCTAAAGTTAATTTAGGAGTAGAAAGCATGAGCCACATATTCTCGTCTTGGTTGGTTGTACCAGTCTTCCCAATCCAATCTGCACTAGCTAATGTCGAATTTAAAGAAGCTAAATTCGGTTTAAAGGTTGTTGTTACACGAGAGGACAGAACTTCTCGTAACAATCCCTGCATAATCGTCGCTGTCGCTTTAGAATAAACCTGAACAGGTTTATCTTGAAATTCATAAATGATTTTACCATCAGAAGATTCAATTTTTGAAATCACATGCTTCTGATGATAAACTCCGTTATTAGCCAATGTCTGATAGCCATTGGTATGCTGGGCCACTGTGACTTCAATACCACCACCCATTGGCAGGCTCTCAATACCGTACTCAGGAATCTCGTAGCCCATCTTTTCCATATAACCCTTGACATCAACACCCTTTTCACGAAGCATACGATAGGTCCAGTAAGCAGGGATATTCCATGAATAGTTCAAGGCTTCTCCCAAAGTCATCATTCCTGTCCCCTTGCTATTAGCATACATAATCGGATTGCCATTAGCAAAGTTTGTTGGATAGTTAGATAGAATCGTTTCGCTTCCCATCAAGCCCTGATCAATAGCAATACCGTAGGCCAGCAAAGGTTTGGTAGTAGAAGCTGGCGAACGTTTGGTATCAAAGGCATGATTATTTTGATTTTCTTGATAATTGCGACCACCTACAAAGCCTAGAATAGCACCTGTTTGGTTGTCCATCAGGACATTCCCTACCTCTACACGACCTGTGCCATCGTCTAAAAGATAGCCATAGTCAGCAACCGCATTTTGCATGGCAGAATGAATTTTCTGATCTATGGTAGTAGTAATCTTATAACCACCATTTTCAATTTCCTTGGCTGCCAAATCGCGATAAAACTTCTGAGTTGCCTCATTTTTCAACTCCTTAGCGGAGACATTGTCTCTCTGAGCTAGATAGTCATACATACGTTCTTGAGCTTCTGCCAAAGTTGTAAAATATAAGTAGTCTCGTGAAATTCCTGTGACCGTGCCCGATGGTAAAAAGTCCTGTTTGAGGTCATAATTCTTGTACTGAGAATACTCGTCTTGACTTAATGCACCTGTGCGATACATACTGTAAAGAACTGCCTTAGCCCGTCTTAAGCCAATTTCTAGATCTTCATCACTCTTCAACTCTCCAGTATTTTCATAAGGAGAATAGGTAATGGGACTCTGTGGAAGTCCTGCTAAAAATGCTGCTTGAGGAACCGTCAACTGGCTGGCATCTACACCGAAAATCCCCTCAGCTGCCTGCTGAGCTCCTGCAATATTCTGCCCCTTATTATTTCGACCAAATGGAGCCACATTGAGATAGGTCGTTAAAATCTCATCTTTATTCATGGCGCGTTCCAAGGCAAGAGCATCCACAATCTCTGTCGCCTTACGAGCCAAGGTCGGTGCGTCCCCAACCACCTGCTGTTTAATCAGTTGCTGGGTCAAGGTTGACCCCCCACTTGAGGAACCCAACCCTACAAATTTCCCCAAGGTCGCACGAATCACTGCCTTAGGTACTACACCCTTATGTTCTTTGAAGTGTTCATCTTCCGTCGCAATGATAGCCTTCTTCAGATTTTCCGAAATTTGCTCAGATGAGATAGAAGTGCGCAACAAATCACTCTCTATAGAAGCAATCACCGTCCCATCCGCATAGGTGATCTCTGAAATAGAAGAGATGTCCTTGACTTGATGCACCAATTCTTCTGTCTGAGGTACCCGAACCTTGTCAAATAAGGCCACTCCATACCCCAAAGCAATCCCAGCTCCCAACATCCCTCCTAGAAAACCGAGCACAAAGAGTAAGTTAAATAGGGCTTTTATACTCAGTAAAATAGCTGGAAAAATGGCTGGCCTATCTAGAGATTTAGATTTTTCAGCACTTGAACCTTTCTTGCCTGATTTAGCGTTTTTTTTATTTCTTTGTTTTTGCTGGAAAAATTCCAGCATTTTTCGTTTTATTTCATTTAATTGATTTTGCATGGATTTCCTCACTCTATCTATTATACCATAAAAGGTAAACTTTCAATAAAATAGCCACTTTCTTCCCTATTCTGCTAGGCTATTGCCCGAGTTTGTGATACAATAGTTAGAAACAATATTTTTAAAAAGGAGAAAAGACACATGCACATTTTTGATGAGCTAAAAGAGCGTGGTTTGATTTTTCAAACGACTGATGAAGAAGCTTTGCGTAAAGCCCTAGAAGAAGGTCAAGTTTCTTATTATACTGGCTACGATCCAACTGCTGACAGCCTCCACCTAGGCCACCTTGTCGCAATCTTGACAAGTCGTCGCTTGCAGTTAGCAGGTCACAAACCTTATGCGCTCGTTGGCGGTGCTACAGGTCTCATCGGAGATCCGTCCTTCAAAGATGCTGAGCGTAGTCTCCAAACAAAAGACACAGTAGATGGCTGGGTCAAGTCTATCCAAGGACAACTTTCTCGCTTTCTTGATTTTGAAAATGGTGAAAATAAAGCTGTCATGGTCAACAACTACGACTGGTTTGGCAGCATCAGCTTCATTGACTTCCTCCGTGATATCGGAAAATACTTCACTGTCAACTACATGATGAGCAAGGAGTCTGTGAAAAAACGAATTGAAACAGGAATTTCATACACTGAGTTTGCCTACCAAATCATGCAAGGTTACGACTTCTTTGTCCTTAACCAAGAACACAATGTAACCCTTCAAATCGGCGGATCAGACCAATGGGGAAATATGACAGCTGGTACTGAGTTGCTTCGTCGTAAGGCTGACAAGACTGGTCACGTAATTACTGTTCCACTGATTACAGATGCAACTGGTAAGAAATTTGGTAAATCAGAAGGAAACGCAGTTTGGCTCAATCCTGAAAAGACTTCTCCATACGAAATGTACCAATTTTGGATGAACGTCATGGACGCTGACGCTGTTCGCTTCTTGAAGATTTTTACCTTCTTGTCACTGGATGAGATTGAAGACATCCGCAAACAATTTGAAGCAGCACCACACGAACGCTCGGCACAAAAAATCCTCGCTCGTGAAGTCGTAACACTTGTTCACGGCGAAGAAGCTTACAAAGAAGCCCTCAACATCACCGAGCAACTCTTTGCCGGAAACATCAAAAACCTTTCTGTCAAAGAGCTCAAACAAGGACTTCGTGGAGTACCAAACTACCAAGTTCAAGCAGATGAAAACCACAATATCGTAGAACTTCTCGTCTCATCTGGTGTGGTTAACTCCAAACGCCAAGCCCGTGAAGACGTCCAAAACGGAGCTATCTACGTCAACGGCGACCGTATTCAGGACCTTGACTATGTCTTGAATGACGCAGATAAGTTAGAGAATGAACTGACTGTTATCCGTCGTGGTAAGAAAAAATACTTTGTATTGACTTACTAAATTGTTCAACATTTACCTATAAAAAAAGGAGTTACCCTCGAGAAAGGTAACTCCTTTTTGCTGTGAATAGTCCCCACCTATCCCTTAATAGACAGGCTACGCAGTACAATGCGTAAGGTTGTTAGATTATGTAAGATAGAAAGATTTGAAGGGCTGAGCCAGTTAAACAAGCCAAAGCCAATCAAACTACTATTTACGACAACGGTATCTTGAATATTCTTCTTGATGAGTGTTTGCAAAGATGATGATAGCCAATCCAACTCTTGGAAGAAATCCAAACGATTATCTAACAATAATATATCGCTCATCTGCTTAGAAATATCTGCACTCTCATTCATCACCACACCGATATCTGATAGGGTTAGAGCAGCTGAGTCATTCAAGCCATCTCCAACCATCAAAATAGTGTGACCTGCTTTCTGTAGTTCCTCTACTAACTCGAATTTCCCATCAGGTTTCAAGTCTGTATAGACCTGATCAAAGGGCAAATCTTTAACTAATTCCTCTGTCCTAACCAAGGTGTCCCCTGTTGCCAGAATCAATTTTTTCCCTTGTGCCTTAAGTTTCTCCAAGGCTGCTTTTGCTTCTTTTCTCAAAGGAGTATGAATACAGAACATTCCAATCAATTCATTCTGATAAGCCAAGAATAAGAGATTGTAGTGACTCTTGTACTCTTCAATTAAAGCATTTTGTTCTGAACTGATATGAATTTGCTCATCCTGCATCAAAACATAATTCCCAATAAGAACTGGTTGCCCATCTATATGAGATTTAATCCCCTTGCTTGCGATATATTGGAGTTTCCCATGCATTTCCTCATGTTCAATTCCCTCTATCTCAGCTTGCTTGACGATAGCATTAGCAATAGGATGATAAATGTGTTCCTCAAGACAGGCACTGATTCTGAGAATATCTTCCTCACTATAGTCTCCAAAAGGTAACACCTTTTCAACTATCGGATAGCTAGTTGTGATTGTCCCCGTCTTATCAAACAAGAAAGTATCGACTTCCAGATATTTCTCCAGAACATCTCCATCCTTAATCACCATTTCACGGTTCAACCCCTCCTTGATAGCTGTCAAATAAGCTACAGGAGTAGAGATTTTCAAAGCGCAGGAGAAATCGACCAATAGAAAAGAGATAGCCTTAGAAAAAGAACCTGTCAATAGGTAAGTCAGCCCAGCACCCAAGAAATTATATTTGACGACCTTGTCCGCCATCTTGATGAAATAGCGTTGTTTCGTTTTCTTGTTTTCTTCAGATTTCTTCATCAACTCAATCAGTTGTAAAACCCGGCTGTTCATCTGATTATCGGTTACACGAATGCGTAACTCTCCAGTTTCTAATACTGTATTTGCACAAACCAAATCAGACTCTCTTTTTTCAACTGGAAAACTCTCTCCCGTCAAGGAACTTTCGTTGACCATACCTAAACCTGAAACTACTTGTCCATCAAACAGAATTTCATTTCCTTGAGATAGGACCAAGACATCTCCTATTTGAACATCGGAACTCTTGATACTAACAACCGTATCGCCCTGTACTAGGAATACATCGCTCTCTTTTGCAAGAAGACTCTGTTCTAAATCTGTTGCAGTTTTTTTCAAGGACCACTGATCTAAATGATTCCCCAAATCAAGCATAAACATGATATTGCTAGCTGTCTTGGATTGGTTCATAAACAAGGACAATAAAATCGCCGAACAGTCCAAGACCTCCATCGTTAGTTCCTTACGCGCTAGTGTTTGATAGGCTTCTCTAATATAGCCAAAAGCCTGATAACAAGTCCATATATAGCGAATAGGATACGGCACAAAACTACGAAAAAGTATACGCTTAATCGCTGCACCTGAAACAATAGAATAAGCACTCTCTTCTCTACGAATGGGAAGAGTCATCAACTCAGAAACTTTCCCTTTATCAATTCTTTTTAAAAAGGCTTCTGCATTATCTAATACAGAAAAGCCTTCTTTTATGCGTAGAGTAAAGTGCTGTTGATCCATGTAAAACTGGATAGACTCAATCCCCTTTTCATCTCTCGCCAAGGAACGAAGATAGTCTTGAATATCCAAGGTGAGTGAAAAAGAAGATGATAGTCGGATATGTTGGTATCCTCTATGTAGCACTTTAAAAGACATATTATTCTCCTATAAGGCTATCTAATTGCTCTTCTTTTTTCTCTTGCTCGTACAAATATTTGGCATCTTGCAAGACATCGTCTCCATGTTGTTTCACAACAGAAACAGATGCATCTAGCCCGTCTTTCAACTTGTAAGCCTTAGCCAAAGCTTTAGAATAACCTTTTTTAGCTTCCTTACTTGCTAAGATTTTCAAACCAAGGGTACCAAATGCGACACCACCCAAAAAGAGTGATGATTTTTTCGCAACTTTTGCAACGGTTAGTACTTCTTTTAACATACTTATTTCCTCCTTATCATTATTATATAGCAATTTAGATATAAAAGCAATTTCATTCCATAAATTGGAGAATTAGTTTTATTTCTACTGAATCTCCCATCTACTTATTCCTAAAGTTGCTTTCATTTGCCTCTTTTGATACACTTAAACTATGAATACAAACCTCAAACCTAAACTCCAGCGCTTTGCTTCTGCTAGTGCCTTTGCCTGCCCCGTCTGCCAAGAAAACTTGACCTTGGTAGAATCTAGTCTCAAGTGCACCAATCGCCATTCTTTTGACCTAGCAAAATTCGGCTATATCAATCTAGCACCACAAATCAAGCAATCAGCCAACTACGACAAGGAAAATTTCCAAAATCGCCAACAAATCCTAGAAGCTGGATTTTATCAGGCTATTTTAGAAGGTGTCTCCGACTTACTAGCCACTAAACCATCCGCAAAAACAGTCTTGGATATCGGCTGTGGCGAGGGCTTCTACTCTCGTAAACTCCAAGAAGCGAATCCCGACAAGATCTTCTATGCCTTTGACATTTCAAAAGACTCGGTCCAAATCGCTGCCAAGAGTGAACCCAACTGGGCAGTCAATTGGTTTGTCGGTGACCTAGCTCGCCTTCCTATAAAAAACACTAGCATGGATATCCTTCTTGATATCTTCTCACCTGCAAATTATGGAGAATTTCAACGAGTTTTATCAAAAGATGGTATCTTAATCAAGGTCATCCCGACTGAAGACCACCTCAAGGAAATCCGTCAGAAGGTACAAGACCAGCTGACAAAGAAGGACTATTCTAACCAAGATATCAAGGAACATTTCCAGGAACATTTCAGCATCCAATCTATCCAGACTGCTTCCCTGACCAAATCCATTACAGTAGAGCAAAGACAAGCTTTACTCAGCATGACACCCCTCCTCTTTCACGTTGACCAAAGCAAGATTGATTGGAACCAACTGACAGAGATTACCATCGAAGCAGAGATTATGGTTGGGAGAGCATTCTAAACTAGACTTCCCAAAAGCAGACAACTTACCGAAAATCTTCAATATTACAAAAACGCATAAGAACAGGTACAAAAACCTTAATCTTATGCGTTTTGTTATGCCAAAATCGCTGGAGTTGCTATACACATTAAGTGGAAATATTGGAAACTAGTTCTTTTAATAACCATTGAATACCATATATTAAATTTACCCCAAATATGATATAGGCCGTATAAATCAAGTATTTCGATTTTTCCCGCCTCAAAGAATAGATCTTGTACAAGATAAACAAATTTAAAATAATAAATAATAGAGACAAAATCCTCCCTCCAAAATCAATCCTAAAAGTAGGCAGTCAAGCATAGTCCTAATCTTTATTTTCGATTCGAGATAACAAACTTATCAATAAACAGCAAGTGATATAATGCAAGTGTAATTCCAAATAAGCACCCATGATAAGAGATTTCTTGATGGGTAAGGGGGAAAAGAGTATCATTACCCGCCAAGAGGCAGGTCAAAATGATAAATAAAATCCAAAATAAATCCGTCCATTTATATTTTGAAAAATATTTTTTAACATAATAGCACATTTTTCTTGACTACAATAACATTATATGATAAAATGTAAGCGAATACAAATAAAAAGAAATTGCCTTATTCAATTAATATTCCTATAAGAAAGCAGATGATTCCAATGTACAAACTATAATTATCAACCCTTAATATCCAACTTAGTTATGAAAGAATGGTAGGTGATCATTATCATGAAAAAATACTAATTACTCTATTATTTAGTTGTTTAGCATTGTTTTATTTGCCTATTTCTGTAAACGCCGATACCACTAATGACCTTGTTATAAAATTCAACGAACTGCAATTTACTGTTGAGGATTACAATATCCCTAATCCAGAAGTAGTATATTCGAAATCAGGATTCAACGAAGTTGCAACTGTTATTGATAGTGATACTGGAAAGGTTGTTGAAACTATTGAATTTATTCCAGATCTCTCTCGATCTACAGTTACTTCACACACATTAAAAAGAAGTGCAACATTTGCTAGAACTACAGTTCAATTAAGTGTAAACATTGAATTATATAATGAGGGTTCTTTCCGTCAGATTAACTCAGTTCAAGGTTATTACTTAGGAATAACAAATTCTATTACAAACACATATATTGAAGGACAAAACGTTGATGTTTGGTCTCCAAAAGGATACCCCACAACAAGTATAAAGTATGCTTATAATGGTACTTTAACAGCAGCTATAAACAGTAGTGGTTCAGCTCAAGTTAAAGCAGAGTTGTTAGGAGCTGGATTTACATTTGGAGGTACTATTGGAGGTACATCATATTATAGAGTTCCATTTAATCAAAACGGAACTATTAGTCTATACAACTATTAGTCTATACTAACTTAGGAGGTAGTCGATATTATGAATGAAAAAAAACGTACATATTTTATTTGTGCAAGTATTATTATTTCATCTATAATTTTAGGACTCTTTATTTATAACGGACTTGACGTTTTGGGTCAATTTATAAACGATGGCCTCAGGGTAATTAATAGTAATAGGTAGTTAATAGAATTCAAATAAAAAACGGTAATTTAGTGAATGAACTGCACCCCAAAAGTTAGATTTTTTCTGTCTAACTTTTGGGGTATTTTTATTATGAAATTAACTTATGATGATAAAGTTCAGATCTATGAACTTAGAAAACAAGGATATAGCTTAGAGAAGCTTTCAAATAAATTTGGGATAAACAATTCTAATATTAGGTACATGATTAAATTGATTGATCGTTACGGAATAGAGTTCGTCAAAAAAGGAAAAAATCGTTACTATTCTCCTGATTTAAAACAAGAAATGATTCATAAAGTCTTACATGAAGGCTGGACTAAAGATAGAGTTTCTCTTGAATACGGCCTCCCAAGTCGTACGATACTTCTTAACTGGCTAGCGCAATACAAGAAAAACGGGTATACTATTGTTGAGAAAACAAGAGGGAGAGTACCTAAAATGGGACGTAAGCCAAAAAAGAGACCTGAAGAGAGGACAGAATTAGAACGTCTTCAAGCAGAAAATGAGTACCTGAGAGCGGAGAATGCCATCCTAAAAAAGTTAAGAGAACTCCGATTGAAGGAGGAAAAAGAGAAAGAAGAAAGACAGAAATTGTTCAAGAATTAATGACTGAGTTTTCGTTAGATATTCTTCTAAAAGCCATTAAACTCGCTCGTTCGACCTACTACTATCACTTGAAACAGCTAGATAAACCAGATAAGGACCAAGAGCTTTACTTATCACCAGTTTTAGATGGTTTTAACAGCGAAATTATTGCTTTTAATCTTTCTTGTTCGCCGAACTTAGAACAAGTGAAAGATATGTTAGACCAGGCTTTCGGTGAGGAACATTACGAGAATACCATTCTCCATAGTGACCAAGGCTGGCAATATCGACACGATTTTTATCATCAGTTTCTTGAGAGTGAGGGAATTCAGCCATCTATGTCGCGCAAAGGTAACAGCCCAGACAACGGTATGATGGAGTCCTTCTTTGGCATTCTGAAATCGGAGATGTTTTATGGTTACGAGAAAACGTTTCAGTCGTTTAACCAATTGGAATAAGCTATTGTAGACTATATTGATTACTACAACAATAAACGAATTAAGGTAAAACTAAAAGGACTTAGTCCTGTTCAGTACAGAACTAAATCCTTCGGATAAATAATTGTCTAACTTTTTGGGGTCAGTACTCAAAAACCTTAATCTTATGCGTTTTGTTATGCAAAAATCACTGGAGTTTCTATACACATTAAGTGGAAATCTTTGAAACTAGTTCTTTTAATAAGCATTGAATACCATATATTACATTTACCCCAAATAGGATATAGGCCGTATAAATCAAGTACTTCGATTTTTCCCGTCTCAAAGAATAAACCTTGTACAAGATAAACAAATTTAAAATAATAAATAATAGAGACAAAATCTTCACTCCAAAATCAATCCTAAAAGTACACAGTCAAGCATAGCTCTAAACTTTATTTTCGATTCGAAATAACAAATTTATCAATAAATAGCAAGTGAAATAAGGCAAGTGTAATCCCCAAATAGCAGCCATGATAAGAGATTTCTTGATGGGTAAGTGGAAAAAGAGTACTATTACCCGTCAAGAGGCATGTCAAAATCACAAATAATATCCAAAATAAATCAGTCCATTTATATTTTGAGAAATATTTTTTCCACATAAAAACACCTTCTTTCCTACAATTATATTATAATACTTGATGTAAACGGATGCAAGAAATATGAGGTAATCAACTACGAAGAAATATAAGGCTGAATACCGTAAAAACCAGCATTTAAAGCCTTCACTGCATCTATAATTTCCCTATTTTTAGACAGGATTGACTAAAATTCACAACATTTAAAAAAGCGAATTTCAATCGAAACTCGCTTTTTTACAAAATGTATTAGTATAAATCTTGTATCTTAGTTCAAGTGCCAGATATCTTCGTTATACTGAGCGATTGTACGGTCAGATGAGAAGAATCCTGCTTTAGAAATGTTAACGATAACTTTATCCAACCATGCGTCACGGTCTTCATAGTCAGCAAGCATTTGCTCTTTCACTTTGATGTAGTCTTCCAAGTCAAGAAGAGTCATGAACCAGTCTTTGTTGATCAATTCATTGTAAAGACGTTCCAAGCGCTCTTTGTTTCCAGCTGCAAGAACTGCATCGCTAACGATGAAGTCAACCAATGGTTTGATAGCTTCACGAGCGTAGAATTCGCTTGATTTGTAAGCTGCTTTTGCGTAAAGGTCGATAACAGTTTCTGAATCTTCACCAAAGATGTAGATGTTTTCATCACCAACCAACTCAGCGATCTCCACGTTAGCTCCGTCCATAGTACCAAGAGTCAAAGCTCCGTTCAACATGAATTTCATGTTACCAGTACCTGAAGCTTCTTTAGAAGCAAGTGAGATTTGTTCTGAGATATCACATGCTGGGATAAGGAAGCTTGCTGCAGTAACGTTGTAGTTTTCAACCATAACTACTTGCAAGTGTGGAGCTACTGCTGGATCGTTAGCAATAACTTCTGACATGCAAAGAATCAAGTGGATGATGTCTTGAGCGATTGTATAGGCTGGAGCTGCTTTACCACCAAATAAGATTGTGATTGGACGAGCAGGGATGTTACCAGCTTTGATGTCAAGGTATTTGTGGATCACGTACAAAGCGTTCATTTGTTGGCGTTTGTACTCGTGAAGACGTTTGATTTGGATATCAAAGATAGAGTTTGGATTGATTTCTACACCTTGGTGTTCTTTCAAGTGACGAGCCAATTTACGTTTGTTGTGAGCCTTGATGCTTTCCAATTTTTCTTTGACAGCTGCTTTGTCTTCATAAGACAAGAGTTTTTCAAGCTCATCTGCTTCATGGTGCCAACCTTCTCCAAGAATCTCATCCAAGTAGTGAGACAATCTTGGGTTAGCATGCATGAGCCAACGACGGAAAGTGATACCGTTTGTTTTGTTGTTGAATTTTTCTGGGTAAAGGTCGTAGAAAGCTTTCAACTCAGAATTTTTCAAGATTTCAGTGTGAAGTGCTGCAACCCCGTTAACGCTGTATCCGTAGTGGATATCCATGTGAGCCATGTGAACACGTCCGCTCTCATCGATAATTTGAACAGCTGGATCTTTGTATTCTGCTTTCACACGACGATCCAATTCTTCGATGATTGGTACCAAGTGAGGAACCACTTCTTGCAAGAATTCAAGAGGCCATTTTTCAAGGGCTTCAGCAAGGATTGTGTGGTTAGTGTAGGCAGTCATGCTACGAACGATTGAGATTGCTTCGTCAAGCTCGATACCACGTGCAGTCAAAAGACGGATCAATTCAGGGATAACCATTGATGGGTGAGTATCGTTGATTTGTACAACTGCGTAGTCAGCAAGGTCATGCAAGTTGCTTCCTTTTTCGATTGCTTCGTCGATGATCAATTGCGCACCGTTTGAAACCATGAAGTATTGTTGGAAGATACGGAGCAATTCACCTTGACGGTCACTATCATCTGGGTAAAGGAAGAGAGTCAAGTTGCGAGCGATATCTGTCTTGTCAAAGTTGATACCATCTTTAATAATAGAAGAATCAACTGAATCCAAGTCAAACAAACGCAAGCGGTTTTTAGTTGCTGTTTCATAACCAGTAACATCAATATCGTAAAGAGTTGATGTCAAAGTAAAGTCTGCAAATGGTACTTGGTAGCTACGGCTTGAGCGAACCAACCAGTTTTGCTCTGTCAACCATGCATTTGGAATTGTTTCTTGTTGGTTGTTTTTAAGAACTTGTTGGAATAGACCAAAGTGGTAGTTAAGACCAACACCGTCACCGTTCAAACCAAGAGTAGCAATTGAGTCGATAAAGCAGGCAGCCAAACGTCCCAAACCACCATTACCAAGAGATGGTTCCAATTCAACTTCTTCAACTTCGATCAAGTCTTTACCTGCAGCTGTAAGCTCTTTTTTAACATCGTCGTAAAGACCAAGGTTGATCAAGTTGTTTGACAAAAGTTTACCAATCAAGAACTCAGCTGAGATGTAGTAAACTTTTTTCTTACCAGTGTTAACTGGTTTTTTGCTGCTTGCAAGCTTGCTGTAGTTAAGAAGAGCAAGGTAAAGCTCTTCATTGCCACATTCTGCAATGGTTTTATTGTAACGATTTTGTACAAATTCTTGTAGTGATAACATGTTTAAGGTGTCTCCTGATATTGTATTATTTCTTTAATTCTACCAAATTTTCATTAATTCGTCGATAGATTGTTGTCAAGTCAAGCAAACCTTCCTCGACAGCTGGTGTCAATTGATCTTCAGTCATGCGCCAAGACCAGTTTCCACCAAGGGTAGATGGGAAGTTCATACGAGCTGCCTCATCCAATTCTAGCAAATCTTGCATAGTTGCAATTGCCATGAAGCTAACTGATGAAAAGGCTGTACGAAGCATAGCGTGTGGAACTGTTTCGTATTCTTTACGGTTAGTGTAGCGAGCCATGTACTCACGAGTCGCATCATCGATCTCGTTACGGTACCAACCAAGGACCGTGTTATTATCGTGAGTTCCTGTGTACATAACTGAGTTAGCAGGTGCCAAGTGTGGGCTATCGATACTTTCGTCTTCTGGGTTGAAGGCAAATTGAAGAATCTTCATTCCTGGGAAGCCAGTACGTTCACGCAACTCAATAACTTCATCTGTCATGAAGCCAAGGTCTTCTGCGATGATGTTTAGCTCACCAAGTTCTTCCTTAACGGCTGCAAAAAGCTTGTAGCCCGGACCTTTCACCCACTCACCAGGTGCTGCTGTATCGGAACCAGCAGGGATTTCCCAGTAAGATTCGAAGCCGCGGAAGTGGTCGATACGAACGATATCATAGATTTTGAAGCTTTCACGCAAGCGTTCAATCCACCATTTGTAGCCGTCTTTGTCCATTGCTTCCCAATCATAGATTGGGTTACCCCAAAGCTGACCAGTTGCAGAAAACTCATCTGGTGGGCATCCTGCTATGCAAGTCGCCTTACCGTTGACATCTGTCTTGAAGAGATGTGGATTTGCCCACATATCGCTTGAATCTTCCGCTACGTAGATTGGCATGTCCCCAACGATTTCGATGTGGTTGTCGTTAGCGTAAGCTTTCAATTTCAACCATTGTTGGAAGAAGAAGTATTGAGTCACACGGTGGTAAACCAACTTGTCTGCCAATTGCTCACGGTAGCTTTCAAGTGCTGAAGCTTTACGAACACGAGCATCAGCATCTGGCCATTCAGTCCAAGCAAGATTGTCAAAATGCTCTTTGATAGCCATATACTCAGCAAAGAGCTCAAGCCATGATTGGTTGTCTTGAGCAAATTTCTCAAAATCTTTAACATCTCCGACTTCAAAGAAACGTTTCACCGCTTTTTCTAAAAGAGGACGACGTGCATAGTAAATCTTAGCATAGTCAACTTCAGACGCATCGCTACCAAAGTCAACTCCTTCAAGGTCACTTGCTTCCAACAAACCTTGCTCCACCAAGATATCCAAATCGATAAAATGAGTGTTTCCTGCGAAGGCTGAGAAAGACTGGTAAGGAGAATCTCCGTAACTAGTTGTTCCTAATGGAAGGATTTGCCAGTAACGTTGTTTTGTACGGACCAAGAAATCAACGAAGTCGTAAGCACTTTGACCAAACGATCCGATTCCGTAGGCTCCTGGTAGAGAAGAGATGTGCATCAACACACCACTTTGACGTTTTTTCATAAACAACACCTCGTGTATTAGTAGTTTAAATTTTCATTTTTGGGCGCAAACGTTTGCGTTAAGATAAGTATACTTTATTTTTGGAATAATTGCAAGCGTTTTTAAAAAACTTTTTGATTATTTTTTTAAAAAAACTTGTCCTTCTTTATGTATACATATACATTTTTCTTTTCTATTTACAAAATCTTCTTCAACTACAAATAGAAGGCTCAACTTAGCCTACTTTTGGTCTAGAGCAATTTATTTTTTGTTCAAAATTTAGGCAATCGTTTCCCTAAATAATTTCAGTAAAATCATGAAAATATATTTTCTGATTTTTCTTCTATTATAAACAAATAAAACGCTTACCCTTTCCGTGAAATTTTTTTAAAATTTTTACAAAAAAACACTTGCAACCGTTTTCTATTTGTGCTATACTAGTCCCATAAAGGAAAACGTTTGCGTTTCCTCATTATAAAATTTGTTATTCTTTAGGAGGAATACACTATGTCATCTAAATTCATGAAGAGCGCTGCTGTGCTTGGAACTGCTACACTTGCTAGCTTGCTTTTGGTAGCTTGCGGAAGCAAAACTGCCGATAAACCTGCTGATTCTGGTTCATCTGAAGCAAAAGAAATCACTCTTTACGTTGAGGACCAATACAAAGCTTATGCTGAAACAGTAGCTAAAGCTTATAAAGAACAATCAGGAACAACAGTTAACATCAAATCTGGTGACCAAATGGGTGGGCTTGACAAACTTTCTCTTGACAACCAATCAGGTCAAGCTCCTGACGTTATGATGGCTCCATACGACCGTGTAGGTAGCCTTGGTACTGACGGACAACTTTCAGAAGTGAAATTGAGCGACGGTGCTAAAACAGATGATAAAACTAAATCTCTTGTAACAGCTGCTGACGGTAAAGTTTACGGTGCTCCTGCCGTTATCGAATCACTTGTTATGTACTACAACAAAGACTTGGTAAAAGAAGCTCCAAAAACATTTGCTGACTTGGAAAACCTTGCTAAAGATAGCAAATACGCATTCGCTGGAGAAGATGGAAAAACTTCTGCTTTCCTAGCTGACTGGACAAACTTCTACTTTGCATACGGACTTCTTGCTGGTAACGGCGGTTACGTATTCGGACAAAACGGTAAAGACGCTAAAGACATCGGTCTTGCAAACGACGGCGCTATCAAAGGTGTAGAATACGCTAAAACTTGGTATGAAAAATGGCCTAAAGGTATGCAAGATACGGAAGGAGCTGGAAACCTAATCCAAACTCAATTCCAAGAAGGTAAAACAGCTGCTATCATCGATGGACCTTGGAAAGCTCAAGCCTTCAAAGACGCTAAAGTAAACTACGGTGTTGCAACTATCCCAACTCTTCCAAACGGAAAAGACTACGCAGCATTTGGTGGTGGTAAAGCTTGGATCATCCCATCAAGCACTAAGAACCTTGAAGCTGCTCAAAAATTTGTAGACTTCCTTGTTTCAACTGAACAACAAAAAGCCTTCTACGATAAAACTAATGAAATCCCAGCTAACACTGAAGCTCGTTCATACGCTGAAGGTAAAAATGATGAGTTGACAACAGCTGTTATCAAACAGTTCAAGAACGCTCAACCAATGCCAAACATCTCTCAAATGTCAGCTGTTTGGGACCCAGCTAAAACAATGTTGTTTGAAGCTGTAAGTGGTAAGAAAGATGCTAAAACAGCTGCTAACGATGCTGTAACATTGATCAAAGAAACAATCAAACAAAAATTTGGTGAATAAAAAATTTGTTCAAGGGGGGTGGAAATCAAATCCCCCTTTGAATTTATCAACAAAAACACAAATAGTTTAGGTTTTATCTAGAAACCAGTATCCTATGAAAGGAGTTATTATGGAAAAGCAACAACCTAGTAAAGCAGCCCTGCTGTCTATCATTCCTGGGTTAGGACAGATTTACAATAAACAAAAGGCCAAAGGTTTTATCTTCCTTGGTGTAACCATCGTATTTGTCCTTTATTTCCTAGCACTTGCAGCCCCTGAATTGAGCAATCTCATCACTCTTGGTGACAAGCCAGGTCGTGACAATTCCCTCTTTATGCTGATTCGTGGTGCCTTCCATTTAATCTTTGTAGTTGTTTATGTACTCTTTTATTTCTCAAATATTAAAGATGCACATACAACTGCTAAACACATTAATAATGGTATTCCAGTAGCACTTACCTTTAAAGAAATGGTCAAAGGAATCTATGAAAATGGCTTCCCTTACCTCTTGATCATTCCATCTTATATTGCCATGACTTTTGCAATCATCTTCCCAGTTATCGTAACCTTGATGATTGCCTTTACTAACTACGACTTCCAACACTTGCCACCAAACAAATTGTTGGACTGGGTTGGTTTGACAAACTTTACAAACATTTGGAGCTTGAGTACCTTCCGTTCTGCCTTCGGTTCTGTTCTTTCTTGGACTATCATTTGGGCTTTATCTGCCTCAACTTTACAGATCGTGATTGGTATCTTCACAGCTATCATTGCTAACCAACCATTTATCAAAGGAAAACGTATCTTTGGTGTTATTTTCCTTCTTCCTTGGGCTGTCCCAGCCTTCATCACTATCTTGACATTCTCAAACATGTTTAATGATAGTGTCGGTGCTATCAACACTCAAGTCTTGCCGATCTTTGCTAAATTCCTTCCTTTCCTTGATGGTGCTCTTATCCCTTGGAAAACAGACCCTACTTGGACAAAGGTTGCCTTGATTATGATGCAAGGTTGGCTTGGATTCCCATACATCTACGTTTTAACTTTAGGTATCTTACAATCTATTCCTAACGACCTTTACGAAGCAGCTTATATTGACGGTGCTAATGCTTGGCAAAAATTCCGCAACATCACTTTCCCAATGATCTTGGCTGTTGCAGCACCTACTTTGATTAGCCAATACACCTTCAACTTTAACAACTTCTCTATCATGTACCTCTTCAATGGTGGAGGACCTGGTAGTGTCGGAGGTGGAGCTGGTTCAACCGATATCTTGATCTCATGGATCTACCGTTTGACAACAGGTACATCTCCTCAATACTCAATGGCGGCAGCTGTTACCTTGATTATCTCTATCATTGTCATCTCAATCTCTATGATTGCATTCAAGAAACTACACGCATTTGATATGGAGGACGTCTAAGATGAATAACTCAATTAAACTCAAACGTAGACTGACTCAAACCCTTACTTACCTCTACTTAATTGGCCTATCAATCGTAATTATCTATCCACTTTTGATTACCATCATGTCAGCCTTTAAAGCAGGTAACGTCTCAGCCTTTAAACTAGATACTAATATCGACCTCAATTTTGATAACTTTAAAGGCCTCTTCACTGAAACCTTGTACGGTACTTGGTACCTCAACACTTTGATTATCGCCTTAATTACTATGGCTGTTCAAACAAGTATTATCGTACTTGCTGGTTATGCCTACAGCCGTTACAACTTCTTGGCTCGTAAACAAAGTTTGGTCTTCTTCTTGATTATCCAAATGGTGCCAACAATGGCCGCTTTGACAGCCTTCTTCGTTATGGCACTTATGTTAAACGCCCTTAACCACAGCTGGTTCCTCATCTTCCTCTACGTTGGTGGTGGTATCCCGATGAATGCTTGGCTCATGAAGGGCTACTTCGATACAGTGCCAATGTCTCTAGACGAATCTGCAAAACTAGACGGTGCAGGACACTTCCGCCGCTTCTGGCAAATTGTTCTTCCACTTGTTCGCCCAATGGTTGCCGTACAAGCTCTCTGGGCCTTCATGGGACCTTTTGGAGACTACATCCTCTCTAGTTTCTTGCTTCGTGAGAAAGAATACTTTACTGTTGCCGTAGGTCTCCAAACCTTCGTTAGCAATGTGAAAAACATGAAGATCGCCTACTTCTCAGCAGGTGCTATCCTCATCGCCCTTCCAATCTGTATTCTCTTCTTCTTCCTACAAAAGAACTTTGTTTCAGGACTTACAAGTGGTGGCGACAAGGGATAATATATCCCCGCCACCCTTTTTCATTTTATACTCTTCGAAAATCTCTTCAAACCACGTCAGCTTCCATCTGCAACCTCAAAACAGTGTTTTGAGCTGACT
>NZ_JUUO01000110.1:13372-51270 GCF_001074975.1 Streptococcus pseudopneumoniae | reverse complement strand
TTTTTCCATCGTTCGATTAAGCGACGGCTATCGATTGTCAAATGTTTACCTTTTGTAGTATAATTGCCTTGCATCTCTGTGCCTTTCTTGTGTTTGTGGTTGAACAACAAGTATAACACAGAGGTGTTTTCTTATGCCTATAAGAGCTTTCATTTGACAAGAGGAACCCCTGAAGCTGTTTCGTTAGCTAAACCAAGGCTAGTCTTAGCCTTGGCTCGCCAGCCTAACAGCATCAAGCCTCTTATCAAATGAAATCGAGGACTAGCTAGAAGCTAGTTGAAGCATCTAATTTTTAGGAGGGCTGGATGGCTAACTTCATTACAGAACTTTCACTGTTAAAATTATTTATGATTCCTTGAATTTTGTAAGCATATTTCTTGACAAATTTACAAATTTGATTTGTGAAAAACCTAACTTTATGGTATGTTAGTATCATGGAAAGAAAATGTAAGGGGTTAAATTTAATATAAATTTACAATATTTCAACCTTCTTTTCATAAGAGAAAGGAGTTGGTAGCTTGACTCTCAGTTCACATTCTGAACGGCTAATGGGTACTACTATCACTATTTCATTAGTAGATGAGCGAGCCGATATCTTGCTCCAAAAATCCTTTGATTTGCTCAAAGAGCTTGAATACCGCTTCAATGCCAATAGCCAAGAATCTGAGTTGATGGAAATCAATCATCAAGCTGGAATAGCTCCAGTCAAGGTTCATCCAGACCTGTTTGAACTGATTTTACTTGGATTAGAACATAGCCTAGCGCCCTCTAGTCATCTCAACATCAGCATTGGTCCCTTGATTCAAACTTGGCGTATCGGTTTTTCAGATGCCAAAGTGGCCCAACCTCAAGAAATTGAATCGGTGCTACCTTTAATCAATCCTCATTATATCGAGTTAGATTCTCCTACTTCCACTGTGTTTTTAAAACAAAAAGGAATGAAAATCGATCTTGGTTGTTTAGCCAAAGGTTATAGTGCGGATAAGGTTGCCCAATTTCTTAGAGAAGAGGGAGTGACTTCTGCCTTGATCAATCTGGGAGGGAATATCCTGACCATTGGAAAAAATCAGGCAAGAGGGAATCAAGCTTGGCAAATCGGGATTCAAGATCCAGCCAATCCTAGGGGAAATCACTTAATAATCATCCCCGTTGTCAATAAATCTGTCGTGACTTCAGGCATTTATGAACGTCACCTGATAATCGATGGAAAAGATTACCATCATATTTTTGACAGCCAAACAGGATATCCTGTTGAAACGGAACTAGCGAGCCTGACAATCATCTCTGATAAATCAGTCGATGGTGAAATATGGACAACTCGTTTATTCGGAGAAAGACCTGCTTCTATCCTATGGCAAGTCGAAAGTTTGGAGGGCATCGAAGCTATCCTCATCGATAAAGAAGGTCACCTAAGCTGTTCTTCAGGAATTCATACTCTATAGAAATAGATGTTTCAATGGAGTTTTAAAATCGTATTATGTAAAAAGAGAAAGGAAATCTCATGTTAAAACTTATTGCTATTGTAGGAACTAACTCAAAACGTTCCACAAACCGTCAACTGCTTCAATATATGCAGAAACACTTTGCTGATAAAGCAGAAATTGAATTGGTAGAAATTAAAGGTCTACCTGTATTTAACAAACCTGCCGACAAACAAATTCCGGCTGAAGCTATGGAAATCGTAGCTAAAATCGAAGCAGCTGATGGTGTTATCATCGGTACTCCAGAATACGATCACTCAATTCCTGCTGTTCTTATGAGCGCTCTTGCTTGGATTTCTTATGGAGTATTTCCACTTCTAAATAAACCAGTTATGATTACAGGTGCTTCATACGGCACACTCGGTTCTTCACGTGCTCAATTGCAACTTCGTCAAATTTTGAATGCTCCTGAGATTAAAGCAACAGTTCTTCCTGATGAATTCTTACTTTCTCACTCTCTTCAAGCATTTGATAAGAATGGTGACTTGGTAGATCTTGACGTCATTAATAAATTAGATGCCATCTTTGATGACTTCCGTATCTTTGTAAAAATTACAGAAAAATTGCGCAACGCACAAGCCCTACTTCGCAAAGATGCTGAAGACTTTGACTGGGAAAATTTGTAAGATAGGAGACCAAAAAGAATGAAATTTGTTGGACTTGTAGGATCAAACTACGATCAATCATATAACCGTAAACTCTTGGAATTCATCCGTCGTCACTTCAAACTCAAATTTGAATTAGAAGTTCTCGAAATTGACGAAGTTCCAATGTTCAACCAAGACGAAAAATGGGATGAAAGTTTCCAGTTACGTCTCTTGTATAACAGAATTACTCGTGCTGATGGTGTCATTATCGCCACTCCTGAGCACAACCACACAATCTCAGCTTCTCTTAAATCAGTTCTTGAATGGCTTTCATATGAAGTTCATCCATTTGAAAACAAGCCAGTCATGATTGTGGGAGCTTCTTACTACGACCAAGGTACTTCTCGTGCCCAAGTTCACCTTCGTAAGATTCTTGACGCTCCAGGTGTTAATGCCTACACACTTCCAGGTAACGAATTCCTTCTTGGTAAAGCCAAAGAAGCATTTGACGCAGAGGGCAATATCACAAATGAAGGAACTGTTAATTTCCTTGAAACATGCTTGGACAACTTTGTAAAATATGTGGGAGTCGTTTCAAAATTGAAAAAACCAAAACCAATTGAGCCAGAAGATTTATATTGTACAAATTCAATTGCAACTACTATCCAAGGTGTTGATCCAGATGATCCTGAATGGGTAGAAAAAGCTGCTGAACTTGTTGGAGCTGTTTCTGGAGATACTTACGTTAAATTAGACCACGGTATCTTGACAGTTAACCAACTTGACATGTTCTTGAAAGCAATGCCATTTGAATTGACATTTGCAGATGATAATAATCAATTCTTGTACTTTAATAACGCACACCAAGACCCAGATACAATGTTTGGTAAACGTGTCCGTGCTCAATCAGGAAATAGATTAGGAACAGTACACGGTACATTGCCAGATTCTAGAATGAAAAACGTTGAATGGGTTGTCGGCGTATTGCGTAATGGGGGCCAAGAATATGTCCGTACAATTGTACCAGGAACACCTGAAGGTGTTATTAATACCCATAATTACCAAGCAATGTACTATCCAGATGGTTCATATGCTGGAATCAATGAAATCATCTTTAATTTCCAACCATGGCTTGACTGGTACCTCAATACAACTGGTCAACGTCTAGTTGGTGGAAATGCTGCAGCTCCTGCTGGAGGACACGGTGGCGCAGATGCCACATCTGGAGCTTCTGATTCAGGTGATGCTGGAGGCCACGGTGGTGGCGCAGACGCTACATCTGGAGCAAGTAACTAATAATAGTTTTGGGAACCATATTGGTTCCTTTTTTAGCGAAAAAAGACTAGCAGACAAAAACTGCTAGTCTTTTGGTATTATTTCATCTATCTTTGTTAAAAGAAAGAATACTTATTATGAATTTGGATCATCAAGACTTCTGCCATGTAAACCTTTTTCACGTTGTACCTGACGTAGTTTTTCTGGTGTAACATCGTTTCCTTCTTCGTCCACAATTTTGATTCCTTCGATGTGGTGACGAACAGTGCGACGATACCCTTCGATGTACTCCTCACGTAGTTTGGCTTGTTCTACTTTTTCTTCTGGGGTCAAGCCTTCTGTTTTTTTCTTTTTGGCAAGCTCGTTGATACGATCAATTTTTTTAGGATCCATGTTTCTCTCCTTTAAGATAAGATTTAATCCGTTCAACAGATTTTATTTGGTATTGATTTGGTTAAAACGTGCAAGTTTAGCTGCTTTCTTGGTTAATTGCGACAAGATTGCCAAACGATTTTGACGGACTGCTTCATTTTCAGCCATAACCATGGTATTCTCAAAGAATGCATCAATGACTGGGCTAAGAGCAAAGAGTTGTTTCAATTGCTGACTGGCAGATCCTGATAAAATAAGTGATTCTACTGCTTCCGCCAAAGCTTTTTCTTGGTCATTTTCAAAAAGTGCTGAATCAACTGTTGCAACTCCTTCTACCTTTTCAGCCAAGTTAAAAGCACGAGAAAGTGATTCCACAGATGGTTTGAAGTCTTCTTCCTTGCTTGCTTCTACGAGAGCACTTGCTGCTTCCAACATATCTGCCACAACAAAGTTCGAACTTGCAAGTACAGCTTCCTTAATATCTTTTGGAGTAGAGCCCATCATCTTATCAACACGAGCCTTGATAAAGTCCATAACCTCTGCTTTATTTTCATAAGTCAAGCTGTCAAATGTTAAAGCATAAAAGCTATCGATCAGCTCATCCATAGCAATGTGCCAACCAAAAGCATCCAAGATACGAACTACACCTTGAGTTGCACGACGAAGAGCATAAGGGTCATTAGACCCTGATGGAATCAAACCTACTGAGAAGAAGCTCAAAATCGTATCCAATTTGTCTGCAATGGCAAGCACTGCGCCGACCTTGCTCTCTGGAAGTTCTCCTTCAGCTGAAGTAGGCATGTAGTGTTCACGAATAGCAGCTGCCACCGCTGGAGTTTCCCCAGCAAGAAGGGCATATTTCTCACCCATAATTCCTTGGAGCTCGTCAAATTCACCAACCATACCTGTCAACAAGTCAAACTTGTAAATGGCTGCTGCACGAGCAAGGTCAACTGTTTCATCAACTGATAAACCTGCTTTTTCAGCTAAAAGTACAGCGATTTGACCCGTACGAATCATATGTTCACGAAGAGAACCAATCTTCTCGTGGAAGGTTACATTGTTTAATTTTTCAACAAGGTCTGAAATAACCAATTTCTGGTCTTCACGCCAGAAGAATTCTCCGTCTTCCAAGCGGGCTACCAAGACTTTTTCATTTCCTTTGATGACATTTTCTAAATGCTCTGCGTTTCCGTTACGAACAGAAATGAAGTTTGGCAAGAGTTTACCATCTTGATCACGGACAACAAAGTAACGTTGGTGTTCCTTCATCGAAGTCACCAAGACTTCTTCTGGAACGTCAAGGTATTTGGCATCAAAGCTTCCCATAAAGGCAGTTGGATATTCAACCAAGTTCAAGACTTCATTAAGCAAATCAGCATCAATTTCAATACGGACACCATGTTTTGCCTCAATTTCTTTAATTTGGTCAACAATCATTTGCTCACGTTCACGTGGATCCGCGATCACAAACTGCTTACGAAGGTCTTCTTCATAGCTCAATGCTGACTGAATCTTGGTTTCTTGTCCCAAGAAACGATGACCACGGCTGACACGGTCCCCCTTGATATCAAGAAAATCCAAATCAAACTCTTCTTCATCTAAAAGAACGGTTAAAGTGTGTACAGGGCGGATGTATTCAAAGCTATTACCAGCCCAGTGCATGCTGACAGGGAAAGTCAGGGACTTCAAGACATCCACAACACCTGGAACAATGGCTTCAACTGCTTGACCAATTTCTTCCTTAGTGACATAGACATATTCTTCACCCTTGATTTCACGGAATTCGATATCTTCGACAGTCAAGCCTTTTCCACGGACAAATCCTTGAGCTGCTTTGGTGAAATTTCCATCACTATCCAAGGCAATTTTCTTTGCTGGCCCCTTAAAATCTTCTGTCAAATCAGACTGTTTGTCTGCAAGACCAGTCACACGAACAGCCAAACGACGTGGTGTTGAGAAGGTCTGAATAGCTTCAAAAGACAGACGATTTTCCTTGAGGAAGGCTGCCATTTTTTCGCCTAGTTGTTTTTCACTTGGTGTAACAACATAGGCTGGTAATTCTTCAAGACCGAGTTCTACTAATAAGTTTTTTGTCATGTTTTTTCTCCGAAAAGTATCTTTTTATTTTCCAGTGTGCCTTATGTGATTGGCACGCAAGCAACCAACCTCGTTGTTTCATTGCTAAAATTGGAGTCAAAAGTCTCCAATTTTGCCTAGTATCCTTAGCTTCACTAAGGATACATTCATCACTACGGCAACTGGTTCAGGGCTCACACTGTTCGCCCATTTTCGTAATTTGGCACTCTCTTTATTCTGCGTCTTCTGCTAAGAGTTTAGCTCGTGTTGCTTCATCCAAAAGTGGGTAGCCTAGGCGTTTGCGTTCTGCGACAAATGTTTTGGCTACGACACGGGCCAAGTTACGGATACGGGCAATATAGCCTGCACGCTCTGTTACAGATACTGCACCACGCGCGTCAAGCAGGTTAAAGGTGTGTGAACATTTGAGAACATAGTCATAGGCAGGGTGAACCAAACCTTCTTCCAAAGCACGACCAGCTTCTTTTTCAAACTTATCAAAGTTTTCCAACAACATTTCTTGGTCAGAAATTTCAAACGAATATTTTGAGTGCTCATACTCAGGCTGGATAAAGATTTCTCCGTATTTTACACCATCAGCCCACTCGATATCATAGACAGAGTCCACTTCTTGAATGTAAGAAGCCAAACGCTCCAAACCATAGGTAACTTCCGCAGTCACAGGGCCAGTTGCCAATCCACCAACTTGTTGGAAATAAGTGAACTGAGTGATTTCCATCCCATCAAGCCAAACTTCCCAACCAAGACCAGCTGAACCAGTTGATGGGTTTTCCCAGTTATCCTCAACAAAACGAATATCGTGTTCCAAAGGATTGATTCCCAATTTTTCCAAAGATTCAAGGTAAAGTTCCTGGATATTTGATGGAGATGGCTTCATGACCACTTGGAATTGGTGGTGTTGGTAAAGACGGTTAGGATTTTCTCCGTAACGACCGTCAGCAGGACGACGTGATGGCTCTACATACGCTGCATTCCACGGCTCAGGTCCAATAGCACGAAGGAAAGTGTAAGGACTCATTGTCCCCGCACCTTTTTCATTGTCATAAGCCTGCATAAGCATACAACCTTGGTCATTCCAAAATTGTTGCAAAGTCAAAATAATTTCTTGAAATGTTAATTTCTTAGACATTGTTTACTCCTTTAATTTATATTATCTTCTTAGATTTATTTATCAAGCAACCAAGAAAAGGCTGGGTCCTGAAAAATATGACGTTTAGGAACAGTTTGTAAATTCTGATCGCATTCATCTATTGTACCTAATTTCAAAGCACAGACTTCTGGTATATTTTCTTGAACAGTGAAAATTTGACTATGACAGTTCTGGCAGTAATAACGCTGTTTTCCTGGAGAAGAACTATAGGAAACAAGCTTTTCTTTTCCATGCAATACTAGCTTTTCACTACTAACTTTAGCATTAACTGTATAGGCAGACGCAGTTGCTTTCCGACAAAACGAGCAATGACAAAAAACTAATTCCGATAATTCTTCATCTAGAGTGTAGGTCACTGCTTTACATAAACAAGATCCTTTAAGCATTATGCTCCTTTCTACTTAGGCATTAGATGAATTCAAAAAGAACCGAATTTCAACACCCAAGCCTTGCGACTAGGGGCGTCAGAAACGCGGTTCCACCCTAATTTATTACTTCATTGTTTTTGAAAATACTACAGAAAGTGCCAGTTCTTTATTTTGCCCTACTTGGCTCCCACTATCCCAAGCTCGCTTGAAGAACGCCATAAGACTTTCTTTCCTGCTGACTATTATATCAAAAATTAGAATAATGTACAATTCTTTTTATGATTTTCTAGAAATCCATATCATCAACTCGTGGAGCACCAGACTGAACAGCAATCGCTTTTAAGGTTTCACGCTCCTCATGACTCAGTTCAATTCCAAAGCAATCAAGATTAGCTTGAATACGAGAAGCTGTGACAGATTTTGGAAGTGGTAAAAATCCTTCTGCTAAGCTCCAGGCCAAGGCTATCTGAGCAACAGACTTTCCGTGATTTGCCGCGATTTCTTGCACTTGCTTGCTATCAAACAATTCTCCCTGACCAAAAGGTCCCCAAGCTTCCAATAAAATTCCTTTTTCTCGACAGTAATCTACGACTTCCTCTTGATAGACGCCTGGCGCCAAACGAACTTGATTGACCGCAGGAAGAATTTTTGCTGTTGCAAACAAGGCATCCAAATGATGGGGAAGGAAATTACTAACTCCGATAGCACGGATTTTGCCTTCTAGGTAAAGATCTTCCATCGCTCTCCAGACTTCTGAATTTCGGATTTTCCATTGGTCATTTTCTCTGAGCGGTTTTGGATTTGGCCAATGAATCAAATACAAATCCAAATATTCCAAGCCCAGCTTCTCTAAAGACTCTTCAAAAGCCTGACGAGCTTGCTCATAGTTGTGATTTCTATTCCAGAGTTTGCTGGTTACAAAAATTTCCTCACGCGGAACGCCACTATCTTGAATGGCACGACCAACGCTTTCTTCATTTTTATAAATCGCTGCCGTATCGATATGGCGATAGCCTGCCTTTAAAGCCTCTAGTACAGCTTGATAGGCAATCTCTCCATTTTCAGCTTTCCAGGTTCCAAATCCTAGAACTGGAATTGGAACGCCATTATTTAAAGTATAAGATTTCATTATTTTTCCTCTCTATGTAAAGCAAATCCAAAGAAACAAGTTCTCAAAGAAAACCTATCTCTTTAGATTTTGGGTATTATTGATCACGATCGAAATAGAGTTGGTGAGGTTTAAGACGAGCGTCTAACAAATCTGGAATAGTTACAAAATCATAACCTTGCCCTTTCAAGTAGTCGATGACCTTCGGTAGAGCATTTACACTCTCAGCATGGATATCATGCATGAGAATAATAGAACCATTCTTGACTTCACGCTGAATTTCTGTCAAAATAGATGCTTCATTTTTACTCTTCCAATCCAGACTATCCACATCCCACATAATAAAGCTCAAATCGAGGCTATTGCGAATGTCGTCTGTAATAGCTCCATAAGGGGGGCGCATAAGTTTGGAGCTAGACCCCAACACTTTAGTTAGCGCATCCTCCGTATCAGTAATCTGTTTTTTGGCTTCATCAAGCGAAAGTTTTGAAAGAACGGGATGGCTCCAACTATGGTTTCCAATGACATGACCATCTGCTTTCATGCGCTTCAAAATCTCTTCATTGCCAGAAACATTCTTACCTAAAACGAAGAAAGTCGCCTTAATACCATACTTAGAAAGTGTATCTAATGCTTGCTTGGTCGTTGTAGGATTTGGTCCATCATCAAAAGTTAAGGCCACTACTTTACGATTTTTCTTTTCATAATAAGCCTTATATAGCTCTGCATCCTTATCTAATAAATAAGAGGACTGAATAACTTCAAAAAAACTAGATACTGGCAAGGCAATCTCATCCAGATTTTCAACTGTCTGACTTGGATAAAGGATAATCTGACTATCCTTGTAATCAAAATTCCATGCAGACAAGTCTTGGTCAGAGAAGCTTTTAACAAGCTGATCGACCTTCTCTTGCTCCAATTTCTTACCCTCTAAGAAAGCAGTCATTTCTTTTAACAGTTGCTCTTTTGCCTTACTAGCATCTGAAAATAATTGATCGAGTGTAAAAGGTTTGCCATCTTCTGTCAAATGGACTTTTGCCAGATTAGTTTTTTCAGTCTCCTCAACTTTTAACGAAGTTAGATCATAGACTTGTTTCATCACACTTCGGTTGACAATCCCTTTTAAAGGCGAATCCTGTTCCTCCGTATAATAAAAAACCAGATTTTCTTTATCTTCCAGATTTTCCTTAATATCCTGTGTCATGATGTCTTTTACAGACGAAATCACTTGCTCCCCTTGAAGAGGATAATAGGCAATCACTTCGGCTTGTCCCTTACGAAAATGATCCTTCTGATTCCCCTCACTCAATTGATCATCTTTCTCTTTTTTGAGAGATTCAATCTTTTGTTCAAAACTTTGTTTTGTGTATATTTTGTATCCAATTATTGAACCTAGGACACAAATACTAACTGCAAATATGGCTACTAGGGTTAGTAAACCAATTCTCTTTTTATCGCGCTCAACACGCTTTGCTCTACTTTTATCCATAGGACTATCATATCAAATTCAAGCTATAATTTCAATGATTTTGAAGGAAATAGTATATTAAAAGAGGGGAAATCCCCTCTTAAGATTTTATTTTACAGCTTCTTTCAAGGCTTCTACCTTGTCCAAGCGTTCCCATGGAAGATCAATATCTGTACGTCCCATGTGTCCGTAAGCCGCTGTTTGACGGTAGATTGGACGTTTAAGGTCAAGCATTTGGATAATTCCTGCAGGACGAAGGTCAAAGATTTGACGAGCCGCTTTTTCAAGTTTGCTTTCAGCTACTGTTCCTGTACCAAAAGTATCAATACGGACAGAAACAGGCTGGGCAACACCGATAGCATAAGCCAATTGCACTTCTGCTTTCTTTGCAAGACCTGCTGCAACGATATTCTTTGCAATGTAGCGAGCTGCATAAGAAGCTGAACGATCCACCTTAGTCGCATCCTTACCAGAGAAGGCACCACCACCATGACGAGAGTAGCCACCATAAGTATCTACGATAATCTTACGACCAGTCAAACCTGAGTCCCCTTGAGGACCACCGATTACAAAACGACCTGTCGGATTGATAAAGAATTTTGTCTTATCATCAAGATAAGAAGATGGAATAACTTCTTTGATGACCTTGTCAATCACATCTTGATGGATTTGTTCATTGCTAACTTCTGGATCATGCTGAGTAGAAATAACGACTGTATCCACGCGCACTGGCTGGTCATTTTCATCATATTCAACTGTAACTTGAGATTTAGCATCTGGACGAAGATAGCTGATTTCACCAGACTTACGAAGCTCTGATAAACGACGAACCAACTTGTGACTGAGTGAGATTGGAAGTGGCATGAGTTCTTCTGTTTCATCTACCGCAAAACCAAACATGAGACCTTGGTCTCCAGCTCCAATCAAATCAAGTGGATCTTGATCTGCATTCCCACGAACCTCCAAGGCTTCGTTAACACCTTGAGCAATATCTGGTGATTGCTCCACCAAAGATGGGTGTACTCCCACCGTTTCAGCAGAAAATCCATATTCTGTATTGGTATAACCAATCTCTGCAATGGTATCACGAACCACACGATTAATATCTACATAAGCTGTAGTTGAAATTTCACCAAATACATGAACTGAGCCAGTATAAACCGCTGTCTCAGCAGCAACGTGTGCCTCTGGATCCTTTGCTAAAATAGCATCCAAGATAGCATCTGAAATTTGGTCTGCGATCTTATCCGGATGCCCCTCAGATACAGATTCAGACGTGAATAATTTACGTTCTGACATAAAAATGTCCCCCCTTAAAAATAGTGTTATAGAGTTACAAAGTACTGATAGAAAGAGTGTTTGCAATCAAAACCTACCACCTTATCGGGACCATATAACTTCACCATTATATCATTTTTTAGCGCAATTTGCAGTCCATATACTCAATAAAAATCAAAGAACCAGCTATAAAACTAGATGCAGGTTGCTCAAAGTAGAGTTTTAAGGTTGGCAATAAAACTGATGAAGTCAGATCAAAACACCGTTTTGAAGTTAGAAATAAGGAGGCTGGGAAAAAGTCTTTAAAATTAAAAAACGCATAGTCAAGTCTTGAAAAAACTTGAGACTATACATTTTTTGTGGGAATATTTACTTTATTTTTCTTAAAATTGAGTTTTAGTCCAACCTCATCAAAATCTATATAACTTATCAATTTACTACGTAGAACCGGTGCATTTTTCAGGTCTAACGTTTTAGAAAAATATCTGTCAATTCACTATATTTTATATTTGTTTACATTTTTCTTCAACCAAGTTTCCATCACTCATTACATAAACTCGGTCAACCTTATCAAGAAGGCGTGTATCATGTGTAATCATGACAACACCTCTTCCTTGCTCATGGGCAATTGAAGCCAACATATCCGTTACTTGGTAAGCCCGCTCTGTATCAAGACTAGCTGTAGGCTCATCTGCCAGTACGATGCTAGGATTGTTGTAAAGCGCCCTAGCAATCGCCGCACGTTGACGTTCACCACCTGATAAAGCCTTGGGATACTGATTTTGTACTTTTTCCAAATCCAACAAGTCAAACAGCTCTTTTCGATCACTTTTACTATTTTTTCCCTTATCCAGTCTGTCAATCAAATCCAGCTGTTCCTTGACCGTTAGAAAAGGAATTAAGTTTGAAGCCTGAAGAATGAAGCCAAACTCTCTAAAACGGAGGTTCGTTTTCTCCTTCTCCGTCAGACTGCCTGTTTCCTTCCCCTTGACTAAAATCTTTCCACTCGATGCTTCCTGAAGTTGTCCTAGAGTCGTTAGAAAAGTCGTCTTTCCAGAACCTGAAGGCCCAACAATAGCCACGAACTCTCCCGCATTTAGCTGAAAATTCGTCTCATGCAGAGCTACGACTTTCATCTTTCCTTCCCCGTACGTTTTTGTCACTTGATTCATTTCTATCAATGCTGTCATACTATTCTCCTTATCATTCTGCAATCGCAGTAATAGGGTCCACCTTTAGCAAGCGTGGGAGAGAAATGACACCACCAAGAAGAGCCATCAAGCAAATAACCGAGCTTAGAATCGAGTAGGCTATCCAACTTGGGTAGAAAAAGAAGGTAGCTGGTAAGAGCAAAATCACTCCTCCGATAGCAAGCAAGGATAAAGCAATCCCCATACCAGATAGAAGCAAGATCTGACAGAACAGAGACCATACAATGGTTTTAATCTGTATTCCCTGAGCCCGCATAATTCCATAAAGTCCTAGCTTTTGTATGGTAATGATATAAACAAAAATACCAACAATCAAACCTGTTATAACAATCATAGCGATAATCATTCCTGAAAATACATTAACTTGAGGTGTGTAACCAGGAATTTTCGAAATCATTTTTGGAACAGAGATCTGTTTCAGTCCATCTCCGACCACTTCTATGTCATTTTTTAATACCAAGGCAGAGATGGCACGATTAGCTTTCAAGGTCCCTTGTAAGGTCCAATAAGTTGTCAGACTCGTAAAGACAACAGGCTCTGTGAAAAACTTATTTCCTTGAGTCAGACCTACAATCTTGTAACTTCCCTCGCTTCCATTGAGCTGAATGGCATCACCTAGCTTAATTCCATAGTTTTCAAAGGACTGATCTACGACAACCTCATCATCGCTTTCAGGATACCGTCCCTCCGTCAAACTAGGAGAGATAAAATCGTCCCACTCTTGAGCAAAGATGGAAACATTGACCTTTTCACTATCATCGACTAGATTTGTCACAGCGAACATATAACCCAGTGGAGCGGCCTCCTCAGATCTCTTTTCCTTATAATCCTTTTCAGGAATAAAAGATGCTGTCAAATTATCATTTGCGTAGTCAGATAAAACCACACCCGCCGCTTGCCAATTGTCAATAGCAGCCCGGTTGTTTCGCACAAGACCAAGAGCTAGACTGGTCATAAAAAAGACCATAAAAGCAATGAGAAAAATAGTGGTTAGAATCAAACTATATCGAAGTTTGTTCTGTAATATTTCTTTGATAGCAAGATACATTCTTATCTCCTTTAACTTTTCCAAGAGGTATCAATGAGATACCCCACTACTATAAAAATAGGAGACAGAAAATCTGTCTCTGTATTCCAAACAAATCTCACTAATCAAATTAAATAAAATCAAGAAAATAAGTAAATATTTTTTATAAAAATGAATTATTTACTTAAAAATATAATTAATTGTAAATATTAATAAGCATTAGGTATTTATTCATCCTATCATTTTCACACTATGGTGTCAAGAAAATTGATTTTGAAAAAGCACTTTATTCTTTTTGTAACCTTTCTGTAATAATTCTCTGCTAAAAAAATGATAAAATAGGTATGTACTGTTAAGGAGAGAACCATGTCCGTAAAAAAATTAAAATCATATGAGGTAGACTATCAAGAAGAATTAAACCAGCAACTTCCTCGCTATCAGGATTATGCGCCCGAATCACAATCTGATACCAGTTTTCAAGAAATCCTATTTTTTGTTAATGTCGCTGTTTTTTGTATCTGTATTGCTATCTTTAGTTTTATCTTTTTGGCGTTAAAGCTATCAACTGCTCTTGCCTTTGTCGCAGCAATCGGATCCAGCTTACTTGTTCTAAAAATCCAACGCTCTATCATCAAACGAAAACTAAAAAGATAAATCCAAAATATCGCCCCAACCGGAGCGATATTTTTATTTTTTCTTTTTAGATGGTGTCTGAATGGCAATCTTCACTTCAAAGATTGTTCCTTTTGGTTTATTATCTTTAACAGTAATGGTTCCTTTTAAGGCATCTACAATCTGCTTGGCCAGTGATAATCCTAAACCAAAACCTCCTTTTTGACGAGTTCTAGCCTTGTCTACTCGATAAAAACGATCAAAAATTTTCTTCTTATCTTCTGCTGAAATACCGACTCCATTATCAGAAACAAGTAAATACAGATTACGGTCAGTCGCTGAAATCACAAAATCAATTTCACCATCCTCTTCAGTATACTTAACTGCATTATCAAATAGGATGGTCATCAGCTGTTTCAAAAGGAGCTGATCTGTGACAATCGTTCGATGGATACGATTTTCAAAACGGAAGACACGATCATTTTCCGAAGCAATCATCTCATAGTTTGTGAAAGTTGTATTCAAAAAGCTAGTTGGAACTTCTCCAAGTTCAGGCTTAATCCCATCATCTCTTCGAGCTAAATTCAACAAGTTCGTCGTCAAAAACCGCATATTTCGGACTTCTTCCAAACTCGATGCAATGCTTTCGCTCACATCCATAATGGTAGCTTCAGGCTTACGGAAAAGGGTCTCTAAGCGATTTTGCAAAACTGCAAGTGGAGTTCGTAACTCATGACTGGCATTTTCCACAAAGGACTGTTGCTTCTGCATGCTCTCAAGCAGGGGCCGAACACTGACCCTAGCTAGATAGAGACTGGCAAGTAAAGACAAAATCCAGAAACTAGCCATCACAACGACAATCAATTGCTCATGCTTTTGACTGGCCTGCTCCAACTGACTGGTATTAATCAAGACAGCAGCATACTTGATATTGGTTGAAACCGAACTGATATTCGTTTCCATCAAGATCATGCGATAGATTTCTTCTTGTCCATAGCTATTAAAAACCTGAATCTGGTAGATATGGCCTAGTTCTTTTTTCTCTAACTTAATCTTATCCAATCCCAAAAATCGATTTCCAGAAAGGAGCTGGGTAAAATTCTTATCAAAAAGAATGACTTCTGTATTGGAACTGACATTTGGTTTTACATCAGTCTTGCTAGTATCTGTAGCAGCATTCTCCAAATCTTTAATCTCTTCCGTCGCCCTATTTACCGCCAACTGAATAACTGCCTGAGGATTATTACTCAAGCCATGAAGTTTATCATCCACCGAAGTATAGAGACTTGAATGCATAACCTGTAAAATAATCAAGGTCATAGTGGAGAAAATCAGAGTGAAGACACCAAAGTTACGGATAAAATAACTAAAGTCATCCGCATACCATGTTTTTTTTAGTTTACTGAACATCTTTTAAAATATACCCAACACTGCGCAAGGTTTGCAAATTCTCTGCAAAAGTGGTTCCTTTTAATTTCTTACGGACTTTTGAAACATAAACTTCGACAACCGAAATAGTTGTGTCACTATCAAATCCCCATAGACGATCAAAAATCTGAGTCTTAGGCAAAATAACATTTTGATTTTGAAGGAAATAAACTAATAAATCAAACTCTTTTCCAAGCAATTCGACAGGAGTATCTTCAACCTTAACGGTATTTGTTGACAAATTAACTACAATATTTCCATAAGTCAAGGTATTTTCATTAAACTTACCTGAACGTTTGAGAAGGGCTTGAATTCGCATTTTGAGTTCTTCTAGGTAGAAAGGTTTGGTCAGATAATCATCCGCTCCTAGTTCAAATCCATGTCCCTTGTCATCCAAACTTTCCTTGGCAGTCATGATCAGAACTGGAGTCGTAATTCCCTTTTCACGCAATTCTTTCAAGACTTGGAAGCCATTTTTTTCAGGTAACATTAAATCGAGCAAAATCAAGTCATAAACGCCACTTTCAGCTTCGTAGAGGCCTTCTTCCCCATCGAATACCTGCATGACATCTGCAAAATCGTCTAAAAAGTCAAATACTGAATTTGACAGACCTAGGTCATCCTCAACTAATAAAATTTTTATCATGAGAAACTCCTCCTTATTAAAACCATTATACCAAATTTGCCTTAAAAAAAACTCAACTTTCTGCATTTTACATGAGATAGCTGAGTTTTCTTTTTATTTTAGACTTATTTATACATTTCCGTATTGAAGAACGACTGCTTCCACTGCAGCTTTTTCACGGTTAATCAAGTCAACACGCGCTGCAATTTCCTTGATTCCCATACCGATGTTACGGCTAAGAGCAAGGTCAGAAAGTTGTGGCTCAAAGAATTCCTTGTACTCTGCCAAGCGTTGCTGAGTCTTAAATACGTGTGCAGGAAGGATAACAAAGCTATCAAAGCTCATATCTCCACCAAGAGCTGCCTTAATCCAAGCCCAGTTTTCACGCGCCCAAGACCAAGCTGTTTCCTGAGTTACTTGGTGAGCTAGGAATTGGTAATACCAAGCAGACAAGTCCTGCGGTTTGACCACAAATTTGTCCTTCCAAGAAGCAATCAAGGTTTGGATATTGTCCGCATCTTTACTATAGGCAAGAGCGGCTGCCAACTGACGTTTAAAGACAGCATCTGTTGCGTGCGTATAAGTATCAAGATAAAGTGCTAACAAGGCTTTGGTCTCATGATGTTTCATCTCATTGATAAGGACTTGTGAGCGAATAGCTGCTGGGAGTCCTGCAAGCTGATCCTTGTAGGCTTCGAAGATTTGGCTAGCGACTTGACTAGCTTCTGCATCATTTGAGCGAATCATCATAGAAACAGCCAGCTGACGAACCAACTCATCCTCATCTGATTCTCCGTCTTTAGCTTCAAAACCAAGACAGTCATAGTTGTGACGAGCCAATTTAGCAATCAAGGCTTTGAAGGCTCTTTCAGCTTCTGTTCCTTCATCGATAAAGCGCTCAAGGGCAGAAATGACTTCAGAAACAGCTGAAACGACAAGGTAAGATTCTTCCTTAGCAAGTTTATCAAGAACTGGGAGCAAGTCAGCATAAGAAATGTGCCCTGCCTCAGCAAGCAAACGACGTTCTTGGACGATTTGCAATTTGCTTGTGTTATCAAGATCAACTAGGTCAGCAAGAACAGCATCTAACAAGTCTCCTTGATAATCGGTAATGTAATGGGCTGTATTTTCAGTATTGAAACGAAGAGCTCCTTCATTTTCAGCAAGAAGGGCTGCGTAGCCTGGAATTTCGATGCTTTCAGTTTCAAGTGTATCAGGCAAGCCTTTCCAGTTGCTATTGAGTGGCACAACCCAGAGACGGTTCTTATCTTCGTGCTCACCGATAAAGAATTGTTTTTGTGAAATCTTCAAGACATCATTTTCAACTTTGACAGTGAGAACTGGATAACCAGGTTGTTCCAACCAAGAATCCATGAAGGCTGCAACATCACGTCCAGACGCTTGACCAAGAGCATCCCAAAGGTCACGACCAATTGTATTGCTGTATTGATGTTTTTCAAAGTAGGCCTGCAAACCTTTAGCAAAATCGGCATCACCTAGCCAACGACGAAGCATGTGCATGAGGCGGCTTCCTTTGGCATAGACGATAGCGCCATCAAAGAGCGTATTGATTTCATCTGGATGTTTAACTTCGACGTGGACAGACTGAACACCATCAGTCGCGTCACGTTCAAGAGCGTGAGGTACTCCACCTGTTTGGAAGTCTTCAAAAATATTCCAGCTTGGCTCAATGGCATCCACACAGACGTACTCCATCATATTGGCGAAGCTTTCATTGAGCCAAAGGTCATCCCACCATTTCATAGTTACCAGGTTACCAAACCATTGGTGAGCCAATTCATGAGCCACAACAAGGGCAACTTGTTGACGACTAGCAAATGTAGAGTTCTCATCGACAACCAGGTAAACTTCACGGTAAGTAACGAGACCCCAGTTTTCCATAGCACCAGCTGAAAAGTCAGGAAGGGCGATGTGGAGAGATTGAGGAATTGGGTACTTAACTCCGTAGTAATCTTCGTAAAACTCGATTGAGCGAACAGCGATATCCAATGAGAAATCAAGGTTTGATAGTGGATGAGCTTTGGTTGAGTAAACACCCACGAGGGTACCGTTTTTAGTTTTAGCCGTCACACCTTGCAAATCACCCGCAACAAATGCTAACAAGTAAGAAGACATGCGAGGTGTTGTCTTAAACTTCCAGATACCTGTTTCCTTACGGTTTTCAACGTCAATCTCTGGCATGTTTGACAAGGCCAATTCACCTTCTGCTTGGTCAAAACGTAGAGAAAGGTCAAAAGTTGCTTTAGCTTCTGGCTCATCCACACATGGGAAGGCTTCACGCGCAAAATGACTCTCGAACTGAGTAGACAAGACTTCCTTCTTGACTCCATCAACTGTGTAGTATGAAGGATAAATCCCTGTCATGTTGTCTGTGATTTTACCAGAAAAGGCAAGAAGCAATTCAACTTGACCAGCCCCAGCCAATTCTATATGAAGAGCTTCATTGTCATGGTCAACTGTAAATGGGCGAGCTTGACCTGCAACTTCTACAGTGGCGATTTCCAAGTCTTTTTGGTGGAGGGAAATACGGTCACTATGTGCTTGACCCGTAATGGTCACCTTTCCTGAAAAAGTCTTGGTCTCACGACTCAAGTCTAAAAATAAATCATAGTGTTCAGGAACAAATTGCTTAATAAAATGTTCAACTGCTTGCATAGTTTTCTCCTATTCTAAGTTTAAGAGCTAGAGCTCTTCTTCAAACAAACTTATTATATCATGTTTTGTCTAAGAAAAAAGGATTGGACAGTGATTTCCAAAACTTTCTTCCTTCTAGAAGTCTACAGTGGGTAAACCTTGCGAAATTCTTCTAAAACAACCTTGCTTTCAGGTGTAAAAGTCAGTCCTGATTCTCTCAGCCACTCGGCGAAACAATCCTCATGAACCTGACGCCAATAGGCTAGGGATTTGTCACCTTCCCCTTCCTTAAAGGCATGTTGCGCAGAAACTTGATTGAAGGGTTGGACAGAAACCTTTGTAATTTCGACAATACAAACAGCCTGATTTTGACTATCTAAAATGATGTCAAAGGTACCTTCTTGCGGAAGGGGTTCGTCATCTAGTACGTAGAGGTCATAAGCCGACGCTGTTGCTGTCTTTTCGCCTTTAAACACTAAATCCGCTAAAAGGTCTGGTTCCACTCCAAAAGCCCAAGCATCGATTTCATCTCCGATCGAAGGATTGATTTTCTTGTAGGCATTCCACATTTCTTGCGGTGTCATAGGTTTCTCCTTTGTGATTTTTTACTTTCTTCTTTGATGTATTTGAGATGGTCTGGATGGTCAATCTCTAAATCAAAAATCTCTGGAATAGAGCTATAGTGGATAATGCACTTAATACCCATCTGATTCATTTTTTGTATGAAAGAAGTATTCAGATAGCCTGCCACAGCAAAGTCAATCTTTTTCGTCCTTGCTTTATCTTGCATCTGTCTCAACATATCTAACATAATTGGACTTTCCATATCATGCCATTGACTGTTTCTCACAGTGGCAAAAACAAAGGAAGTCAAATCATTCATTCCAACTACAATCTTTGAAATACCAGCTTCCAGTATGCTGTCTAAGTCAAAATATGCTGACGGTAATTCAATCATCGTGCCAACTTTCCCAGTAAAACCCTGCTGACGCAATACTCTAATAGCTTGCTTTAACTGCTCAGCATCATTGACAAAAGGAAAGATAAGAGACAGATTGGGATTGTTTTGATAAACTTCTGTAACGACATGTGCTTCAGCCTGAAATTCATCCAAACACGCTAGTAAACGTCTAGTCCCTCTATAACCAAACAAGGGATGATTTTCATCAAAATACTCTTTAGTCCCCTCTAAACAATTGGCTTCTGTATTCGTTAATTCAGAAAAACGATACCATACCTCTTCATCTGAGTACAAGGAGCAAATAGTGTCTAGATAATCTTTTACAAATTGCTGACAACTTGGTAACAGGATGTTCTGGTTAAGCTCCCTCAACAAGTATTCCCCACGAATCATACCAATGTGGTGAAATAGTTGATGGTAAATTTTTTCAACAATTTTTTCGCCACTAAGAGCCAGTTGGTTTCTCATCATTCACCTTCCAATTCATGTAAGAAGTCTTGTCCAGTTCTGGAAATCCTAATAATTCAGACTTAACCTTCAAGACTAATGGCGATGCATTTTCTTCTGCGATCTCTTGAATATCCAGCCAAATATATCCAAGTGAATCATTCGCACCATCAGACACAGCTTCCGAAATCGTAACTTGAGGTGCACTCTCATTCATTTCAACATCATACAAGGCCATGACATGGTGAACCATAAAATTTTTTAACTCTTCCCTGACGAAAACATCGTAGATTCGAGGATTAGAGTAGCTTCTAACAGTAAATCCCGTCTCTTCCATAACTTCTCTAGTCAGCGTTTCCGTCAGTCCTTCACCAAGTTGCTGACTTCCACCGGGAAGGTCTAACCTATTTTTGTAGGGACCTGCTGTTTTTTGAATACAAAGAAGGTAACCATGTTTATAGCAAACAGCATAGACTCCAAAATGATTTTTGATTTCCATCCAACTCCTCCTACTTCAAAGACCAGCCACCATCTATTGTCAGAATTTGTCCCTGCATGGCAGATGCCTTTCCACTGGCCAAAAAGAGACTGACTTCTGCCACTTCCTCTGGTTCAATCCAGCGTTTGATGGGTGTTTCACTAGCCACCCAGTCTGCTAATCCACCTGGCTCAAAGTCCGCAGCAGTCATAGCTGTCTTGACTGCTCCTGGAGCAAGCCCAAAGACCTGAATCCCAGCTTCAGCATAGTCTAGAGCCAACTGCTTGGTAAATCCAGCCAAGGCGTGCTTCGAAGAAGTATAGGCGTGTCCACCGCCACCTGCTAGGCTAGAAGCAATAGAGCACATATTGATGATGATTCCCTTTTTATTTTCCAACATTTGTGTCAAATAAAATCGAGTCAACTCAACAGGAGTCACGTAGTTAATTTCAAAAATTTCTTGAATTTCCTGCGCTGTCTGTTCCAACAGTGGTTTATAATCATCCAAAACTCCAGCAGTATTGCACAAAACATCAACCTGAGGACACCAATCAAAAATAGGCTCCAAGTCCAAGGTCAAATCTCTCTGTAAAAAGTGGAAATCACCCTTTAAGAGTGGATTTTCACCTTGGTCCACTCCATAAACTTGATAGTCCTTCTCTAAAAAGAGTCGAGCCTGAGCCAATCCAATGCCTGAACTCACGCCTGTAATGAGTACACATTTAGTCATGCACTTCTACCCAATCCGTCGCCAAAACATCACAAGGTGTCGGACTCCACATGGAAAAACCTTCTCCTTCTCCAGACACGTTGATTAGGAAATAGGGCGTCACTTCAAGTGCAATCCCGTTTTGTTCAATAGTATCAAAGAGTTGGACATAGTTTTCAGCCCCTCCCCAACCAGTACGAACATATTTTTTCTTAGCCTTTAACCCAGGCAGCATTTCTTCGAAAGTCATATTTTTTCTCCTTTTATATCAATAATTCTTCAATTAATTATAACAAAAAAATGCTTTAAAATTCCTTTTGACTCATCCTAATTCAAAATCAATAAACTTTTTATTACCATTTCTAGCAACAATGACCTCAGTTTTTTTAGAGACAAAGTTTGGATCACTTTCTGAAACTTATATAATTTCTTTTTACAACAATTCATACTCTTCGAAAATCTCTTCAAACCACGTCAGCGTCGCCTTACCATAGGTATATGATACTGACTCTGTCAGTTCTATCCACAACCTCAAAACAGTGTTTTGAGCAACCTGCAGCTAGCTTCCTAGTTTGCTTTTTGATTTTCATTGAGTATCAATAAAATCATATCTATCAAAAATGACTGGATAAAAAGTCTTTGAGATTACAAAAATGCATAGTATCAGGTGTTCAAAAAACTTGATATTATGCGTTTTATTGTAGGAAGATTTACTTGATTTTCTACTGAAATTGAGTTTTTCTCCCAGACTTATTCTTACAATCTCTCAATCAGTTCTTGCATTTGCACATCATCTGGAACTAATTTTAAGTAAGCTTGGGCATTAACTTTTGCTTCTTCAAAGTATCCCAATTCACGCAAGAGATAAATATAGTGTTCCAGAAACTCTGGATTGTCTTTCAAATCTCCTGCCAACTCTTGATAAAGCTCATAGGCAGAATCCAAATCGTCCATTTCTTGATAAGAGCGAGCAATCATCCACTTGGTCAGAAGATTTTCTGGCTCATCACTTTGTAAGTCTAGAATGTCTTCATAACGCTCCTGATCTAGATAAATAGTAGCTAAACGGAGTAAGATTTCTTCCGTATCCTCAGCATCTTCTTTAGCGGTAAGGAGATAGTTCTCTGCTCCACTAGCATCATGCAATTCATAAGAAAATTGTGAAGCGGCTAGCAAGAGGCGAGTTTCAAAGGGATTTTTCTCCAACCCTTGCTTAGCGATACGCAGGGCTTCTTGAACTTGATGTTCCTTATGCAAGGCCTGACTATAACCATATTCATAGCCTTCAAAGTCAGGAGAAATGGTATCGATCTGCTTAAAGTAGAGGACAGCTTTTTGGTATTCTTCTTGATCAAAGTAAAGACTGGCCAACTCAAAAGCTGTTAGGTCATCGTATTCTAACTCCAGGGCTTTTTCTAAAAACTCTGTAGCCGTTTCAAATTTCCCTAACTGAGCATAGGCAAAACCAATCCGTTGGTAGGTGGAAATGCCTGTTTGCTCATAAATAGTACGATTATCTAACTGGGCATAGCCTTGAATAGCCTCTTGGTAATTTTCCAACTCACTATCCAACTCTGCCAAGCCCAATATCAAGAGAGGATCCTCTGAGTAAGTCAAAGCCTCCAGAAGTTTCTCACGCGCCACATCTGTCAAACCTTCCATCTGATAAAGATCCGCTTTCAGAGCCAAAGCCGAAACATACCAGTCACTGTCAGCTTGGATTTCCTCTAGATAGGCAAATGCTTCCTCGATTTGGCCATCCTCGCTAGCAATTGCAGCTAGATTAAGATGAACCTCTGGAAAATCCTCTACAATTTTCAGGTAAATTTCCTTGGCCTGAGGATAGAAACCAATTCCTTCTAGATAAATCGCTAATTCATAAAGAAGGTCACTTGGATCATTTTCTAAAGCTTTAGCGAAATAATGCTCAGCCTTAGCTAAATCTTGTTCCTCCAAAGCCTGTAACATCTGTTGACTATTGTTCACTCTTGACTTCCTCTCCCTCTAGTTCATATAGGCCACTAACTACCTTATACCATTCAAAAATAGCTGAAATGACAACTTTTGCAGAGGCATAAACTGGAATACCGAGTAAGACTCCCCAAATACCAAACATGGATCCTGAAGTTAACAAGACAAAGAGAACATTAATAGGATGGATGTTTAATTGACTTCCCAAGATTAATGGAGAGACAAAACGGCCTTCAATAGTTTGTTCTACGATAAAGACAATCACCACTTTTAACAGCATGACTGGCCCCGCAATCAAGCCCAATACTAGGGCAGGAAGCATGGCTAGGAAGCTACCCAGATAAGGAACCAGATTTAAAATACCAGCAGTAACACCCAGCGTAACTGCATAGCGTAGACCGATAATCTTGAAGAAGATCATAAACATTACTGCTACAATAATAGCCACTGTCACTTGCCCTCGAACATAGTTAGACAACTGCTGATTCACATCTGATAAAACTTGTCCCACAGGTTCCTTCAATTTTGTTGGCATGAATTGAGTCAAATAGTCACGCAAGCCTTTCCCATCACGCAAGAGATAAAAGAGCATGAAAGGAACGATAATCAAGGCTACAATCACTTGAGATGCCCCGCTAATAAAGGCGCTCACCCAGTTGACTGCTTGAGAAGAAACCTTGCTCGCCCAAACTGTAGCCTGACTTGAGAAGTTTGTCAAAACTTGTTCTAACTGAGGTCTAAAATCATCTGGCAAACGCTTGGTTACCAAATCATTAATAACTCGATCAGCATCTTCGAGATAGATTGGTACATTTCTTGCAAATGTTAAGACCTGACGCTGCAGATTTGGAATAGCCACTGCCAAGCCCCAAATGATAAAGAGGGCAATGATGACAAATACAATACTGATAGCTATAACACGATTAACCTTATGCTTCTCCATCCAATCAACAATAGGATTCAATAAATAATATAGCAAACCAGATAGAATGACTGGCAACATCACGACAGCCAAAAAGTCTAAAACAGGTGAAAATAGAAAACTAATCTTACTTAAAATAAAAAGATTTAGTCCCAATAATAAGGTTACCAAAAATACTGTAATTGCTTTGTTATCTAAAAACCACTTGAAAAACCAAGATAGACTAAAATGTTTCTCTTTTTGCTCCATAAATACTTCCTTTCTATTGTTCTCTCATTATACCATTTTTAAATCAAAATAACTCTTTTTTAAAGTGCTTACATGAAGACAGCGACATAAAAAAATCCCCTCAAAAGAGGAGATTCAATTAGTCTTGAATATGACGGTCTAAATTCTTCTGATAATCAGCGTTTGATTTGGCTTTTTCATCAGCAAATTTCTTGCGGAACTCATCCATTTCTTTAGTAGTAACAATCTTATCTTGGAGTTTAAGATATTTATAGCTAAGTTCACCGGTCTTATCACCAACCCAACCATAGGCACCTGTTCCAAGAACTTTCTTAGTAAGAAGCATTTGGGCACCGTTTGATTGTACAGGAATCACCAAGGCACTGTCTGTTAACCAAGCTTGAGCTTTTGCATATTTAGCATATCGTTTTTCAAGATTTGTTTTCTCACTATTAGCATCCGTAATTAACTCTTTAAACTTATCTAACCCAACAGCTTTGATTACTGAACTATCTTTACCTGGTGTTACACCTAAGGAACTAAGAAGATTTGGTCCAGATGTTGGATCAAATATATCTAGATAAGTTGAAGGATCTGCGTAATCAGGTCCCCATCCACTATTTACATTAATATCCCAGTCAGTATTAGTATTAGAAGTTGCTAGAATTGTCATACTTGACAATTCATCGTCAGAAACTTGTTGAATATCAACTACAACATTATCTGATCCAAGAGCTTCCTCGATGGATTGTTTATAAGATTGAGCTTGACGCACAAAATCTGGACGAGTAGAAGATACTGGAATGTCTAAATGAATAGGGAACTGTACTCCATCAGCTTGAAGAGTTTTCTTGGCAGCTTCAAATTTAGTCTTAGCCTTATCTACATTATGAAGTGAATCCTGGGCATCATCAAGACTAACATCTTTCCACACACCATCTAATTTATCCAATTCTGTCTTAGTAACTTGACCAAATGTTTGATCTCCTACTTGTACAAAGGTTGGAGGAGTGAGACTTGTCCGTAACTTACGAGGTGCTACTTCGTCCCCAAATACTTGAGAGATCCCTGCTTTACGATCTGTAGCAAAAGCCAAGGATTGACGGAAATCTTTGTTCAGCAAAGCCTTCTTAGTAGATGATTTTTCTGCATCACTTGTTTTAGCGGTGTGATTGTAGGCAACACGGTCAATATTCGTCGAAATATAGAAAGTATTTCCTTGTTGTTGACTATAAATAATGTTATCTTTGTATTTTTCTTTTAGCCGTTCATAGTTAGCAGAGTTTTTAAAGAGAGGTGCTGCAGGATAATTTCCTTCATCAAAACCACGTCCAAGAGAGTCTGCATCCTGACCATCAAAGTAAGACAACTTAATATCATCAATAAAGACATTTTGTTTATCCCAATAGTTTTGGTTTTTAGTCATTTCAATAGAAGATTTAGATGTAAGACCTTTTAGAAGATAAGCCCCATTGTATAGAATGCTTGTTACATCAGTCGCCTTACCAAAGTCATCTCCTTTAGAAGCTAAAAAGTTTTCGCTAACAGGAGCAAGAACTCCCATTGTTGTCTTCGAATTCCAGAAAGATTCTGGATTGTTTAAAGTATAGACTACAGTATAATCGTCTGTTGCTTTTACACCAACAGTAGAAAAATCCGTTGTTTTCCCATTTACATAGTCATCTAATCCTTTAATAGAATCCTGTACAAGATAAAGTGCTTCTGATTTCTTGTCAGCTGCGTGTTTTAGACCAGTCACAAAATCCTGAGCCTTAACTTCTCCATATTCTTCACCTTCATTGGTATACCACTTGATACCCTTACGAATTTTATAAGTATAGGTCAAACCATCTTTGGAAACAGTCCAATCTTCTGCAACTGATGGTACTAGATTCCCATATTGATCATTTTCTAGTAGTCCATCAATGACATTACCAGTAATCTGTTTTGTAGAATTTTTCCCCGAAACTGTATAATCCAGAGTCGCAGGATCTGATGAAAATACATAGGCATAAGTAACTGGTTTAGTTGCTTCTTTATTCCCATTGCCAGATGAACAAGCTGCTAGAACAGCTGCTGAGAGTACAGCAACTCCAGCTGCTAAGAAAACACGTTTTTTCATAAAAAACTCCTTTGCAATTTATATAGGATTATTATAGCACTTTTCAAAAGGAAATCAAGTTAAATTTTATATTTTATTATACTTATTTATGTGTTAGAGAGTTCCTCCAACTACAATTTTTGTGATATAATAGTCTTATCTTTATATAGAGGTAAAGTTATGAAAGAAACTGTTTATTTTGGAACTTATACACGTCGTACTTCCCAAGGGATTTACAAGGCAGACTTTGATACAGAAACTGGTCAGCTTGCTAATTTAGAACTTTTTGCAGCTGAGCCTAGTCCGACCTACCTTGCCTTTGACCAGCACCAACATTTATACACTGTTGGTAGCCAAGACGATAAGGGGGGGATTGCAGCCTATCAAACTGACGGGACTTTATTAAATCATGTCGTGGAAGAGGGAGCCCCTCACTGTTATGTTTCTGTTGATGAAAAGCGTGATTTGGTTTACGCAGCTAACTACCACAAAGGGCAGGTTCTTGTTTATAAACGTCAGGAAGATGGTCGTCTTATACTTAGTGATGTGGATCAACATAGTGGCCAAGGTCCACACGAAAATCAAGCTTCCCCCCATGTTCACTTTACAGACTTAACACCTGACCACTATCTAGTGACCTGTGATTTGGGTACTGACCAAGTCATCACTTATGACCTTGATCAAGAAGGGAAATTATCTAAGCTCTATACCTATCACAGCCAGCCAGGAGCAGGCTCACGTCATATCATTTTCCATAATCACTATAAAATCGCTTATCTCATTTGTGAACTCAATAGCACTATCGAAGTTTTAATCTACGATGGTGTTGGCGAATTTGAACGCATGCAGGTCATTTCAACTCTACCAGACGGTTATGAAAGCTTTAATGGAACTGCTGCTATTCGTCTCTCTAAAGATGGTAAATACCTCTACGCTTCTAACCGTGGCCATGATTCTATCGCAGTATATACAATTCTTGCAGACGGTAGTCTAGAATTGTTAGAAATCGTTCCTACTCATGGTCAGACTCCACGTGATTTTGATTTGACACCAGACCAAGAATTTGTCATTGCTGTCCATCAAGACTCTGACAATGCGACCGTCTTTAAACGTAATCCTGAAACTGGTCGTCTAGCAGAACTTTCTAACGACTTCCATGTACCAGAAGCAGTCTGCATCAGTTTTGCTCCTTAAGAAAACATAAAAAAATGAACTTGGTAACTCAAGTTCATTTTTTTCTTATAGTCTATTTCCGACATTAATACGGTTAATGGCACGTTGCAAAGCAATCTTAGCACGACGCTCTTGATCAATCAAGTGTTTTTCGTGGGCTTCTTCGATTTCACGCTCTGCTCGAATCTTGGCACGTTCTGCACGGCTAACATCGATATCACGAGCACGTTCTGCAGAATCCGCAACGATTGTAATGATATCATTGGCAATTTCAATAACGCCTCCGTTTACTGCAATCCAGTTCACGTGATCTTCATCATCAATACGTTTTACCTTTACTTCATCAACTGCTAAAACCGCAATCATATTTTCATGTCGTGGCAAGATCCCCATCTCACCATCCAGAGTTCGAACTGATACATAGCTGGCATGGTGATCATAGACGAGACCATCTGGTGTCACGATCTGGACAGTTAACTGAGCCATAGATCACCTCTTAAAATCCCATTTTTTCAGCTTTTGCAATCACATCTTCGATAGAACCTACACCACGGAAGGCATCTTCTGGCAAGTGGTCATGTTTACCATCAAGGATTTCCTTAAAGCCACGTACAGTTTCAGCAACTGGAACATAAGAACCTGGCTGACCAGTAAATTGTTCCGCAACGTTGAAGTTTTGTGACAAGAAGAACTGGATACGGCGGGCACGAGCAACCAAGGTCTTTTCTTCATCAGAAAGTTCATCCATACCAAGGATAGCAATGATATCTTGCAACTCATGGTAACGTTGAAGAACACGTTTTACTTCTGCAGCAACTGCATAGTGCTCTTCTCCAACGATTTCAGGTGCCAAAGCACGTGAACTTGAAGCGAGTGGGTCAACGGCAGGGTAGATACCCAATTGTACCAACTTACGTTCCAAGTTGGTTGTTGAATCCAAGTGAGCGAAGGCTGTTGCTGGCGCTGGGTCAGTATAGTCATCCGCTGGCACATAGATAGCCTGGATAGAGGTTACAGAACCCTTCTTAGTTGATGTGATACGCTCTTGCAATTGACCCATTTCTGTAGCAAGCGTTGGTTGGTAACCAACGGCTGATGGCATACGACCCAAAAGGGCAGATACTTCTGAACCAGCCTGAGTGAAACGGAAGATATTATCGATAAAGAGAAGCACGTCTTGGCCTTCTACATCACGGAAGTATTCAGCGATTGTCAAACCAGTAAGGGCAACACGCATACGTGCTCCTGGTGGCTCATTCATCTGACCAAATACCATGGCTGTTTTCTCGATAACACCTGATTCTTTCATTTCCCAGTAAAGGTCATTCCCCTCACGAGTACGTTCCCCAACACCAGTAAATACTGAGATACCACCGTGTTCTTGGGCAATGTTGTGAATCAATTCTTGGATCAAGACAGTTTTACCAACTCCGGCACCACCGAAAAGTCCAACCTTCCCACCTTTAAGGTAAGGGGCAAGAAGGTCGATAACCTTAATCCCTGTTTCAAGGATTTCAGAAGAGGTAGACAACTCATCAAAAGTTGGAGCTTTTTTATGAATTGGCTGACGCTCTGCATCTTCTGTAAAAGGAGCTTCCAAGTCAATGGTATCTCCCAAAACGTTGAAGACACGTCCCAAAGTTTCTTTACCTACTGGTACAGAGATTGGACGACCTGTGTCCAATACTTCCATTCCACGAGTCAAACCATCTGTTGATTCCATGGCGATAGTACGAACCATACCATCTCCCAACTCCAAGGCTACTTCAAGGACGATTTTTGTTTTTCTTTCGTCATTTTTGTAGACGACAAGTGCATTGTTAATCTCAGGAAGTTTTTCCCCTGCTGCAAACAAGACGTCTACAACGGGACCGATAACCTGAGCAATTTTACCTGAACTCATCTCCTTCTCCTATTCTATATAAGATACTGTCGGTCCCTAGCTCAACTAGGTCCTAAGTTCATTTTCATACGAGCTGGACTAGAGCCTATTCTAAGGCACTAGCTCCTGCTACGATTTCTGTAATTTCTTGTGTAATCGCCGCCTGTCTGGCACGGTTATACTGAATTGTCAAATCATTGATGACTTTCTTAGCATTATCTGTCGCTGTTTGCATGGCTGTCATACCGGCAGCATTTTCAGCTGTCTTGGCATCGATAATAGCCCCGTAAATCATACTTTCTGCAAACTGAGGCAACAACTGCTCCAAAATTTCTTCTCGGCTGTTTTCCAATTCAAAAGTCAAGCTATACTCTTCATCTGCTTCATTTGGATCCAAGTCAACAATCGGAAGCATTTGTTCCACACGCATTTGACTTGTTAGCGTATTGACATGGTGATTGTAGCAGACATAGAGTTCATCAAAAAGTTCATTTTGGTACATTTCAACAGTTTTTGAAATGATCTTACGAACTTCATCAAAGCTAGGTTGGTCTGCCAAGCCACGTAGTTCATAAAGTGGTTGAATACCACGAGCCTTAAAGAAATCAGCTCCCATTCCACCGATACAGATCATTTCAAAACCTGTACCGTCTGGGTGGTATTCTTCTTTCAACTCCATAACGGCTTTCAGAATAGAAGAATTATACCCTCCAACCAAACCGCGATCTGAAGTAATGACGATATAGCCTGTCTTCTTCACGGGACGGCTAATCAACATCGGATTGGTTGAACCACCAGAACCATTACCATGAAGGATATCTGTCAAGAGCTTGCGAACTTTTTGAGCGTATACTTGGAAGTTACGAGCAGCTTCTTCAGAGCGACCTAGCTTAGCAGCCGATACCATTTGCATGGCATTAGTGATTTGACTCGTATTTTTTGTTGAGGCGATTTTTGTTTTAATATCATTTAGAGATACTGCCATCTGACACCTCTATTCTTATTGGAAGCTGGTTTGATTGAGAAACTCTGTAATCGCAGCATCCAAGATTGCTTCTTCTGGCAAGTCTTTTGTATCACGAATGGTTTCTAAAATCTCTGGATGTTGAGCGTCAAAGAAGGCATGGAACTCTTCCTCGAAACGAACAATGTCATCTACTGGAACAGTATCCAAGAAACCATGTGTCAAAGCATAAAGAATGGTTACTTGTTTCTCAACAGGTAATGGTTTGTGAACAGGTTGTTTCAAAACTTCAACGGTACGACGTCCACGGTTCAACTTAGCCTGTGTTGCCGCATCCAAGTCAGAACCAAACTTAGTGAAGGCTTCCAACTCACGATATGAAGCAAGGTCGATACGAAGTGTACCGGCAACCTTCTTCATGGCTTTGATTTGTGCAGAACCACCTACACGAGATACAGATGAACCCGCATCGATGGCTGGACGAATACCTGCATTGAAGAGACCATCGCCAAGGAAAATTTGTCCATCAGTGATAGAAATCACGTTGGTTGCGATATAGGCAGAGATATCTCCTGCTTGTGTCTCGATAAATGGTAGGGCTGTAATTGATCCACCACCAAGTTCATCAGAAACCTTAGCTGAGCGCTCAAGCAAACGGCTATGAAGGTAGAAAACATCCCCTGGGAAGGCTTCACGACCTGGAGGACGACGAAGCAAGAGAGAGAGTTCACGATAAGCTACCGCTTGTTTTGATAAATCATCATAAACAATCAAAACATGCTTACCTTGGTACATAAACTCTTCCGCCATGGCAACCCCAGCATAAGGAGCTAGGAAAAGCAATGGAGATGGTTGTGAAGCAGAGGCTGTTACAACGATTGTGTAGTCCAAGGCACCGTACTGACGAAGTGTTTCTACTTGCGTACGAACTGTTGATTCTTTTTGTCCAATCGCTACGTAGATACAGATCATATCTTGACCTTTTTGGTTCAAGATTGTATCAATCGCAATGGTTGTTTTCCCTGTCTGACGGTCACCGATAATCAACTCACGTTGACCACGGCCAATCGGTACAAGGGCGTCAATAGCTTTCAAACCAGTTTGCAATGGTTCTGATACAGACTTACGTTGCATAACACCAGGAGCTGGCGCTTCTACTGGACGAGTTTTATCAGTGTGGATTTCTCCAAGACCGTCAACTGGACGACCGAGTGGATCCACAACACGACCAATCAGACTCTCACCTACTGGGACTTCCATGATTTTACCTGTACGGCGGATTGTATCGCCTTCACGGATATCTGTAAAGTCACCTAGGATGATAATACCAACGTCTGTTGACTCCAAGTTTTGAGCCATACCATAAGAGCCGTTTTCAAAAATCAACAACTCTCCACTCATGGCATTTTCAAGGCCGTGAGCACGCGCGATACCATCCCCGATATAGGTTACAACACCTGTTTCAGTCACATCAAAATTGGGTTTGAAATTTTCAATTTGTTGCTTAATTAAAGCGCTGATTTCTTGTGCGTTAATTGCCAAAAGAACACCACTTTCTATTTCAAATTTTCTTTAACAACTTTAAGTTGTTGTTTAATACTCACATCAATTGTCTTGTGATTGGCAAAAATGACAAAACCACCAATGAGACTTTCATCGATTTGTTCTTTTACACTCCTTACTTTCAGAGACATTTTTTTCTCAATCAAAGGGAGCAAGCGACTCTTTTGTTCATCTGTTAAAGGATGAGCAGAAGTAACCGTCACTTCAAATCGATTTGTTTCTTTTTCAAGTCGGTTCAAGCAATCTACAAGCACATCATAAAAAAGATTTGCTCTGTGGTTGTATGCCAGAACCTGGATCAAGTTTTGCAATAAAGGTGACACTGAGTCTTGGAAGAAAGCAATCGTTTTTTCCTTGTCAGACTCGTCTACTGCCACTTTTTTTAAAAAAGAAGGTAAACCTGTTTCTTCAGCAACTTGCTTGATTTGAGTCAAATCTGAAAAAATGCGGTCTTCTTCTCCTTTTTCAAGTACCAATTGGACAAAAGGCATGCTGTATTTTTCAATTACCTTTACTGTTTTCTTGTCCATTAAGCTTCTCCTAGCTGATCGATATACTGATCAATGAGTTCTTTATGGGCATGACCATCAAGGTTTTGTGAGATAATTTTACCAGCTAAGCTGATGGTCAAATCTGCTACCTCACCCTTAACGCTTTGTAAAGCTTCAGCTTTGTTTTGAGCAATTTCTTGGTTTGCTTTTTCTTTTAAGCGTCCTGCTTCTAGTTTAGCATCTGCTAAAATACTAGCCTTACTTTTCTCAGCTGTTTCCTTTGCATTTTCAATGATTGTCTTAGCTTCTTTACGGCTACCAGCCAATTCATCTTCGCGTTTTTGAGCCAATACTTCCGCTTTTTGACGTGCTTCTTCAGCTCTATCAATATCTGAAGCAATTTTTTCAGCTCTTTCTTCGAAAATGCCTGTAATATTAGACCATGCAAATTTTTTAATCAAGACTAGCAAAAGGATAAAAGAGCCAGCGATTAAAATAAAATTACCAATTAATTCACCTACTGTTACGTGCATCAGTTACTCCTTTCTACTCTTCATCATTAATTTTATTTCCTAGGTACATAGAGGATAATAGTGTAAAGACATAGGCTTGTACACAAGAAATGAACACGGAAAATGCAGTCCAAACTAAGTTTGTCCCAAATGCGATTGGATACCAAAAAATAGCCTGATGTGAAAGTAATAGAAGCAAGCTTGTCATTACTTCACCTGCAAAGATATTCCCAAAAATCCGCAAAGCAAGAGAAAGGAAATTCGTGATTTCTTCAAGTAGATTCATCGGTGTCATAAATGCAGGAGTTACAAAACCTTTTAGGTATTGTTTAATCCCACGACGACGAATCCCCTCAACATGCGCCATCACAATAATACAGAAAGACAAGACAAGGTCAAATGAAAGATTTGCAGTTGGCGATGTCCAAAGGTTTGTCCCATCTGTTGTTTGAAGTTTAGCCATCAAACCAAGATTATTGGCGATGACCATAAAAAGAAATAAACATAAGTAAAAGAGTGAGTAATCTTTTATGTAGTGGGAACCAAGGTTAGGTTCTGTAAATCCAATTACAAAATCATAGAGATACTCTAGTACATTTTGTTTACCTTTGGGCTTTAATGTCATATTACGACTTGCCCAATAGATAAATGCAAAAATCAGAAACACAGACAGCAAAGTCAAGGCTGTCAAAGTTAAATCAAAGGTAACAGGACCAATATTGATGGTTGGATTGATACTTTCTTCCATCTAACATTCTCCCTTCTCCAATTTATATTTCGTTATTTAATAATAAATGAGAAGACAAGAGTTACGAAGAAAGTTCCTTCAATAAAGGCAACCCCTAAAAACATCAAGCTACGAAACTCAGCGATAATATCTGGTTGGCGAGCTACCGATTTCAACAAACCATTCATCAATAACCCTTCACCAAGAGATACACCCATACAGGCAAGACATAGACCGAAAAATGTTAAATTCATGATGAATTCTCCTTTTAATTAAAATTTACTTACTTAGTTTAGTCCTAAAAATTCAATTTGTCAACTTTTTACCAACATTGAAAGCGTTTAATGGAAATTATTTACAATTTTACTATTTTTGAGTTTATTATATAGGAAACTTTGGAAAAAACTTGTAATAAATCCGACCATTATCTAGGCCTTTCTGAAAAATGATGAAAAAAATCCGAGATGAAATCTCGGATGGAAATAAATATATTTTCTTTAACTTCTTTTCTTTTAGTGAGCAGGATTAAAGGGAAAGCAACGAGAAATCTTTCAGCTCCTGCTTGCTTATTAAGCTCGAACTGTGACACTGGTTCCATCTTCCTTATAAAGATTGATGAGTCCTTCTTTTAATGCACGAACCATGTCTCCTGCTTGAACAGGTTGTGGAACCTTGATTGTCAATAGCTCCATTGGATTTGGAGCACGGTCGATTTTATTACCTTTAGCATCGTGCAAATCTTCAATATAAGTTTCAAAATGACGGAAACCTGGGCCATAAAACTCAACTTGGTCGCCTTCATTAATGACGTTCCGTTGACGAATTGTTGCCGTTTGTGTCGCATCATCATAGGAAACCACTTCAGCGACAAACTTATACTCAGGAATTTTACGACGAGCACCAAACAACTGCTCATTTTCAGATGGTGTACCATAGTAGAAACCTGTTGCTAATTCACGTTGGGCAACCTTCCACATCTCGTCCACCAAGTCTTGTTTGATCGCTTCAAACTTTTCAGGACTTTCAAGATATGCATCCACAGCCGCCTTGTAGCAGTTGGTTACTGTTGATACGTAGTGAATAGACTTCATACGACCTTCAATCTTAAGACTGTCCACTCCATTTTCAATCATATCTGGAATATGGTCAATCATAGACATATCAACGGCTGACATTGAAAATTCTTCAGGAATTTCACCTTTCAAGCTCTTGCGTTCTTGACCAAATGGCATATCGTAAAGGTCGTATTTCCAACGGCAAGATTGAGAGCAACCACCACGGTTAGCATCACGCATACTCATGTGGTTAGAAAGGGTACAACGACCAGAGTAAGAAATACACATAGCTCCATGGACAAAGGCTTCAATCTCAACATCTGTACGTTTGCGAATTTCAGCTAATTCTTCCATTGAAACCTCACGCGCCAAAACGACACGAGTCAAGCCCAGTTCTTTCCAGAACTCCAGCGTTTCATAGTTAGTCGCACTGGCTTGAGTAGAGAGGTGGATTTCAAGACCTGGCGCTTCTGTCGCTGCAATCATAATCAAGGCTGGGTCTGACACAATAACTGCTGCAATCCCGATATCACGCAGTTTACGGAACCACTCACCAGCTCCCTCTTCATTTCCTTCGTGCATCACCATGTTTGCAGCCACATAGACCTTAGCCCCATACTTGGCAGCAAACTGGACACCTTCTTCCATCTGTTCAAAGGTAAAGTTTCCGGCACGGCTACGAAGACCATAGGCCTGACCACCGATAAAGACAGCATCTGCCCCATACTGAACAGCTACTTTTAGCTTCTCCAAAGTCCCTGCAGGTGATAAAACCTCAGGACGTTTTAATGTTTTTGTCATGTTTTCTCCTATTTGCAATATAAAAGTTTGACGTTTTTCCTTCTCATTTTATAGTAAATAAGCGATAAAATCAAGCCTAGACAGATTGTTTTGACAATTCTAATCTTTTAAGCTGTGTATAATACTTGTTAAACTATCGAATATAAACCAATTTTATAGTTGAATGAAATAAAAACTGAACAAATTGATTGCGTAATTCAAACCAATTTCTAGCAACTTTTTAGAAAACAACAACGTACTATTTTAACTTCAATCTACTATAACAAGTACTCGAAAGTCTAGAAAGTAAAAACCAGTATCCAAAGATACTGGCTCGTTAAACTACATAAAATAAGATAGTCCTTAGATGACTATTCCCACTCAACTGTTGCAGGTGGTTTACTTGTGATATCGTAGACGATACGGTTAACATGATCCACTTCATTTACGATACGTACTGAGATTTTTTGAAGTACTTCCCATGGAATTTTGGCAAAATCAGCAGTCATACCATCGATAGAAGTGATAGCACGGATTGCAATCGTGTAGTCATAAGTACGACCGTCACCCATAACACCGACTGAACGAACGCCTGTGTTAACAGTGAAGTATTGCCAAATATCGCGGTCAAGACCTGCTTTAGCAATTTCCTCACGAAGAATAGCGTCTGACTCACGAACTGTTTCCAGTTTCTCTTCAGTGATTTCACCCATAACACGGATAGCAAGACCTGGTCCTGGGAATGGTTGGCGCCATACGATGTGGTCTGGCATACCAAGCTCTGTACCAAGGGCACGAACTTCGTCTTTATAAAGAGTGTTGAGTGGTTCAATCAATTCAAACTGCATGTCTTCTGGAAGACCACCCACGTTGTGGTGTGACTTGATCGTTTGCGCTGTATCTGTACCAGACTCGATAACGTCTGTATATAAGGTACCTTGAGCAAGGAATTTCACATCTTTGAGCTTGCTTGCTTCGTCATCAAATACATACACGAATTCATTACCGATAATCTTCCGTTTTTGCTCAGGGTCAGAAACACCTGCCAATTTATCCAAGAAACGTTTAGCTGCGTCTGCTTTGACGATATTCAAACCAAACTTACCACCAAGCATGTCCATAACTTGGTCAGCTTCCCCTTTACGAAGAAGACCGTGGTCTACAAAGATACAGATCAATTGATCACCGATGGCTTTTTGGAGTAGAACCCCTACGACAGAAGAGTCAACACCACCAGAGAGACCAAGTAGGACACGTTTGTCTCCAACTTTCTCACGGATTTGTTTGATTTGCATCTCGATAAAGTTATCCATTGTCCAGTCGCCTTTAGCCTTACAAATGTTAAGAGCAAAGTTACGAAGGATGTCATTACCGTATACAGAATGGCGAACTTCTGGGTGGAATTGGATACCGTAAATGTGTTTATCTGGATTTTCGATGGCTGCGTATGGGCAGTCAGCTGAGGTTCCTGTACGAACAAAGTCAGCAGGAATCTCAGTAACTGCATCACCATGGCTCATCAAAACAGTCTGTTCATCAGGTGTTGATTCAAAAAGCGCTGATGGTGTGTGAGTTAGAGTTGATTGACCGTATTCACGATTTCCAGTATCACCTGCAGGAACAACTTTTCCTCCAAGTTTATGGGTCAATAACTGCATACCGTAACAGATTCCCAAAATCGGAATTCCAAGTTCGAAGATTTCTGGGTCAATATCGAATGAACCATCTTCGTATACAGAGTTTGGACCACCTGAAAGGATGATTCCTACAGGGTTTATTTCACGAACTTCAGCAGCTGAAATTTTATGGCTCTTTAGTTCTGAAAAAACACCAATCTCACGAATACGGCGTGAAATCAGCTGGTTGTATTGGCTACCATAGTCCAACACGATGATTTTTTCTACATCTTGTAAATCAGTTGAAATGTTGCTCATCTTTTTCCTTTCTCAAAAGAAATGTCTTTTTCCAATATTCTATCACAAATACTAGTGAATTACCAACTAAACAAGGCGAAGTTTGACTTTTTCTTATTTATTAGGGTACAATAGAGAAAAGATAGAAATGAAGTGTAAATATGCTACCAGCTTATATGAAAATCCATGATCAAATTAAAAAGGATATTGACGAGCACCGTTGGGCTATTGGAGAAAGACTCCCTAGTGAACGAGATTTAGCTGAGCAGTTTGCGG